>DATNBB010000053.1:0-3903 GCA_035607335.1 Binatia bacterium | reverse complement strand
CGAACGTGACAAACTGCGCCAATGGCGCCTCAACGCGCCCCTTGATCGTTTCCGCGAGATCCGCAAAAAGTTCGACGATGCGGGACTAGATCTTTATTCGTACGTGATGACAATCGGCGATGATTTTACGGAGCCCGAAATAGACGCTGTGTTCCGCCACATGCAAGCCCTATCTGTGGACAAGTTCTGCACAAATCAGACTCGTGTCGCGATGGGTCCTCGCATCGCGCCATATGCTGAGAAGTACCAGATTCGTCCAGCATTCCATACTCATCAGCTGTCGCAAGATCCCAACGAAGTGTCTAGCCCCGAAAGCCTGGCAAAGCTGCTAACTATGTCACCGATGTTCATGGTCAATTTGGATATCGGACACTATTTTGATGGAGGCAATGATCCGTTTGAATATTTGAAAGCACATCCGGAACGCATCACGCACCTTCACGTTCGTGACGCAAATCAGGATCGCACGCCGGTCGATATTGGCACTGGCGTGCTCCACGTCGACGCAATGTTGAAATTCGTCCGCGATAAGAATTACAACATAGCGTTCATTGTCGAGCAAACAGGCCGTCGGGGAGCGACAAACAATCTAGACGCCTTAAAGATGAACATCGCCTACATGCGACAGGTGCTCTTGTCGTAGTGCGCCATAGAAATGGTGCAGACAATTTTCCCAATTCCTATTGTTTTGGCTGCACGAAGACGATGCCGGCTTCACGGAAGCGCCAGTTCCGAAGAAAGCGATTCTTTTTACGGACCAGTAGGCAAATCCGGTTTCAGACTGAGGCTCCTGGTGGTTCTTCGGAACAAACGCAACATCCGCTTACCTTCGTCCGAAACGCTGTAACGCAAATTTTCTAAATCGATGCCGCGCCAGGAAGCATATTGTACTTCCTGCTCGCGGCAGCCTGTCCGAAGGAAGAACAGATATCGCAGGTACTCATCGGGCGTCGTTGCCGCGAACAGTTTGGCAAGCTGCTCTGCGTTGTACGCTTTGATTCGCGTTCGCTGGGCCTTCGGTAGCTTGATGAAATGTTGAGGATCGTTCAACGCCGGTCGCTTTCAGCAGCGATGCAAAGATGCGACGGGGCTGCTGCGCATTTTGAAAGAGCAGCACGTGCGCTGGGTGGTGACCAGTTCCGAGTATCCGGTCGATCTTGCGAATGCGTTTCGCGAGCTTGAATCAGACGGCAAGCTCACGCCCATCGCAAGCAAGACAATAGAATCGCTCGCCGGAAATTCGCGCATCTACAAACAGACCGCTGCCTTCAAAGCAACGATCCTCCAATTAGAATATTAGTTTGTTTGTTCGCCTGCGTCCGTTTGACCGAGCTTCCACGCCAGCCCAAAACTCAACGGCCGTCATCCTGAGCGAAGCGAAGGATCTCTCTTATCTCTTCGAATACGCAACATGCGTTAAGCCGAGTGCCCTTTCGATTTTGCCTTGTGCGCCGGTTTCGGGTGGGTTTCGAGTGTCGCGACGACAGATCGCGTCGTGCTGCAATAGACGAAATATTTTCCGGGGCTTCGAGCGGCGACCTGTTCCATTTTAATTTTCGCTTCCTCAAGGCCGGCCACTGCTTCGAGCCAAATTGCGTTCTTCTGGATTTCTCCTGCAAAAATATCGAACTTGCTGAGTGTGCTTTTCATGGAATCGGGGACACTCCTCCATAAATTAGCTACACGATCAGTATATTCTGCGTCGAGACAGCCGAGGCCTTTCGGCGCCGTTAGCTTTGTATTGCAAGCTGAAGATTAGCTGAAGAAGATCACATGCCTTTCCGCGCCCTGCAAGAGTGCGGACGGAGGCAGGTAACGCCCTGTGGGAGAAGTGCTACGAAATCGTCCGAATGCGGATATTGCGGAAGGATATCCTCGTTCCCACGGGGCCGGAGTATTGCAGCCCAATCAGCCCCTTGCCTTTTGCCTTAGTCGCGTCGTCGTCAATCAACACCACCATCGTGTGTCCATTGATAATCCCGATCGACGTGTCGCCATGCGCAATCAGGTCGACTTGGTTCCAGTCGTTGTGCTTGAAATAACCACCAAGCTCTAACCGATCGCCAAGCTCAGCGACCAGGCGCGGGTTCTTACCCTCCTCGGTACGAACCACCTGCCCACGATACGCGATGATCCCGCGTCCGCCGCCTTCGGCAATCTGACCGACATACGTGCTATTGAGATTGAAGTCGAGCTGATACCCGGCAAGATTCCACTTTGCTTCGCGCGGATCGAGCGGCGGAGCACCGGCGCGCCCCGCGTTCAAAGGCGCAATGAAGCTGCGATATTGAATGCCGCTATCGGCATTGGGTCCTTCAAGTTTGATTTCCAGCTTCAATTCAAAATCGGCTGGCTGCCCACCTTGCCAAACGAGAAATGTCTGACGAAACGGGCTGGCAGTCATGCCGGACGCCGGTGCCGGCCGCTCGCCGACAATCGCGCCATCGACCACTTTCCACACGTCAGGATTTCCGTCCCATCCGTTCAGCGTGGCGCCGTCGAACATTTCGGTGTAACCGGCGCGGTCGTCAAAATCGATGGGATCGGGCTCCCGGAAATTTCCGCGACCACGGCCAGCCGCCTGCGTTACTGAGGGCGGAGTCTGAGGCTGCGCAGGCGCGGCTGTCGTTTGCAACGCGGCACACATAGTTATCACCGCGACGGTAAGCACCGAAGCAGCGAGCGCAATTCTAGAAGCGGCATTTCGCATGGAATCCCTCCGGGCCCGCCGACTTTTGAAAAGACGTTAACTTCGCTACTGATGGGCTCGCAAGTTGGCCGCGAAAATTACCACGATCCTCGCCAAAACGCCACGGTTCAGTGCACCCAATCCACGACCACGCCGTGAGGAGGCAATTGCGCCTGCAGAGATGAAGCGTGCTTCTGCACGCTGCCCTCCCAAACATTCCGAAGACTGACTCTCTTGTTACCTAGGCCAAGCGCGGGCAATGCTCTATCGAACGACACGGTTGTATCGCCGGTGTTGAAGACGCCAACCGCCTGCTCTCCACGAGGAAAGTCCGCCGTCCAGACGTACACGTCGCCTTCGTGAAGTGCCTGCCGTGACGCAAGCGCAGATTGATCGATGCGAAGAATATCTCGATTCGTAAGAAGTTGCAGCGTCTCACTATCTAGCGCGGTAAGATTCGCGCCTACAATTAACGGGCTACGCGCGAACGCCCACAGACTGATTTGAGTTCGCTGCTCATCCGGCGTAAGCCGCGTGTGACGCGCTCCCGGACCCACATCGGGATAAGGGCGCAACTCGCCTACGGGAAGCATATCGGCGTCGGGCCAGTTGCCGGGCCGCGCGAATTTCGCCCACTGCGCAGCGACATCAAACTGGCTCTTGACGCTTCTAGGAAACTCCCTGTTACTGCTCCACACATCCCAAATATCGTTCGAGATGCGCCACATCTGCGAGAGCGAACCTACTTCCGCGGCGTGTTCCAGAGCAGTCGGCCCCGGTGACAAGCTCAGGACAATCGGCCTTCCGCTGTGTTGGATGGCGAGATGAATCTGGCGGATCTCGCTCGCTTTGTAAGGGTTGTTGGCAATGCAATCCACCTTAAGGAAATCCACGCCCCACGACGCATATTGCCTTAGCAAAGAGTCATACCATGCCTGACCGGCGGCGTTATCTTTCACGCCCCAGTTTGTTGGATTCCACGGACAAGCGTCGCTTGTGTCCGCGGCGTCTTCGGCAGAGAACGACGACCCCTCTATCGGAAGATTTCGTTGCACGCTCTCGCGCGGAATGCCCCTCACAATATGGATTCCGAATTTCAATCCCTGCGAGTGCACCCACCCCGCCAACGCCGTAAAGCCGCTGTTCCGGTCGCTTTGCATCGCTGATGGAAAGCGTGCGGCCACGGGAATATATCTGCCGTTCGCGTCTATTTC
>DATNBB010000051.1:0-5800 GCA_035607335.1 Binatia bacterium | reverse complement strand
CCAGCTTGCGGTAGGCGCCCTTGAGCGCCTGTTCATCGGCGTCCCGCCCAACGCCGAGCACCTCGTAATAATCTCGCTTCGCCACGTTCATGATTTCCGCACCGCAACTTTTACCATGGCCGGACGCAACATCTTTCCGCGAAAATTATATCCTCTCTGATATTCATCCAGAATCGCGTGATCCTCGTGTTCGTCGCTTTCCACCATTTCCACGGCATGGTGTATATGGGGATCGAATGTCTCCCCCGCCGACGCAATCGGTTCCAAGCCCAGCTTCTTCATCGCATCGAATAGACGGTGATAGATCAGCTCCATCCCGCGCGCATATTCCTTATCGGTGGACTCCGTCTTGAGCGCGCGCTCGAAGTCATCGAGCATAGGCAGCAGCGCCCGGACCGTCTCCGCATTCGCAAACTCGAGAATCTCACCTTTTTCCCGTTCCACACGGCGGCGAAAATTTTCAAATTCTGCTTGCAGCCTGAGAATCCGATCCTGGAGACCGGCCTTTTCGGCGGCTAAGAGATCGCGTTCCGCGGCAACCGCTTGCAATCTGGAGGCGATGTCGGTTTCCGCGCCTTCGGCTGCGCCGCGCGACTCTTCACCGGGTTCGGCGGCGGATTTCATCTGTTCCATATCCATTATTTTACGAGCTAAACGGGAATAGGCATCCAACGCGCGCTATGACGGAATACTTTGGATTGCGTCGCCAAGGTGGCGAACCGCCGTCATCGCTCGTTGATAATTCATACGCATCGGGCCAAGTACGGCGATTTTCGCGGACAAACCGCCGGCCAGTGGAATGGCGAGACCGATTAGCGATAGTTCGCCCATGCTGGGGTGCGCGTCACCGAGGCCCACCTGTACTGCTACTTCTCCATCAACCTCAACAAGAAAGCGATCGAGCAGATGCAAAATCTTCTTCTTCTCTTCAAGAGCACGGAATAACTCTCGCATCCGTTCGCGCGTCAGGTGCAAATCAAGACCCACAAGATTGCTCGCGCCTTCGAGATGAATCTCGGGCGAGAATCCCACATCCAGCAGACCTTTCGCGTACAGCACGGTGAGGCGACGCAAAATAGCGTCATACGCGGCACTCTCCTGCTCCAGCCTTCGCTTAAGTTCCGTGTGGATCGAGGGTAACGGCCATCCAGCAAAATTTCGGTTCAGGTAGTTGCGGATCGAAATCAGGTCGTCCTGCGCGAAGCCATCCTCCAGAACTACCACCCGGTTCCGCACCATGCCGTCGCGCGTGATGAGCACGACCAACACGCGCCGGTCCGCTAGTTCCACCAGTTCGATACGGTCCAGGCTCTGAGCCAACGCTGGGATTGCAACGGCGATCCCGATGCCAGACGTGATCTCAGTCAGTAAATGCGATGAACGCTCCACCCGTGCTTCGAGTGAACCGAGCCGTCTTAACTCTTCCCGCAGCCGCTCAAATTCCGAGTTAAGAATCTTCGCGCGGGCAAGCGACTGTACATAAGTCCTGTATGCCTTCGCGGTGGGAACACGCCCAGCCGACGTGTGGGGCTGCGATAAAAACCCCTGTTCGTACAAATCCGCCATGACATTACGCACCGACGCGGCGCTGAGGGATCTACGAAGCCGCCGCGAGATGATGCGCGAAGAAACCGGTTCTCCACTCTCGATGTACGATTGCACGATCAAGTGCAGGATCTCATCATGACGCGAGGGCGAGGATTGCCTAAACTCCGATATCGACATCGCTGATATACACAAACCCTTATCCATTATTGTAACGGTGCGGTTTTCACGGGGTCAACAAGGGGCGAGCTGTTCCACTCTGCTATCCAACCAGTTATACAATAGCGATTTCGCCTCAGGAGGAGAATTGCGGAAAGTCATTGTTTGGCTGCTGCGCGTTTATAGCTATCTGTTCCATCTGTTGCTCTCGCTCTTTCTTGTTGGCATCGCGATTGTTAGCCTTGCCAGCCGGCCTCAAACGCTGAAACTCGGGATGCTGCCGTGGACTGGCCCCGGCCTTTCCTGGTGGGTGCTCGGCCTCGGTATTGTCGGATTGATATGCATCTTTCTTGCCGTCACAGGCATTGTCCGCTTTCTTTTTCCATTGTGGACGCTGCTCATTTTCATCCTCATGCTGCGCGGCTTTTTCCTGTCGCCATTCACGTTCAGCGGCGCCGCTCAGTTCCGGGGTGCTATCTGGCTCACTATTGGCGCGCTCGTGGCGTTCCTCGGCAGTCTCACTCTCTTGATAAAGCGCCGCCGCAGCAATTAAACGTCTTTCGGAAGGAGGCGTTTCATCTAATATTTGCAACAGAGAAGATCTCGAGCAGTACTCTGGGCGCGTGATGGACGCATTTTCATGGATGGCAACGCAACGTCCTTCCCACGTTTCTGCAAAAGGGCTGGCCCTGGCCTGGTCTAGGGTTTACCGGCGCAATGCGGTATCAAAAGCCAGCATATCCGATCGATACTGCGCTCGGCCTTGCGGAACGCGAGAAGATGACCTTGTGACCAATGTTCCGAGAGTCGCGTTCTTCACAGACTCATTCCATGAGATCAATGGCGTAGCCCTCACGAGCCGACAGCTTGATGTATATGCGCGGGAGCGCGGACTGCCGATGTTCAGCGTCCACGCGGGTCCGGAAACCGGATTAACGACTAATGGTTCGAATTGCACGCTCGAACTGAAACGGACCCGTGCGTCGATTGCCCTCGATCGCGGAGACTTGGCGTTCGATCCTTTCTTCGCCCGCCAGTTACGGAGGATTAAGCTGGATCTGCAAAAATTCCGTCCCGATCTCGTGCATGTCACCGGACCGGGCGATATCGGAATTCTTGGCGCGTGGCTGGCGCGACGCCTGCGAATTCCGCTAGTCGCTTCCTGGCACACTAACCTGCACGAATTCGCGGCGCGGCGCCTTGAAAAACTGCTAGACTCTTTCCCTGCGAAAACAGCCAGCCATATCGGGAATTTCGCAGAGCGCCGATCGCTTCAGATTATCCTCTTCTTCTACAAGCGGGCCAGCGTCGTGCTGGCTCCCAATCAGGAACTCATTGATGTCCTTCAGAGCAGCACCGGCAGACCGACGTTCCTGATGGAACGAGGGGTGGAAACCGACATCTTCTCGCCTTTGCGACGCGACTGTCCAACCGATGGGCCATTTGTGCTTGGCTTCGTCGGCCGAATTCAAGCGGAGAAGAACGTCCGTTTTTTGGCGACCCTCGAACAGGCGCTCATTTCGGCGGGCAAGCGAAATTTCCGTTTTCTGATTGTCGGCGAAGGAGGAGAGCGGGATTGGCTGAAAAGACATCTGCTACAAGCCGATTTTCCCGGTCAGCTGATTGGAGAGCCGTTAGCGCGAGCATATGCCAACATGGACCTGTTCGTTTTTCCTTCGCTCACCGATACATTTGGCAACGTAATTCTTGAGGCACAGGCGTCCGGTGTTCCCGCCGTGGTTACTTCGAGCGGCGGGCCAAAGTTCCTCGTGAAATCTGGCTTAACTGGCTTTATCGCCGCCGACGAAAGTTCCTTTATCGAGTCCGTCTTGCGTGTAGTAAACGACCCCGCTCTTCACTGCCGAATGCGGAAAGCCGCCCGCGAACAGGCTTTGCGCCGTTCCTGGCCGGAAGTCTTCGAAAAAGTGTACTCTATATATCGTTACTCTCTTCACCAACTCACATTGTGTTCGTCCTCTTGTGTATCCCTCCCACAATCGCGGTAGATTGAATTATCTTTTCGACGTACAATAAACTGGCCGTATTGTGACTTCGTGGATCACCACTATTGCGTGCCTGTTGGGAGCCGCTGGATGGGTCTTTGCTCTTGTCCATTATCGTCTAGCACGCCGCGCCTCGCGGGAAAGAACTGTGGCCACTAATCAGGTTCTATTACAAACTCGATATCTCGATCTGTTCGAGAATGCGCACGACGCAATCTACACTCACGATCTGAATGGAGGGATCCTCTCCTGGAACCGCGCGGCGGAGCGCTTGAGCGGATACAGCCGCTCCGAAATCGTGCGGAAGTCGATTTTCGACTTGCTTGCGCCGGACTCTCTCGCTTTGGCGAGGGAAAAACTTCACATTCTGGCGAGCGGTGTCGTGCCACCGGTATATGAACTGGTATTCGTCGAGAAAGAGGGTTCTCGGCGCACGCTCGAAGTCAGCGCTCACCTAGTGTGGGAAGCAGGGCGGCCCGCGGTGGTGGAATGTATCGCGCGGGATATTACAGAACGAAAACGGGCTGAAATCGAGCTCCAACTCGCGAAAGAAAAAGCTGAGGAACTTTCCATGGCGAAGTCGCGATTCCTCGCCTATATGAGCCACGAGATCCGCACTCCGTTAAGCGGCGTGATCGGCATGAGCAACCTTCTGCTAGAGACCACGCTCAACGAGCAGCAGCAGGAATATTCCGAAACGATCCAGCGTTCGGGCGATGCGCTGCTTACGGTTATCAACGATGTTCTTGATTTTTCGAAAATCGAAGCGGGCCGGATGATTCTGGAGTCGGGCCGATTCTCGATTCGGAAGGAACTCGCAAGTTTGCTGAGCCTGTTCGGATCGCAGACACGGGCGAAGCGGCTCAACATGACCCTGGAAGTGGACCCCAGAATCTCGGATGCCCTCGAAGGAGACGCGGCGAGACTGCGGCAAGTGCTGATTAATCTAGTCGGCAACGCTGTAAAGTTCACGGATCGAGGAGGAATTGAACTCCGTTGCGAACTGCTTCAGGAGACCGCGGAGGGACCGCTGATCCGTTTTGAAATTAGCGATTCGGGAATCGGAATCCCCGCCGATTCGATCGGGACGTTGTTCGATCCGTTCACACAGGCGAATGGGTCGGTTGCGCGCTACGGCGGCACGGGCCTTGGACTTTCGATTTCGCGGCAGATTGTCGAGTTGATGGGCGGCAACATCACCCTCGATAGCGAGGACGGCGCCGGAAGCACTTTTTCGTTCGCGATTGTCCTCAAGCATGCTACTGAAACAGCGGCGGTGGGGCAGACCGTGAATGCGCTAGAAACAGCTCGCGCCAGCGCGAAGAGAGGCGCAATCGTGCTACTGGCGGATGATAGCGTGGTCAGTCAGACGGTGTGCCTGCGCCTGCTCGAGAAACTCGGTTGTGACGTAGATGTCGCTTCGGAAGGAGCAACTGCCGTTGAGAAGTGGCGCGCCCGCAGACCCGATCTAGTGCTTCTCGATTGCCAGATGCCTGGCATCGATGGATATGAAGCAGCGACCCGAATCCGCCAACTCGAATCCAATGGAAATCATACGCCGATTGTCGCGCTCACAGCGAATGCGCTGGGTGGAGATAGGGAGAAGTGCCTGGCGGCGGGGATGGACGATTATGTGGCAAAACCGCTGCAATTGGAGCAATTGCGAGGAGTACTAGAGAAGTGGATATATGCGCATCAGCCCGACGAGCCGGCGTAGACTCACTTCGATCAGTAGTCTTTCACTGAGGGCGGTGATCGAGACTAAAGCTGATAATACGACCGGTTGGAGTCGAGTGACCGCTTGTTTACGTGTAATAGTTCAGAGTTGATCTGACAAAGCCATTAGGCCACAAAGCCGCGCGCGGCGCGCGGGGAAAGTTGGTCTGGTGAAGTCGCGACCAACAAATGGTCGAGTTCTTTTTCCTGTGCCAGAGGCCTGGAATCCAAAATAGTTGCATCGGCGTTTTTCCGAAACAGTATTTGCCGGAGTGGGGCCGCTGTTGATTGTACTCCTCCAGCCACCCATCCAGATCGGTTTGCAGTTGCTCCAGGGAAGAGTACAGCTTCTTACGAAACGCCACACTGTAAAACTC
>DATNBB010000048.1:0-15932 GCA_035607335.1 Binatia bacterium | reverse complement strand
CGAACGTGCAGCCAATCCCGCTGCTGCTTGCCATCGCCGTAAATCGGCAACGGCTTATCTTCCAGCGCGTTCGTGATCAGCAGCGGCAGAAATTTCTCAGGGAATTGAAACGGGCCATAGTTGTTCGACGAGCGCGTGATGAGCGCCGGAAAGCCATACGTCCGAACGTAAGACGCAACCAGAAGATCCGACCCCGCCTTTGACGCCGAGTACGGACTACTAGGCTTGATCGGCGAGCTTTCGTCTGCGAACGCTCCCGCGGCCATGTCGCCGTAGACTTCGTCGGTCGAGATGTGAAGAAAGCGTTTCACGCCAAGCTTGCGCGCCACCTGTAGCAGTACAAACGTGCCGGTGACATTTGTCTGAATCGCGGCCGAGGGCTCATAAATGCTGCGGTCCACGTGCGATTCGGCCGCGAAATGCACCACCCAATCGCAACCCGCCATCGCGCGTTCCACAGACTCCGCATCGCAGATGTCGCCCTTCACAAATTCATACGAAGGCTCGTCCGCGACCGATTTGAGATTCGCGAGATTTCCGGCGTACGTCAGCTTGTCGTAATTGAGAACGGTATAGCCCTTGTCGAGGCTCAGCACCACCCGGATGAATTCCGAGCCGATGAACCCCGCGCCGCCGGTAACAAATATCTTCATTGCGCTGCTTTCGCGCCCGCGTGCACTGCATCGGGCATCTTGTTTGCTCCCGTTTCCGCCACCAGATTATTCGCGCGCAGCAGCGATTCGAACTGCCCCGCATCCGTCCACCAGCCGTCCAGAATGTCGTACGTGAGCGATCCTTCCTCGATATAGAAATTGTTCACATCCGTAATTTCCAATTCGCCGCGGCCTGAAGGTTTGAGGCGCCGGATTTTCTGGAACACCGTCGCGTCATACAAGTAGACGCCGATCACGGCATAGTTCGATTTAGGATCTTTAGGCTTTTCCTGAATGTTGATCACGCGATCGCCGCGGATTTCCGCCACGCCGAATCTTTCTGCATCCTCCACTTCTTTCAGCAGAATCTTCGCGCCGCTCTTCTGTTTCTTAAAGCTCTCCACCGCGTGGCAAATATTGTTCTCAATGATGTTGTCGCCCAGCACCACGCAAATCGGATCGTCGCCCGCGAAATATTCAGCCAGTCCAAGCGCTTCAGCGATGCCGCCTTCGCCTTCCTGATGGGTGTAATTGATGTGTTTCAACCCGAAATCGCGGCCGTTCCCGAGTAGTCGTAGGAAATCTCCTGCGTTTTTTCCGCCCGTCACCAGCAGAATTTCCGTAATCCCCGCATTCACCAGCGTCTGGATCGGATAATAAACCATCGGCTTGTCATAGATAGGCAGCAGGTGCTTGTTCGTCACCCGCGTCAACGGATTCAACCGGCTGCCGGTCCCTCCGGCCAGAACCACGCCTTTCATAAAACCTCCCAAGGTGCGCACACTTGCGCCCAGCGCAAAAGTTAAAGGTTCTGCGAATGCGCTTCGCAGCGGATGCGTCGCGAACGCACTTCTAACAAGCTAAACCGATTTTTGAATCTTGTCACTGAGTCTCGCTGCTCCAGACCACTCTTCCGAAGAAGCTCCGCTTGATCGCCACGTTCGGCCCAGGATCGCTCGGGAATTCATAATGGTATGGCTGAAACAGATTCTCGCCGACGACAGACAATTCCAGATGACTATTGACCATCCAGGCGAGCCGCGCATCCGCCGTGGAATACGCGGGAATGCCCTGCGACGCAAGCTTGCTCACAAAGCGATAATCGAAATCGAACGTCAAGCGCTTGGGCAAATCCCAAGATGATTGCGTTAGCACCTGGTGCTGCGGGCTGGTGCCTTCCACAATTGGCGCCGTACCGATATCCTCTGAATTGGGTCCGCGATTCAATACCATGTGCAGATAGGAATAGGAACCGCGCAGTCTCCACCAATCCGTCGGGCGCCATTCTGGAGCGATTTCGCCGCCATACGTCGAGCCCACGAGCCCGTTGCCGAACCGCACCGGAATCAGATTATGCGGAGGCGGCGGTGAATCTTCTACAAACTCAGGCCCGGTAATGTCTTCGCTGAAAAGATCGTGATACTGGTTGTAAAAGGTTGCCACATCGACGTACGCGCTCGGCGTCATCAAGCTGCGAAAGCCAAGCTCATAGCCATCCAGCTTTTCGGAAACGAAATCGGGATTCGCAATAATCCGGGCGAAAACGGGCAGGCCGTTAGGTGACGTCGGGCTGATGAAGCCGGACAGATTGAAATCCCGCTCGGCATTGGAAGGCGTGCGAACCGCATGTGTGAACGCCAGCCAAACCGTTCGCGTTTCGGTCGGCGTCCAGAGCAGCCGCCCGCTTGGCTCGAGTTCCAAGCCGGTGTAGTTCGTCTTGATGAACTTGCTTCCGGCCTGAAACACAAGCCGTTCGGGAATTAAAGTGATGTCGTCTTCGAGAAATCCCGTAAATAGCGTATCGGTTCGCTGTGACGGTGTGAAAAACAGGCCGGTTGTCGGTGCCAGCTCGTCCCCGTGACTCGCGCGTGCACTCGCGCCCCAAGTAAGGCTGTTCCGGTTCCCCAGTGGTGCGCGCTGCACATAATCCACATCGAACGTCTTGCGAATATCCCCAAAATTCGGCTCGCGCCGGTTCGCCGCGTCGTAGTAAGCCTGAATCTCGACGTCCCTGTTTTCCCCCAACGTCCGCGTCCAACGCGCAAGAACATTACCGCCGGATAGCCGCATGTCCCCATGCAGCACCTGCGAATAGGGTGGCGCGTAATTGATCGCCGTAACCGTTTCGCCCGCGCGTTCCCGGTAAATGTCACCCTGCACAGTCAACGTGTCCCGCCCATTTTCTGTCCAGTCGACACGAAAACCGCCCTCCTGCGCCCTCCACGCATCGTAGTTGTCATGGTCCGCATGATATTGCGTGCCGCGGTCGTACCCTTTCCCGTATACGCGGTACGAAAGCGTCCCGCTGGCGTTGTGGCCGCCGTAGCGCACGCCAGCGAAGCCGCTCTTAAAAGTCGACGTCGCGCCATCGACTAGAATCCCTTGCGTCTCTTCGCTGTTCTTCGTGATGATGTTGATCACGCCGTTTACGGCATTCGGCCCCCAAACAATGCCGCCGGGCCCGCGGATCACCTCGATTCGATCAATATCTTCCATCATCGTGTCTTGCACTTCCCAGTACGTCCCAGCGAGCAGCGGATTGTAAACACTTCGTCCATCCATCAGGACTAGCACATCGCGATTCAGCCGGCTCCCGAAGCCGCGAATACCAATAGACCATTTATTTGCGTCGATCCGCGTAACTTCCACGCCGGGCGCCAGTCGAAGCGCTTCGGGAATCGTCGTGGCGCCCGATCGCCGAATATCATCCTGCGTAATGACGTAAATCGCGGCGGTTGTCTTCCAGACTTCGGTGGGAGTTTTCGACTGCGTTGTAACCTCAATGTTCCCAAGCTGCTCCAGGCTGAGCTGCTTTAGCGGGTTTGCCGGCGCTGGGGTTTGGGTGGGCTGTTGCGGCGATCGACCGGCGGCGTCTAACGCAAGCCAAAGCATAGCAAGGGCCACAACGAGGTATTGCTTCAACCGAATATCACCGTGACCCACTCTCAATCTGTTTGAGGCTCGCATGTAGCTGGGCGTAAAAAATAGTGCGACAATCGACCGTCGCCCCGATAGGCCAACTGAGACTTCCCACGCACCTTGTGCTCAGGTCGTTACATACGGACGGCGCGAAAAACGATAATTTAAAAGGCGAAGGCCCTCTAATACAGCGAATACCCTAGAATTCATGGGGTAGGTCCAGTACGCCTGCCTCTGAAAGCACATCTCTCGCCTGCTTACCAGCCGACTCGATTCTGCACATCGCCAAGACATCGCTCACGCCTATTGACTTTCAATAGCAGCAGGGGACTATAATCCGCCCACCTGGATAGACCGAGGCCTGCTTGAGCGGCCGATCTTCGTTATCGAGGACCTGACCACGACTCCGGCAGGCAAGGAGGTTATCGTGGGTTCCATGCAAAATTTGCTGTACGGACTGTTAGTCCTCTGGGGTGTAGTTACGGCCGCGCTCATCTGCATGATGATTTATAAGAGCACGCTTGAGACGCGGGAAGAGGACCAGTTGTTTCTCGACGCCGCCGAGAATCACATGGCCGCCGAGCAGCGATCGATTGTTGACAAGATCGAGAGGCTGCACCGGCCGGTGATGGCGTTGATGGTGGCATCCGGCGCTTTGCTGGCGGTAATTGCAGCGCTCTGGATCTATCAAGGCTTCCAGAATTTCTAACTTTCGCGACAGGCCTTCGCTGCCCAGCCTTCCGCTATAGGTGTATCTTTCGCCGGGAGTTGGGTCGGCGTTGCCGCAGCATTTACTGTAGCGGCCGATTCGAATTTTAGTCGGGTGCTTTTTGAGCCATCTCTGAACTCAGCGACCGGCTTTCTCTTGCACGGGAGGCGGGATTCAGCCGGTCATCGATCCAACAGTTCCCATCATCGGTAGAGGCGAGTCTCCAATTCAGGCTCTAATCCCTGAATCCACCGCTACCTTTCTCAGTTCTTAATGATGAGGCGTCTGGCTAATCAAATTCACAAACAACCGATACGCTCCCGGAACGCCCGCAGGTAACTCCCGAAAGAAGACCAATCCAGCATATATATAGACGCCCTTGCCGTACCGCGCATACATCAGCGCGCCATTTACCGGCGGTTCGTCTGGGTCCTGCAACGCAAGGATCGGCGTATAGTGCGAATCCCACTTGTCCCAATAATAGGTCCCGCGCTCTTGCACCCAACCCTTGAAATCCTGCTGCGTGATTTTGTTCGGCGTGTTCAGTAGCGGATTTTGTGGAGCAAGAAACGTTACAGGCGAATTGGGATCGGTCGTACGCGCCAACGTGTTTGCCTTCGAACCATCCATCGAGGCCGGCTGGTAAGGCGCAGGTTTCAGCTTTCCCCACGAAGGTTCACGCTCGTACTGCACCACTAGCGTGCCGCCGTTTTTCACGTAATCGAGCAGGCGCGAATTTGCTTGCGCCACATCGGGACGCAACTCATACGCGCGAATGCCAAGAACAATCGCATCATAACGGCTCAAATCGCCAAACGACACAGCCACGTCGTCGAGCATGTCCACCTGAATTCCGGTCTGCCGCAACACTTCAGGCAGTGGATCGTTGTCCGCAGCCACGTAGCCGATGCGGAGTCCCGCGGGGATATTCAGATTCAGCACGTGAACGGTCGCATCGTTCGGTTCGCTCCAATCGCGCGTCGGCAACGTGGGAATCGGCTCAAGAGAAGTGCGGAAGGTCTGGTCGCCGAGCTTCGCATATGGATGAAGTGGATACGCTCCCGCGCCCAATCCGGCCGGGGGTGTGACCGCGTATCGCACCAATTTGTCTCCCGGTTCTGAAAAATCCAGCGGCGCGACCGGCTGCACAGTCCAGCCCTTCGGCGCATCGAGTCCGACGGAAACTTTGGCGGCCTGCTGTCCGTGATAGCGAACCCGCGCGAGCAGCTTGATCGGTGCCGAAGCATGTTTTTCCGGGACCATAATTTCCGGCGGTTCCACCGTGAGTGTAACGGCGGGCACCAATTCGAGCGGATAAGTCTCGATCCGCACCGTCTTCGTCTCCGAAAACTCCACTGTGCGCACCACGTGGAAGGTGTAATTGTCCAGCGTTACTGGAAGCACGAAGCGGACCAGCGGCGTCGGGAAGGGCAAAATCGCCTGCGCCGGTGTGACGGCGGGCGGGGTCGCATCCGCGGGAATCGCTACGTTGAAACGATACGGCCCGTTCTGCCGCGGCGCTGGCGACACAGTCCAACCCTTCGGAACATCAAGGCTGGAAGACTCAATCGGTGCCTGCACATCGACCGCGGGCTTATCCGGAAAGTTCGCGGTCACGGAAAAATTCTCGCCCGCAACCAGTTCGTGTCGATCTGCATTCAGGGCGATAGAGGGCGAGACGACCTTCTCCATCGCGTGATCGATTCTCTCGTGCACCTCATTGAGATCGAAAAGTGCTTGCGACTTATCTTGTCCGCTTTGCCGGCTCACTTCTTCCGTCAGGCTGGTGATCGCTTTTCCCGCTTCCGCAATCGAGTGAGCAGCGGCTGTGCGATCGAGAGAAAGTTCCTGTGTTGCTGCGGCAACCAGCGCCTTGTCGGCGGAATCGAGCGCCGGCGCCATCACCGACTTGTAGCTTGGATAGCGATCCGCCAGCATCGTGATCGGCTGATCGAGCAATTTCGGATCAAATACGCCTCCCGGTTCGCCTTGCGGAGTCTCAATCACGAGATTCGATTGCCGTCTTCCGAATCCGCCGCCAAAAAGCTGCGGTGTACCTTGAGACGGCTGCTGCCCATGTCCTTCGGCGCCCATTTCGACGTAGCTGATGCCCCAAAGCGGCGAAATCTCGTCCGTGGGAAGGTGAACGCTGGGCGGAGGGGGAGCGGCTGGCGCGCTGTCGCCTCGCCCACCCTGGGGACCGCCTCTCCCGCCTCGGCCCCCGCGACCGGGACCGGAGCCAAAGCCGAAATTTGCGGGCCGTAATTCAAGAGAAGTCTTCCACGCTGGCAATCCTTCGCTGAGCTGGTCGGCAAATTTTGAAGGATCGGCCGCATCCGCAAGGGCAACGGGCGTCAGCAGACCGCTCGCCTGATGCTGGCCATGCCCATTCTTTACGCCGCCCCAGCCGTTAATCACCACGTCCGGACGGAACGTACGAATCACACGCACCATATCTTCCATCGGAAGCTGATCGCCCCAGATCGCCATCGTCCACTTAGGGCTCTTTGAAAAGCCGGTGTCGATCGCTCGCGTGAAATATTGATGAACGCCGTAGTGGCTGCCTGCGGAGAGAAGCTCCGTGGTGCGCACCACGCCGAGTTCGCCATCCTGCTCCGGCCCGACGGCATTCTGGCCGCCCTGTCCGCGCGTGATCGTGAGCAGGGCCACATCCGCATTAACCCCGCGCGCGAGATAGGCGAGCAAGCCGGCGTCTTCATCGTCCGGATGCGCCGTGATGTAGAGAATTCTCGTGGCCACGCGCGATTGGTTGATCGCTTCCACTGACTCCGCCAGCGGAAAGCCGGGCCGCGATTGCGCAAATAGCGTTGCCGCGATCGACACCACTGCGGCCAACGCAATCGGCCACACAAATTTCGCAACTTCAGGCTTTTTCATCGAACCCCCTCAAATGGCCACTCCCGCAGCCAGTTTGCGCGCACCAAATATACAAGAATTCCCACAGAAGCCGCAGCGCCCGCGGCAATCATTGGGCGCAATCCTGTGGATACAAAAATAGCGATCCAGCCGATGATCGCGATTGCCACAGGAACCGGATAGAACCACATCCTGAACGGCAAGCGGCCGGCACCCCATTTTCTTCGCAGCAGAATCAACCCAGCCGCTTGGGCGACGAATTGGATGATGCAGCGCATCGCCAGGATGGATCGAATTGCGTCGCGCAACGTCAGCGAAAAGCTGAAAATGATTGCCACGGCTCCAAGCGCCAGCAGCGACACGTGTGGAAAGTGCCCCTTCTTATGGACTCGTCCGAAAATGGAAAAAAAATTGCCGTCTTGCGCCGCGGCATAAGGCACTCGTGAATATCCAAGCGTCGCCGAAAAGACTGAACCGAATGCCGTAATCAGGATCAGCACTGTGGCTAGCTCGGCCCACCGCGACCCAAATACACGTTCTACGAAAAGGCTCGCCACAGCTCCCGTTCTGGCTACTTCCTGCCATGGGATCACCGCCAGGATGCTGGTCTGCATTGCGAGATAAAGGACCGAGACTCCGATGATCGAAAAGAAAATCGCATGCGGAATATTGCGCTCGGGATTTTTCATTTCGCCGCCGAGATTGCAGACGTTGTAATAGCCGAGGTACGAGTAGACGGTTTGAACCGTCGCGTGCCCCAGTCCGGCGAAAAATATCCACGAAAAATTCCAGGCACCCGTCGGAAAGCTAAACACCAGACTTGAATGAAAATGCGTTGCGCCGCCGTAAATCAGCCAAAGAATCGTTCCAACCAAAATCGCGCACAGAACGATGGAAATGCGGCCGATCGTTCGTATCCGGCGGTAGAGCAGCACGACGGCGAGCGCCACCACGGCGACCGCGATTGCGTTTTCGGCGTGTCCTCCAAGAGCCCCGAGAATGCTTCGGGCCCGCGCCGACTTCGCCGTCAGATAAGTGGAATAATCCGCGAATCCCAACGCGCCCGATGCAATGCTGAGCGGCCCTTGGAACAACGTTTGCCAGATATAAAGAAATGACATCAACCGGCCCCAGCGTGCCGGTCCGTACGCTTCGCGCAAAAATACGTAGCTGCCGCCCGCTTGCGGCATCGCCGCGCCCAGTTCTGCCCACACGCAGCCATCGAACAACGCCAGAATCGCGCCGAAAACCCACGCAATCAGCGACTGCGGCCCGCCCATCGCCTGCACCACCAGCGGAATCACCACAAACGGCCCGATTCCGACCATGAACGTGACGTTCAGGGCGGTCGCCTCCGCAAGCCCAAGCCCACGTTCGAGTTGTTCAGATTTTTCCAACACTCGCACCTATGTCTTGTGCCTATGTTTTTTAATTCGTCATCCTTCGTCGCGCCGTTGTCAGGGCGCGGCGAAGGACCGCTCTTGCTTTACTCCGCCCCTTCACGGAACGCCGAGAATATCAGCAAAACCCAAATTGCCAATAAAGTTTGGGGTAGGTTTAAATGTAGCGCTGCGGCCTTCAGCGCAACACAAACACGCTCGGCCGCCTGGTTGCGCAGCGGCCACCGTCCTGTCCCGAGCACGCGAAGGGTGCCCGTGAATTCTTGCCCCGAGCAACTCGGCGAGGGGTTGCGGGCGCTTCTCGTTGAGAGCTTTTGAATTTGCTTTCGTAGCACGCACGATCTGCTGCTGCGCTAGAAATATCTCGCATGCTGACCAAAACCGCACGCATGGGCTACCATATCGGCGTCAATCCAAGGACGGATAATTTGGATAGAGGGACTGCAGAAACGGCAGGGCGGAGGTTTCAGCTCCGCCGTGAAGCCAAGCGCATGAATTGGGCTTTAGCCCCTGAAGCCACGCCCCTTCTGTTGCGCATTCTTCTTATCTCTGCATTCATCGCGCTTGTCTCCGCGTCCACAACCCGAGCGGGGGAAATCACTCTCTCCCCCGAAGCAAGACAAGCGATGGCGGACATTTACGCCGGCAATCCAGACGCCGCCATACCAATCGCACGTTCCATTCAGGAAAGCGAATCCGATCATCCGCTGGGTTATCTCCTCGAAGCCGAAGCCGACTGGTGGAATATTTATTGCGCCGCTTGCCAGATCAAATGGGGAATGGTTGACGATTTCTCCCACGGCAAACGTCCCGCGCACGAGGCATATCTGAAACTTTCCGATAAGGTGATCGCGACCGCCAAGGCGCAGCTTGCCGAATCGGAAACCGCTGAAATGCACCTCTATGCGGGCCTCGGCTATGCCTTAAAGGCGCGAGTCTACGATGAACGGGATGAGCACCGTAACGTGGCGCGTGCAGGCGTAGCTGCACGAACCGAATTTTTGCGCGCATTGCAGCTTGACCCCGATCTGGCCGATGCGACCGCGGGACTGGGTTTTTATAACTACTATGTGGATACGCTCTCGCCGATCGTGAAAATCCTGCGCTTCTTCATGGGCATTCCCGGTGGCAATAAAGAGACAGGCATTCGTCAAATGAAAGAAGGCGCGCAGAACGGAGTGCTATTCGCCGTCGATACGCGCTACTACCTGGCGAAAAATCTCCGCACGTTCGACCTGAAGTACGCGGATGCCCTCGAAATTGCACAGCCGCTGCTGGCAAAATATCCGCACAATCCGATTTTTCTGTTGCTTGTAGGGAATCTAAACGCGGAACTCGGTCGAAAAGATCAAGCCGCCGGTTATTTTCGCGACGCGCTCGCAAGGTCTGTCGCCGATGAGAATTGCGCCACCCGCATCAAGGACTTGGCCAACGCCTTCCTGGACTCTTTGAACTGAAGTGGGCGGCTCTTTGTAACGCTGCCGTCGCGGCGGCTCCTGTCTCGGGAGTTTGAGCGACGAGTTCAGTTATCCACCGCTCCTTGCTTGCTATCCTGCGCAAAACGCCTTTTCGACCAAATACGGCTTTTTAAGGCGCCACTTGGTCATTTTCGGGCATTCTAAGGCGGGTTTACGGCGCCGGATGCGTCAATGCCGTTGACGCTCAAGCTGGCACCTATTCTTGCTTGGGATGCAAAGCAGGCGTTACGCCCGCGCGGATTCTTCCTGCTCGAAGGCGTGATACGAAGATCGAACCAGTGGACCCGATTCGATGTGTTTGAACCCCATCTGCTCGCCAAGTTGCTTGTATTCCGCGAATTCATCAGGATGAACAAAACGCTCGACCGGCAGATGTTCCGAGGTAGGCTGCAGATACTGACCGAGGGTAAGAATGTGCGTGCCTTGCGCGGCGATCTCTTCCATGGCGGCGAGAACTTCTTCGCGACTCTCTCCTAAGCCCAGCATCATTCCCGTCTTCGTCGGAATTGTCGGCGCTAGTTCCCGCGCCCGCCGAAGCAGCTCGAGCGAACGCTCATAAACAGCGCCCTTTCTGACGCGGCGGTAAAGCCGCGGCACCGTCTCCATGTTGTGATTCAGCACGTCCGGCCGCGCAGCCATCAGCGTTTCCAGTGCACGCCAATCCCCGCGAAAATCCGGAATCAGCACCTCTATGCGGCACTCGGAAACACGCTCGCGGATCGAGGTGATCGTCCGCGCAAAGATTGCGGCTCCGCCATCCGGCTGGTCATCGCGATTCACTGAAGTGACCACGGCGTAACGCAGGCCCATGCGCTCCACAGCCTCAGCGACTCGTTCGGGTTCAGCCTCATCCGGCGGCCCAAGCGGCTTTCCGCTGGGAACGGCGCAAAACCCGCACGCCCGCGTGCAAATGTTGCCCAGAATCATGAACGTAGCGGTCCGGTGTTCCCAGCATTCGCCCATATTCGGACAGCGCGCGCTCTCGCAAACCGTGTGCAGATCGAGCGTCCGCATGATCCGCTTCAATTCCTGGTAATTTGCTCCACCAAAAAAACGCACGCGCAGCCATGATGGCCGAGGGTGCATAGCGGGAGGAGCGACCGCCACAGATGGTGGATTGGACAGGATATTGAACGGAGCATCCATATTGAAAAACCTTATATCAGCCGATTCTACCTTCGCCAAGCTCTTGAAACAACGGGGTTAATGCAACCTAAAGTAATGCAAAGCACCGCCGATACAGACGACAGGTATCTATGGAGATGCCGGGAACCGCACTAGCGGGCGATCCGCTCTTATCGAGATCGCCTGGGTGCCGACCGGCCCATTGGGCTCCGAGGGGGAGCCAGTCATGGCAACGAGCGGCATAGCTCTGGGGGCCCAACAGACTCCGCCGATCCTTGTCCAACCGGACTTTGTTCCCGGTCCTCAGGCCAACGCGACTCCCGCGCAAGATGCCGGCCTGCAAGACGTGGTCACTCTGGCCGGCAGAACAGCCGAAAATGGGCAAACCCAAACCGCAAATGACAGTACGCAGTTCGGCGAAACCGCGGCATTCTTTTTCGCCGAGCGGCACAGCTTCCGCGCCGCGAATGGCAGCGGTGGCAGCCAAACGGCACAGGCCCCCGGCGTGCCCGAATTGCCAGTGAAACTTACCAGCAGCGTCCCCAATCCGCAATCAAGCCGCACGCCGAGCGCCGCAAACGATCCAGCGCAAGGTGCAGCAAAGAGCGTCGCCGCGAATCAGGTGCGTAGCACCTTAAGCGCAGCTTCGCAATCCACACCCACCGTCTCCAATACGCCGTTGGCTGAGCTTGCCCAGCTTGACCATACACTGCAGCAGATTGGTATCGATCCGCAAAGCATTTCGCTCTTTAACCGCATGGCCATGCTGCTTTACGCCAATGATCCTGCCGCATTGAAAATGCTGGTGCAAACGCTCCAATCCGGTGCTCAGCAACTGGCGACCGATCCGAACACAGTAGCAGCGACTACGAACCAGATCCAAACCGGGTCAGCGGGGCGAACGCGATCTTCGGGACAGACGTCAGACGCACAGTTGAATGGCAGTGAACAAGGAAACGGTCCGGCGATGCCAACGAACCTTGCTGCTCAATCAGTGCCAGAGAGCCTGCAACTATCTGTCGCTGAAGTGGCGCAAGCGCGAGTCGAGACCGCTTCGAGTGGCCCTGAGTCGAACAGGCCGGAGAGACCGACGATGCCCCGGACCGGTCCTCATCATCCCAGTAACTTGTCCTTGAAAATGAACGACCTGAAACTCACGTTTGCCGCCATTGATCCAGCTCAACTCGATCCACCATCTCAAAGTGCGCAGACCGGCCAGTTCCTGAACATCACGATTTAGATCAGCTTTTCACATTAGATTCCGCTTCCCATAAGAACCACGAATTGACCTCGGCTGCCACAATGAACCAGGGATACTGTTGTATTTTTACAACAGGCAGGGGGAGCCAGGGGATTTATAGCATTGCATATCTATGAAATAAGGGCAGTTAGTTGCAAGGCAAACGGTCTCTCGAATGCTACTAAGTATGTTTCGTGTCGAACCAGAGCACAATTCAGCGGCCTGTCTCGGTCGATGGGACGGGATTGCACACTGCCGTCAAGGCTCACGTCCAACTGGTTCCAGCACCGGCGGACACAGGGATTGTTTTCCGTCGAGTCGATCTCGAAAATTTCCAGATCGAAGCGCATGTACGCAACGTGGCTCGCGTCAGTTATGCCACGAGCCTGATGAAACATGGTGTGTTGCTCTCAACGACGGAGCACTTGCTCGCCGCTCTCTACTCGTGCGGTATCGACAACGTTTTCATCGACATCGACTCTATCGAGATTCCAATCCTTGACGGATCGGCCGAACCTTTCATCCGGTTGATTGAGCGCGCGGGAACACGAAAGCTACGTCGCAAGCGGCGCTACCTGCGAGTTCTGAAGCCGCTCGAAATTGTTGAGGACGGACGCCGCATCGGAATTTACCCCGCGGACGAATTCTCTATTCGTTGCTACGTCGATTTTCCTCATCCTCTAGTCGGGCAGCAGGAGATTGAAATGTCCGTCACGCCAGACAGTTTCAGCGAGCTGCTTTCGCGCGCGCGAACGTTCTGTTTCGAACGCCAGATCGAGCCACTTCGCGCCATGGGTTTAATTCGCGGCGGCTCTCTCGAAAATGCGCTGGTTCTTACTGACGATGGAGTGATGAACGGACCGCTACGATTCGCGGACGAATTTGGTCGGCATAAAGCGCTCGATCTGATCGGCGATCTTGCACTCATCGGTTTGCCACTTCTGGCGCGGGTGGAAGCCGTGAAGGCGGGGCATGCGCTGCACACGCAACTTGTCACACGCCTCCTCGCCGAAAAATCGTTTTGGACCGAGACGACTTTCGGGCCGACGACCGCAAGCGAGCAGACTCTCTCGCTCAGCGAATCTCTTCCTGTCGGTTCGTAACAACACCCTGGGTTGACAGCAACCGTCTGTAGAAGTATGTTGTGCGCCAGATGACGCTCTCAGCCGTCATCTGATTTGAGGAGGTGTGTATGACCCAGCTTACGTCCCCTCTCGCGGAAGCCCGTGCGCGTTCTGCGCGTACTACATTGTCCGCATTGGTCTTAACAACACTTATTGCTGCATTTTTTGTTCTCGCTCTGCTACCTGCGACAGCTCAAACCAACTCGCGAATCACTGCCGTTGATCCGGCGTCGGGAAAGGTGAATGACACCATCACTGTTACCGGCGACAGTCTCGGTAAGGCAGCCGTTAGCGGAGTTTTTCTTTCCGATGACCAGAACGATCACAAAGCGACGATCGTCGATCAGGAAACCGGGAAGATCGTTTTTAAAGTACCTCAGGTGAAGCCGGGGGACTATAACGTCTCGATTCAGGTGGGAAATAGCCTGCTGATCCAGCCGGTTCGTTTCACAGTACAAGAGTAGTCGGCGCAGCTCCATCCGAGGGGCTGATTCCTTGCGGCGTTGACCTAGGCGCCGCGATCAGTCGCCATTGGGCGAGTCATCTTTCTTCTTTTTCTTATCGTGGTATTTATTGGGCAGCTTCTCCCAGCGCTCGTCCAGCGATTGCTTCGTGAAAAGCGAATCCTGCAAGCCGGTGTTGTATTGGCATTTATCGAAGAACACCTGATACATCTTCATGTTGTTGCGCTCGCGAGAAATCTGCTTGGGTGTTTTCACGCCATCGCTATCGTAGTAAAGCGAATAGTATTCCACTTCTGTCGTGTTCGCATGCAACCGCTGGTCGCGTGACTCCACGATTTTTTGGACGGGAAGATGCGTTGTGCGGTCGAACGCTATTCGGATCGTGCGGTCCTGCGGATCCATCAACTGCACCCAGTCCACCTGTTTGAGATCGACGATATCCGGCCCCGCGTAGCTGATGTCCATGTCGGGTTCGTTTATCCGATTGCGCAGAATATTGTTCAAACTCTTCGCGACGTCGTCCTTATGCTGTGCGATCAGGGTAGCAGGCTCAGGCGAGACGCCCCCACGATCCAGATTCCAGCCTTCGTCTCCATTGAAAATGTCGATCTCGTTGCGTTGCGGCAGATTTTCCGTACGGTCCTTCGAAGGAGGCATCGAGTAATCGATGAATTTCTCGAAGCCGCTCAGTTGGCCTGCGTGATCGAATTGGCTGAGATTGCCGGTGCAAGTCACGTCACGCACATCGAGGAAAGCCTTACCGCCAAGGGCATCGATGGCCTGCTGCATGATCTGTTTTGCTTTGGCGGTGCTCTGCTCGGGCAGCAGCACCTGCGAATCCTGCGCATTGGCACGCGGGCCCGGTGTTAGCCACAGGCCGCAGGCTACCAATGCGGTGAAAATAAAGGGCTGGCGTAATTTAGAATTCACGGGTAAAGCCTCCCTCTAGATTGATCCTTCGAATGCTATTGAAGGTTGCCAGCCGGGTAACATCAAGGTGCGAGCATTCAAAAGGTCATCGCAATAGTCAGGTCCGCAATGGCATTTTGCGCGCCGCTGTGGTCAAGCCGCGAAAAAGGGAAAGAGCAAGAGCATCCGTTTCAACCATGCGTTCGGGATGCCACTGCACTGCCGTTACCCAGTGTCCGCTGGTTGTGCCTTCGAGTGCTTCGATGACTCCATCGCTGGCCTTCGCAGTGATGCGCAACCCGCGGCCAGGATCCAGTACCGATTGATGATGCGAACTGTTCACACGAACTTCGCTCAAACCATTCGCCAGCTTAGCCAACCGCGATCCCTGTTCGATTTGAATGTCGTGAAACACTTCGGCCGGCGAGTCGCCGTCTTGCACGTCATGCTTTATATGGGACGAGACTTCGCTAGGAATGTCTTGTAATAAGGTGCCGCCGAGAAAGACGTTGAGGCTCTGAATGCCGTAGCAAATCGCCAGCACTGGCTTGCCTTCGGCAAAGAACTGCTCGAGCAAACCAAAATCGGTGCGCTCGCGGTCGCGATCCGGAGCAGCCGCCTTCGCATGCGGTGCAGTGTGGAAAAGAGAGGGGTCCACATCCGCTGGACTGCCCGACAAAGCAAGCCCGTCTAATGTCGCAGATAACGTCTTCAGCTCGCTGAAAGGCAAATCGAGCGGAATCGGAACCGCATCTCCGCCCGCCATTTGCACAGCCCTTAGGTAGCGATGGATTTTCGCTTGATCGCCGATCGCCTGCTCTTTCCTCGTGCGATAGGGGACACCAATCCGCGGTTTGGGGCCGATCTCGCGCGTCATAAGAATCATCATAGCATCGCAGTAGAAATTGCAAGTTGTGAGCTTCCTCTTGATCGGTAGGTCACTCCTACTCCAGGGCCGAGCCAAACAGTCTAAGATGCACCTATGCGGAAACCTTGTCGAAACTTTCAGCGATTGTTGGCTAAAGTTCTACAAA
>DATNBB010000029.1:0-9625 GCA_035607335.1 Binatia bacterium | reverse complement strand
GCATCTTATCTAGCTTAAACAAGCGACTGCAATAATTGACAGGAGACTCGGGAATGACGGGAAGGTTTGGGGTAATTGCAGGCGTACTGCTACTCGCAGTGGGCGTGGTAGGAGGACTGAGCGGATGTCGGGGAAAGGCGGAGGCGAACTCGCCGGCGGGCGGGTTCGTGCCGACCGTAGATGTGGCTTCCGTACAACAACGGGACGTGCCGCTGACGAGCGAATGGATTGCTTCGCTGGATGGGTACGTGAACGCGCAGATTCAGCCGCACGTTTCCGGGTACCTGATCCGGCAGGAATATAAGGAAGGGTCTTTCGTTCACAAAGGTGACGTGCTGTTTGAGATTGACCCGCGCCCGTTCCAGGCCGTTCTGGACCAGAGCAAAGGCCAATTGGCTCAGGCTGAAGCACAGATCAATCAGGCGCAGGCGCAATTAGCGAAGGCCACGCAGGATGTGGCGCGCGATACTCCGCTTGCCGAAGCCAAGGCGATTGCCCAGAGCCAACTCGACGACGACTTGCAGGCCAAGGCTGGTGCGTCCGCCGCAGTGACAGCCGCTCAGGCCGCCACCACTGCGGCAAAGGCGGCGGTTGAGCAGGCGCAACTGAATCTTTCCTTTACCAAGATTACTTCACTGATCGATGGCGTGGCGGGAATCGCGCAGGCGCAGATCGGCGATTTGGTGGGCACGAGCACCGTGCTTACGTCCGTCTCCCAGGTGCAGCCGATCAAAGTGTATTTCTCGATGAGCGAGCAGGATTATCTGCATGCGCAAGAAGGGCCGGATGGAAAGGTGCGCGGCGATGTTCTGCCGCTTGCAAACGTGCCTTTGACGCTGATCCTGGCGGACGGCAGTGTGTATCCGCACACGGGAAAGGTGCTGTGGACCGACCGTCAGATCGATCCAAGCACGGGGACAATTCGTGTGGCGGCTGCGTTCCCCAACAACAATAACGTTTTGCGACCTGGCCAATATGGACGCGTACGCGCCGTCACGCAAGTGCGGCACAACGCTCTCGTAGTGCCGCAAGCGGCTGTGACGGAGTTGCAAGGCACGTATTCGGTCGCTGTAGTCGGGCCAGGCAACAAAGTAGCCGTTCAGCAGGTGCAAGTTGGGCCGCAAGTGGGCGCGAATTGGATTATTACGCAGGGGCTCAGCGCGAACGAGAAGGTGATGGTCGGCGGCCTTCAGTACGCGCGTCCTGGAGCCATGGTAAACCCCAAACCGGTCGCGACAGCGGCGCCGGAGGGGCAGTAACTCATGGCGAAGTTTTTTATTCGGCGTCCTATCGTTGCGATCGTAATCGCAATCATTACCGTGCTTGCCGGCGTTGTCTCGATTCTCCGTCTGCCGGAAGCGCAATTTCCTGACATTGTTCCGCCACAAATCATCGTTTCGACCACGTATCCGGGTGCAGACGCGCAAACCGTGGAGCAATCCGTTGCCACGCCCATCGAACAGCAGATGAACGGCGTGGACAATATGCTTTACATGCAGTCCACGAACGGCAATGACGGCACGATGGCGCTGACTGTGACGTTCGATGTGGATACGGATGTAAACACGGATCAGGTGAACGTCGAAAACCGCGTCGCTCAGGCCTCGCCCAATTTGCCGCCGGACGTGGCGAAGTTCGGGACAACGATTCGCAAGTCTACAGGGCTTCCGCTGCTCGCGTTTGCGCTTTACTCGCCGAAGCACACGCACGATTCCCTGTTTCTTGCGAACTACGCGAATATCAATATTAATGACCAACTTCTGCGCGTGCCGGGCGCCGGACAAGTGATCCTGTTTGGCGCTACCGATTACTCGATGCGCGTCTGGATCAGGCCGCAGGTGCTCGCGAAGATGGGACTCACGGTAAACGATCTTGTCAACGCGCTGAACCAGCAGAACAACGTCAATCCGGCGGGTCAGCTATCGGGGAATCCGGCTCCGGCGGGAACGGCGATGACGTATACCGTGCGCACGCAAGGCCGCCTTGTAACAGCCGAACAGTTCGGCGATATCGTCGTACGCGAAAACGCAGACGGCTCGGTAGTGCGGCTCAAGGATGTGGCGCGAATTGAGCTTGGGTCGCTCAGCTACAACGAAGCGTCGCGCTTCGACGGGCAGCCGAGCTGCATCATCGCTGTTTTTCTTACTCCGGGCGCAAATGCCGTGGCCGTAGCAGACGCCGCGAACAAGGTGATGGCGCAGTTGCAGCAGCGTTTTCCTCCCGATCTAAGTTACAAGCTGGCATTCGACACAACGCTACCGGTGACCGAGGGCATTCACGAGATATTGATAACGCTTTTTATAGCGATGGCGCTCGTGATTCTCGTTGTGTACCTCTTTCTGCAAAATTGGCGGGCCACGCTGATTCCAATGATTGCGGTGCCGGTCTCTTTGATCGGCACATTCGCGTTCTTCCCGGCTTTGGGATTTTCGATCAACACCCTATCGATGTTTGGTTTGGTTCTCGCCATCGGTTTGGTGGTAGACGATGCGATTGTCGTCGTGGAGGCTGTGGAACACCATATCGAAGAGGGGATGAGCCCGCGCGATGCCACGCTGCAAGCGATGCGAGAAGTGTCGGGTCCAGTTGTCGCGATTGCGCTAATCCTTTCGTCCGTGTTCGTGCCGATGGCCCTGATCAGCGGCATTCAAGGGCAACTGAATAAGCAGTTTGCGGTGACGGTGGCGATTTCCGTGCTCATTTCGGCATTCAACGCGCTCACTCTCTCGCCGGCGCTTGCTGCGATGCTGCTTCGACCACGGAAACAAACGAAGGGCTTGCTGGGCCGCTTCTTCAAGGGATTCAACGGAACGTTCGAAAAGTTCCGCGGCCGTTATGTGGGCGTGAGTCACGGGCTCATTCGGAAAGCCGCGATCGGAATGGCCATACTGGCGTGTTTTTTCCTGCTGGATTTGGGAATCAGCAAGAAATTGCCGACCAGCTTCCTGCCGCAGGAGGACTACGGCTTTTTGTTCATGAACGTGCAGCTGCCGCCGGCTGCATCGCTGGAGCGTACGGACGCTGTCGCGCGGAAAATCGAAAACATTCTGGCCAAAACACCCGGACTGGAAGATTACACGACGATTGACGGATTCAGCTTGCTCACGCGCGTTTCGACAACGAATAGCGCGTTCTATTTCGTCTCGCTGAAGCCGTGGTCCGAGAGAGGCGCTGCGAATCTCTCGGCGGACGCGATAACTGCGAACATCAACCGTCAACTGGCGATGCAAGTGCCTGAAGCGGTGGCTTTTGCATTCGGCCCGCCTCCTATTCCCGGACTTGGAAACGCGGGAGGATTTTCGCTTTGGCTACAGGACAGGTCCGGGGGAACCGTTGAGGATCTTAGCCAAAACCTGCAAAAGTTTCTGGCTGCGGCGCGCAAAAGACCGGAATTGACGGGAGTGAATTCGCAATTTTCGGCGGCTACTCCGCAGATGTACGCGAACGTGGACCGCGACAAGGCTTTGAAGCAAGGCGTTCAGTTGAGCGACATCTATCAGACGCTGCAGGCATCCTTGGGTGGCCTTTACGTGAACCAGTTCAATCGCTTCGGACGGCAATGGAAGGTGTTCGTCGAGGCGGAGGCAGAGGATCGCGCGTCGCCTCAATCGATCGAACAATATTACGTGAGGAATCGCAACGGAGACATGGCGCCGCTTTCGACGCTTGTTTCGATGACGCCGACGAATGGGCCGGATTATACGAATCGGTTCAACCTTTATCGGGCGGCGCAGGTTATTGGGTCGGCCGCGCCGGGCTACAGCTCAGGGCAGGCTCAACAGGCGCTGGAAGAAGTAGCTCGCGAAACGCTGCCGCCGGGGATGGGTTATGACTGGGCCGACCTCTCTTATCAGGAAAACAAGGCGTCTGGCACGGCCGGACCGATTTTCGGCCTCTCGTTGTTGGTTGTGTTCCTGATTCTAGCGGCGCTGTATGAGAGTTGGACGCTGCCTTTCTCTGTGCTGCTATCGGTGCCTATCGCAATTTTTGGTGCGTTTGCAGGTTTGTATTTGAGGAATTTCGATCTGGACGTGTATGCGCAGATCGGTCTCGTGATGCTCATCGGCCTCGCGGCGAAAAACGCAATTTTGATCGTCGAATTTGCGCGAGACGAGATGGCCAAGGGAAGAAACGTGGTCGATGCGGCCCTCGAAGGTGCGAAGCTTCGGTTGCGGCCGATTCTGATGACGTCGTTCGCGTTCATTCTCGGTTGCGTGCCGCTGGCGATTGCGTCGGGTTCGGGCGCGGTGGGACGGCAGATACTTGGCACGGTTGTCGTGACCGGTATGTTCGCTGCAACGGCATTGGCAATTTTTATCATTCCCGTGTTGTTTGTGCTGTTTGAGCGGCTCGCGCTTCGTTTGCACGAGGCCGCTCCGGGAGACATTCACATGCCGGGAATGACGCCGGGCCACGACACGGCCGAGGGGGACGATTAATGAAGCGGCCGTTCGGAGCATTGGTTGCGGCAGCCGTGGTTGCGATGTTCGTGTCGGGATGTGCGGTTGGGCCGAACTACAAGCGTCCCGCCGTGGCAACGCCGCAAAACTATCGCGGCGAGACCGCGGCGACAGCGCAAAGCTCTTTCGGCGATGAAAAATGGGCTGAGGTATTCCAGGACGCGCAACTTCAGAAGTTGATCCAGACCGCGCTCACGCAAAACTACGATGTGCGGATCGCGGCCGCTCGCATTGCGCAGGCGCAGGCGCAATTGACGATTGCACGCGGCGGGCAGTATCCGGGGGCTGCGGGGTTGGCCTCTAGCAACCGCACCCGCAGTGCGGCCTCAAAATTCTTCGGGCCGTTTACGGCGACGACGACCGAACTCGGCCTCGGTCTTCAATGGGATTTGGATTTTTGGGGAAAGTACAGGCGGGCGACGGAAGCAGCTCGCGATCAATTGCTCGCGAGCGATTGGGCGCAGAAAGAGGTAACTTCAACGCTGGTGGCGAATCTTGCGTCGGCGTACTTCACGTTGCGCGAGCAGGATTTGGAGTTGCAGATTTCGAAACAGACGCTGTCATCCGATCAGGATTCTTTGAAGCTGACGCAGTTGCTTGTGGACCACGGCCGCACGTCATTGCTTGACGTTCGCCAGGCGGAGCAACTTGTTTACTCAGCTTCCGGCTCCATCAGCACAATTCAAAAGCAGACGGCGGAGCAGGAAAATTTGATTAGCACGCTGATCGGGCAGAATCCGGGAGATGTGGTTCGCGGATTGGACCTGACCGCTCAGCCGCACGCGCCCGAACTTCCGGCGGGGCTACCATCGTCGCTGCTGGAACGCAGGCCGGACATTCGCCAGGCCGAAGCGCAATTGATGGCAGCAAACGCGCAAATCGGCGTCGCCAAGGCCGCATATTTTCCGGCGATCGCTCTTACTGCAAACGGCGGCGTGCAAAGCATTGATCTCTCTAAGCTGTTTACGGGGCCTGCGGGTACGTGGAGCTTCGCAGGGCAGCTCACGCAGCCGCTTTTTGCCGGAGGAACTCTGAAGGGCAACGTACACCTGACCCAGGCAGAGGAGCAGCAAGCGGCGCTCGTATACCAGCAGACGATTCAGCAGGCGTTTCGGCAAGTCTCGGACGCGCTCGTCGCTTACACGCAGGACCAGGATTTTCGCAAGCAACAGGATTTGCTCACGAAATCGGCGCAGGACGCCAGCCGCCTCTCCGATTTGCGATATAGAGGCGGAGCAGCGAGCTATCTGGAAGTCCTGGACGCGAACACGCGCTACTACGCGGCCGAACTCACCTTGGCGCAGGCCGAATTGAACGAGATGCTCGATTATGTGGAGCTTTATCGGGCGCTTGGCGGCGGTTGGCAGCAGTAAACGGCTTCGCCCTCAATTTCCAGCTTTAAAGCGCCTGCGTTCCGGAAAGCCCTGTCTGTTCACAGGCGCTTTTCGGGGCGATTACGGCAATCGTCGATCGGCGGCATTCCTTCCATTAGTAACCGCATGATGAAAACGTTGGGATAATTCTTGGTCCGCGGCGTCAGTGGCGCTATTTTTGAGATTGATGTGAATTGGGGAGAATTGCGCTGCTAAGCGACACGACAACCTCCTGCGGGGATTTAGTTCATGCCGGCCAGACATTTTGATGCGCGCCGCCGCGTTGTAATCGAACGAGTTCGTCCGGAAATCGACGGCGGCCGTTTCCCTATAAAGCGCGTGGTAGGCGAGAAGGTCGTGGTGGAGGCGGATATTTTCGCAGACGGCCACGATCAGCTTTCGTGCCGAATTTTGTATTGGGACGAGACAGACAAGGAACCGCACTCCGCGCCGATGGAACCGCTCGTGAATGACCGCTGGCGCGGCGAGTTTCACGTATCAGAAATTGGAACGTGCCGATATACCGTGGAGGGATGGGTCGATCATTTCAAGACCTGGCGCGGCGATTTGCTCAAGCGAATTGCCGCGGGACAGGACGTGCGAATCGATCTTCTGATTGGGGCGGAGCTCATTGAGGGAGCGGCGAGTCGCGCGGCAGGCAAAGACGAAAAGCTCCTGCGGGAATGGGCCAAACATCTGCGCGAAAATGCGGATCAAGAGCCCGGCGCTTCGATTGCATTGGAAGAGGATTTGCTCCCGATCATTGGGCGCTATCCTGAGCCATTTCTCATGACCCGTTATGGCAAAGAATTGCTCATCACGGTGGATCGCCCGCGCGCCGGATATTCTGCCTGGTACGAGATTTTTCCCCGCTCGACATCCGCGGAGCCTGGCGGCCACGGCACGCTGCGCGACTGCGAAAACCGGCTCCCCTATATTGCGTCAATGGGATTCGATGTGGTTTATCTTCCGCCGGTCCATCCGATCGGGCATACAAATCGAAAAGGGAAAAATAACTCCGTTGCAGCACAGCCTGACGACGTGGGCAGCCCCTGGGCCATTGGTTCGGAAGAGGGCGGCCACAAAGCTGTTCACCCTCGGCTAGGGACGATTGAGGACTTTCGCAGGTTCGTCGCAAAAGCGGATGAGCACGGCCTGGAAGTGGCGCTCGATATTGCGTTCCAGTGCTCGCCGGATCATCCGTATACAGGCGAGCATCCGGAATGGTTTCGCATGCGCCCAGACGGCACGATTCAGTACGCAGAGAACCCGCCTAAGAAATACCAGGATATCTACCCGATAAATTTCGAGACTCCCGAGCCGCTCGCCTTATGGGAGGAGCTGAAGAGCGTTTTTCAATTTTGGATCAATCAAGGCGTACGAATCTTTCGCGTCGATAATCCGCACACGAAGGCATTTGCATTTTGGGAGTGGGTGATCGAGGAGATCAAGCGCGATCATCCGGACGTCATCTTTTTGGCGGAGGCGTTCACACGGCCGCATGTGATGTACCGGCTCGCGAAACTTGGATTCACGCAATCGTATACGTATTTCACGTGGCGCAATACGAAGCCTGAGTTGACCGAATATTTCACGGAGTTGACGCAGACGGAAGTTCGCGAATATTTCCGCCCGAATCTTTGGCCGAATACTCCGGACATTCTTTCGGAGTTTCTGCAGGTCGGGGGAAGACCCGCGTTTATGACGCGAGCGGTTCTCGCGGCCACTCTCGGCGCAAATTACGGAATTTACGGGCCTGCGTTTGAATTGTGCGAAAACGTGGCGGTAGCGCCCGGCAGCGAAGAGTATCTGAACTCCGAAAAATATGAAATCAAGCATCCCGATCTAAACGCGCCGTGGAGTCTCAAAGATTTCATTGCGCGGATTAATTCGATTAGAAGAGCGCATCCCGCCTTGCAGAGCGACCGCGGGCTGCGTTTTCACGAGACGGACAATCCCATGTTGCTGTGCTTCAGCAAAACGACGGAAGACCTCTCCAACGTCATCGTCGTGGTGGTGAATCTCGATTCATTTCACAAGCAGATGGGCTGGGTTAATCTGGATCTGCAGTCTCTTGGCGTGAATAACGGCCGTCCGTATCAGGCTAACGATTTGCTCGGCGATGGACGGTACTTGTGGCAGGGTTCGTGGAACTATGTGGAGCTGACGCCCGGAATTGTGCCCGCCCATATTCTGCAAATTCGGCGCTGGGTTCGCACAGAGCGCGATTTTGATTACTATTTGTGAGAAGCGGGGTCGCCGGATTTGCAGCCGGAGTCCGGAGTACTCTGCTGAAGATTCGGGATAAGCTTGATGGCAAAACGGCACGGCAGCGCAGGCGATCCGCTCTGGTACAAAGACGCGATCATTTATGAGCTGCACGTCCGTGCCTTCAAAGACAGCAATGGCGACGGCATCGGCGACTTTCAGGGCCTAATTCAGAAGCTCGATTATCTTCAGGACCTGGGCGTCACGTGTTTGTGGCTGCTCCCGTTTTTTCCTTCTCCGCTCAAGGACGATGGATACGACATTTCCGATTACCTCGGCGTCCATCCGATGTACGGAACGATCGAGGACTTTCAGAATTTCCTGAACGCGGCGCATGAACGCGGGCTGCAAGTTTTGATCGAGCTCGTAATCAATCACACTTCCGAGCAGCATCCCTGGTTTCAAGCCGCGCGACTCGCTCCCGCCGGCTCGCCCCTGCGAAATTTTTATGTCTGGAGCGATACCGACCAGAAGTATGCGGACGCCCGCATCATCTTCACCGATACGGAGAAATCGAACTGGACCTGGGATCCGGTCGCAAAAGCGTATTACTGGCACCGGTTTTTCTCCCACCAGCCTGACTTGAATTTCGAAAATCCGAGAGTCGTCGAAGAAGTCGTGAAGGTCATGAAGTATTGGCTGGATATGGGTGTGGACGCGCTGCGCCTTGATGCAATCCCTTATCTCGTCGAGCGTGACGGAACCAATTGCGAGAACCTTCCGGAAACGCACGTGGCGATAAAGCAATTGCGGCGAGAAATGGATGAGAACTACACGGGGCGCATGATTCTTGCCGAAGCGAACCAGTGGCCGAGCGACGTTCGCCCATATTTCGGAGACGGCGATGAATGCCACATGGCGTTTCATTTCCCCCTGATGCCGCGCATCTATATGGCTCTGCGGCAGGAAGACAGGCTTCCGATCACCGACATCATCGCGCAAACGCCGAGCATTCCCGAAAATTGCCAGTGGGCGCTATTCCTGCGCAATCACGATGAATTGACGCTCGAGATGGTGACAAACGACGAGCGCGACTACATGTATCTGGCCTACAGCGCCGATCCGAGAATGCGAATCAATCTCGGCATTCGGCGGCGGCTGGCCGCTCTCGTCGATAATAGCCGCAGGCGAATTGAGCTGCTGATCAGCTTGCTTTTTTCGTTCCCTGGATCGCCGATCATTTACTATGGCGACGAAATCGGCATGGGAGACAACATTTATCTTGGCGATCGCAATGGCGTACGAACTCCCATGCAGTGGAACGCCGATAGGAATGCCGGCTTCTCCAGCGCAACTCCCGCGCGTCTATATAGCCCGGTAATCATGGACCCCGTCTGGGGCTACGAAGCGATCAATGTCGAAGCGCAGCAAGGCGATCCTTCGTCGCTCTTGAACTGGATGCGCAACATGATTGCGTTGCGCAAACTGTTCAGGGTGTTTGGGCGCGGCAGCATCGAATTTCTGAATCCTACGAACCGAAAGGTGCTGGCTTACTTGCGTCGCGATGGCGACGAGCAAATCCTT
>DATNBB010000024.1:0-5436 GCA_035607335.1 Binatia bacterium | reverse complement strand
ATGAAGCCCAGGCAATCCTGGTTCGCAGCTGTAAAGTGACGAACGTCGAGCGTGGCTTTGAAATCGGGCGAGAAGGACAAACCCTTGACGATGCTTTCCTCAGTGCTGAATGCATCCGGGTCTGAAAGATTGTCGTGGTTGTGCAGGCCGGCGAACATGCCGTGTTTTCCGGGAAACGGCGCCAGCCTTTTTGCCACGGCGAGACCGTAAGACCCGATGACACCTTTTGCTCCGAGCGCCTTCGCGCCTTCGAAAGTGGCGTCGATTTCCTCGTCCGTATAGCTGTCATTCAGATTGACGTAATAGGTAAAGATACTTATGCCGGCGTCGTCGAACTCCTGCTTCACTTTTTTGTAATAGTCCGGGCCTGTTGAAAGCCGCCATTCGCGAATTTTGTTGCGCGCTTCGGCTGCGTCGATGCCTGGCCCGGCAAAACGCGGCTCAACCCAAACAGCATGAAGCTCGACGACACCCAAACCGTTTTGGATCATGCGCTGGATGAGAATGGGGCGATTCTCAATGCTCATAGGAAGATCGTGATAGCAAAACGGCTGCAATCCGAACTGAACGCCGTGGATGTTGGAATCGATCCTGGCGGCTGCTCGAGCATTTTTGCTTTGTACGATGCCGCCGAGCGCGGCCGCACATGGCGCGCTTAGCGCAAGCTTGTGGAATTCACGACGTGTGAGATTCACCAGGGCCTCCTGAGCATTCAATGCAACGGCAGTACTGCTCTTTATGGTCCAACAGCAATAATCTGGTTGTCGAGGAAAGTCAAGGATCGAGGAAAAGTTTGTTTGTGCTCGTACACGCTTAGAACTTTCAAATCGCGCTAACTTACACAACACAATGCCGGCGCATCTGGCGTGTGCCGGCATTGCGATGCGCGCCCTTTTGCGGTTTAGAAGCCGCTGAAGAAGAGCGGCGCGTCGAGTTTTGACGCGTAGCTTGGGCGATAGCGCTCTGTGTTGTAGAGACGGGCGATATCGACTTTGCGGGGCCCGAGCGATGCCTCGGGAATCGGAACGTGCGTATATTTGCCGTTTTGGACGGCAACCATGCGGCCAGTGAGGCCGTCGCCGATCAATTTCACCGCGATATTGCCGAAGGTGAGGCCAATAATCTGATCAATGGTATCGGGCTCGCCGCTGCGAAGGTCGTAAGTGAGATCGCTGATAACCATTTCATTGCCGGTACGTTTACGGATTTCCTCGCCGAGCGCCTGACCGATGTCGACCTTCTTGCGATGCCCGAACGCGTCGGCCTCGCCGTATTCCTGTATCGCACCTTCTCTCCAAATCGCGCCTTCGGAAGCGACAACAAGTGCGTAACCGCTGGGGTTATTTTTTTTATCTTCCACGAGAAGGTCGCAGATCCGTTGGACGTCGAAGGGATATTCAGGAAGCAGGCATCGAATTGATGTGACGTAAGCCGTATACAGCGCGGTGAACCCGGCGTCACGGCCAAAAATGCGGAAGATACCGATACGTTCGTGAGAGCCGATGGTGGTGCGCTGGCGGGTGATGGCATCGCGCGCGCGCGTGACTGCCGTAGAGAAGCCAATGCAGTACTCCGTTGCCTGGACATCATTGTCCATCGTTTTGGGAACGGCGATGGTGGGGAAGCCGGCTTTCGAGAGAGCGGAAGCGAAGCTGAGCGTGTCGTCGCCGCCGATTGCAACGAGCGTACCGATACCGAGCTTTTCGAGGTTTTCGATGACGAGGGAAGTTAGGTTGTAGACTTTGCCGTCGAACGGGAGCTTCTTGATCTGGTCCTGCGTGAGCGTCTTTGGTAATTTGGCGGGCGCAACTTTGCGCGGATTGGTGCGCGACGTGTGCAATACGGTGCCGCCAGTGCGTTCGATGGAGCGGGTGTTTTCGCGCGTGAGCGGCCAGACGTAAGTCGGATCTTCTGGTCCGTTCATGTACGTGAGGCCTTCCCAGCCCTTGCGGATACCGATCACTTCGCGGCCTTGCGCAGTGGTGCCGTAGACGACGGACTTGATCACGGGATTCAGGCCGGGGACGTCGCCGCCGCCTGTAAGAATGCCAACTTTATTTCCACCAGCCATTTACTTGAGTCTCCTCGTAGGTCGGGGCGCATCGGACTCCCCCACATGAGCCGCACGCCCGAATTTAGTTGATTTGGCGAACAGCCATCGTAGCAATCCAAGAGGCAAAACGGAAATGGGAAAGGATGTGCGAGCTATCTTGCGCGGACACAGCCAAGAGAGATCCTTCAGGTCGCTTCGCGTCCTTCAGGATGACGCATTAATTTGACGCATTAAAGCGAGTGCGAGGAGACGATTTCTTGTGCGTTGGACGTGAGGCGGACTTCATGCCAGCGATTGCGCGCGTGTTGGCCTGCGATGCGGACTTTCAAATAATTTGGAGTGATGGCTTCGGTCCATGCGTCCGTAGAGCGCGCCAGCGTGAGGGCGCGGATTGGATGGCCGGCTTGCGTGACGCGAAAACTACGAGCTTTTTGTTCTCCGATGGCGCGAAGGATACGGGCTCGCTCGCGAATGGCTTCGGCGCGGACCTGATTCGGGAGATTTGCCGCTTCGGTGCCTGGGCGGGCTGAAAACGAAAATACGTGCAGGTATGTAAACGGCATGCTGCGTACAAAGGCGGCTGTCGCTTCGAAGTCTGCCTCGGTTTCGCCCGGAAAGCCGGCGATGACGTCGGCACCGATGGCGGCATCCGGCAGGATTTTGCGGATCAATTCGATACGGGCGGCGTAATGTTCAGTGCGGTACCAACGATGCATGGCGCGCAGGATGCGATCCGAACCGGATTGCAGAGGCGCGTGAAAATGCGGAGCGATCCGCTGCGACGACGCTACGAGCGCGACGAAATCCTCCGTGATGTGTTGGGGCTCGATGGAGCTGAAGCGAAGTTGTTCGAGCGCAGTTTCGTCAAGAATGCGGCGAACGACATCTGCCAGCGGCACTCGGGGAACGAAATCACGGCCGTAGCTGCCCAGGTTGATGCCACTGAGAACGACTTCTCGCACGCCTGCTGAGACATGTTGGTGCAAGGAGGCGACGATTTCGTCGGGCGGCAGGCTGCGGCTGCGTCCGCGGACGGACGGAATGATGCAGTAAGCGCATCGATTGTTGCAGCCGTCCTGAATTTTCAGTATGGGGCGCGTTGCGTCGCCCGCGAGCGACTCGGCTTCACCGCGCGGTATATCGATTTCCGCGAGGATGTCGCCGACCAGAATGGGCACCGCGGCGGAGCCACTTTTGTGCTCGGTACCAAGACTTGCCAGCGGGAAGAAATCGCGTGCCAAGCCCGAAATTTCGAGTTGGCGGGAATTTCCCACAACGCAGGAGACACCTTCAAGTGCGGCGATTTCCTCGGGTGCGCGTTGGGCATAGCAGCCGGTGACGATGATGCGCGCCGCGGGATTGGCGCGATGGATCTTGCGGATGGCCTCGCGCGACTGTGCGTCTGCCGCGGAGGTGACCGTGCAGGTATTCAGGATCACGATTTCGGCAGAAGCGTGCGCGGTCGTCTGCGCCCAGCCGCCCGCAACCATGGCATGACGCATGGAGACGGCGTCTGCTTCCGTGGCGCGGCAGCCGAAATTTTCGATGGAGAATGTGGGCATTGGCCTAGGAGAAAAGTATAGCAGCAGGCCCGCACCCGAGTAGATCGAAGCAGGCGCAAAAGGCTAGGGAGCTGGAGCGGGCTTGCTATCGTGCTTGCGCAGCGAGGTCTTAGAGGCGCACGAAAACGCCTCGGGCCGGGGAAAGCCATGCCCGAGGCGATTCGATGCGGAAGAATTAGACCGAGGCGCTGGCGGTGCTGCGCGAACGCAAGCTGGACTTATCGTCGTCGGCGTCGCCGGCCTTGTCGATTTCGATAGAGCCTTTGAAGTAAGCGCCGTCTTCGATCATGATGCGTGCGGTGGTAAGGTCGCCCACGACGGAGCCGTCTTTCTTTATTTCGATTCGGTCGCGTGCGCGAAGATTGCCCTTCACATTGCCGTAGACGACTACTTCGCGGGCAATGATGTCTGCCGTGAGGCGCGCGCTGGCGCCGATAGTGAGTCTCCGGTCTTCGAGGTTAACCAGGCCTTCGACGGTGCCGTCGATGGCGAGGTCTTCGTTACCGGTGATTTCACCCTTCACATGCAGACTCGCACCGAGCCGCGCTGTGCCGCCGCTGACGCTCGGAGTGTTATACGTTGAATCCAATGGTGCCATTGTTCTTGCCTCCCCGGGAAAAGATGGTGCGGATGCTGGTGGATTTTGTGAAACGTTTGGTCTAGGTTGCTGCGGGAGCGGCGTCCTAGCGGGAGTTTCGGGTTTCTTTTCTCCCCACATGTACCGTTACCCTCCTTGGGCCCTATTGCGTTTGAACTTTGCCGGTGTGCGAATTCGGCGACTGGGACACTCAATGTAATTCCGACGAGAAGGGACGCCAAATCCAAAATGGAACACTTGTGTCTGGGCGATTAACAGATGATGGGGCGAAGGGAGGGGTTGTATATAGGACAGGGCGAAAGAGGGGGATGATTCATAGTGGTGCAGGGCAGCTGCGATTGCGTCGATTACTACGTAAGAACGCAGCCCCCAAAGCCCTGCTCCTTGATCGATTGCATTAAGAACTTTGCTCTGCGTAAAGGACGCTTGCGTCGGTGTTGCTGACTGGCTCGGCCGACGCTTCTACGCGCGGGCGAGGGCTATCGAGCATTGTCACTCCTTGATCGTCGGCGAGCATGCGGAACGTTGGGGAGAGTTCGTAGAGCTCTTCGAACGAACCTGCACATGCTTCGAGCTGCGATTCTCCTGGCGCGAGGCCTTCGGAGTCTCGCAACACAAGGAACTTCGTGCAGAGGCGACGCACCGTCGAGAGCCGATGGGTGATGATGAGCGCGCCCATATGACCGCCCAAGAGTTCTTCCAGACCTTTTTGGACTGCCTTCTCTGTAGTGGCGTCAAGCGAGGCAGTGGCTTCGTCGACGACCATGAACATAGGTTTGCGCATGGCGGCCGCCCCGATCATTAAGCGCTGTTGCTCGCCGCCGGAGAGTTCGATACCGTGGCGACCGACTCGCGTATCGAGGCCTGCCGTAAGGCGATCGCCAAAATCGATCTTCAGCTTGCGCATGATCGACCAGAGTTCTTCGTCAGGCACATTAACGGGTTCGTCTGTGAAACGGTAAAGCAGGTTGTCGCGGATCGTGCCGTCGAATACCTGCGCCTGTTGTGGCACATACGCAATGAGATTGAGCCACGAAGACAGGCGGACTTCGCGCAAGTCGTGGCCATCAATCAAAATTGCTCCCGACGTGGGATCCATATAGCGCATGAGAAGGCGCATGATTGTGGTCTTGCCGGCGCCCGATGGGCCTATCAGAGCGCATTTTTCGCCGGGTTCAATCGTGAAACTGACGTTGCGAAGAATTGCAGGCCCAGGCTTGGAA
>DATNBB010000016.1:0-4353 GCA_035607335.1 Binatia bacterium | reverse complement strand
ACGCCAATGCGCTTGTTCTGCGGTGTGGCGGCCTCGTTGAGCTTGCGCGCAAGAGCGATGCTATCCACGGAATCGATGCGGTCAAACAGTTCGACGGCGCGGCGGACCTTATTGCTTTGCAGATGCCCAATGAAATGCCATGTACCCTGAAGATCGGCCACCTGAGGCGACTTCGCCTCGCGTTCCTGCACCCGATTTTCGCCGAAATGCCGCAAACCCGCTGCATGCGCCGCGCGAACGCATTCGGCAGGAAAAGTCTTGGAAACGGCGATCAGAGTGATTTCGTCGGCCCCACGACGCGCTCTTTCCGCGGCTCGCGCGATCCGTTCGCGAGCGCGCGTAATATTCTCCGCAATCGCAGCCGCATCGAGCGTCATGCGCGAATTCTAGCACGCGCTTTACTTCGCCACCGCGCGTCCGGTTGCCCCCATAGTGACTCTCGTGAAGTGCCGGTCTTTTTTTCGAAGAATGCCGCACGCTCCTGCTCGAAGAATTCCACGGCGCGCGCGCCAACTGCTTCCTGTATCATTAGCCGCGATTCAGAACACAGGCAAGTTGGAATTGACGGCTGTACTCTTTTCTCAAGAGGCCGATACATTCAGCGAATGACCACAGACTCATATTCTCGTCCCAAAGCCTGGCTCGCATGGAGCAGCGGCAAAGACAGTGCCTGGGCGCTCCACCTGACGCGCCAATCGGGGCAATTCGAAATCACCGCGTTGCTCACCACAATCAACCGCACGCATGAACGCGTCGCCATGCACGCCGTCCGCGAGTCGCTGCTCGAACTCCAGGCTGAAGCCGCCGGCCTGCCGCTCGTCAAAGTCCCAATCCCATCGCCTTGCCCAAACGAAACCTACGAACAAGCTATGAGCGAAGCGATGGCTCGTGCGCGCGACGAGGGCGTTTATCACGTCATCTTCGGCGACCTTTTCCTCGAAGACATCCGCGCCTATCGCGAAAAGCAACTCGCAGCCTGCGGTATGACGCCCGTTTTCCCGGTTTGGCGCCGCGACACCCACGTCCTTGCTCAGGAAATGCTCGCCGCTGGGCTTAGCGCATATCTCACGTGCATTGATCCATCCAAACTCAGCCCGCTATTCGCCGGCCGACGCTTTGATGCGAGTCTCGTCGCATCCTTTCCGGATGACGTTGATCCCTGCGGCGAAAACGGCGAATTTCACACATTCGCGTGCGCCGGCCCGATGTTCCGTCATCCAATCGCCGTCGCGCCCGGCAAAATCGTCCACCGCGACGGCTTCATCTTCGCTGACTTGCTTCCTAACGAAGCTATCTGAACGTAACCGCCCGGCGATCCGGGGCTCCAGTGCATTGTGGGCCCGCTATCTACAAGCGGCTCGCAGTATTTGCAGATACGCCGAAGGTCGTTTCGACGATACGGTTGACATTCCCCTGTGATATAGGTGTCAGTCATTAAGTCTCGGTTCGAACATGAAGTCTGGAACGCCGAATCGATTTCTTCGCATAAAAGCAATGACGTAGGAAAGTAGGATTTGCTGAATGAAACGGTTAGAGACAATCCCCAAGAAGGTTATCGGTTTGGCTTGCGCAGTTTTCGTAACGGGTGTGGTCGCGTTCTCCATCTCGGCCCAGATGTCCAAACCGGATACGCTGGCCGTCGCTACACCGCGAGCAATCGAATGGCGGGATTACGCCGGGAGTCCAGAAGGCAACCGTTATATCGACTTCAAGCAAATAACAAAGGCAAATGTCGATAAACTCCAGGTCGCGTGGACTTATCCGTACGCCGATACCGGCGCGAACGCCATCGTCGCTGATGGCGTTATCTACACCCATGCTCGAAGCAATAGTGCCATTGTCGCTCTCGACGCTGCCACCGGGAAAGAAATTTGGATCCATGACGGTCTAAGCGGACTGACCCGCCGCGGCCTGAACTACTGGGAGAGCAGGGACGGCACGGACAAGCGCCTGATATTCGCTGTTGCCGACTTCCTGCAGGAGATCGATGCGACAACCGGCAAATCGATCCACAGCTTCGGCGCGAATGGCGCTCTCGACCTGCACGAAGGAGTGGGTCGCGAGCCCGTTCGAGCGTTTGGGCAATCCGTGGGCAAGGTTTTTGAAAATTTGATTATTCTCGGCTCGTCCGAGGGCGAGGCCTATTTTTCGCCGCCCGGCGTCCTGCGGGCTTTCAACGTACTAACGGGCAAACTCGTTTGGCAGTTCGATACCGTACCGCACCCCGGAGAGCCTGGCTACCGAACGTGGCCGAAGGATGCATGGAAATACACGGGTGGCGCTAACGATTGGGGTGAGTTCTCGATCGATTCCGTGCGTGGGATCGCCTATTTTGTGACGGCCTCTGCCAAAGACGAATTCTATGGCGCGGACCGCGTGGGTAACGATCTCTACGCGGATTGCTTGCTCGCAATCAACGTGCGTACGGGAAAGCTACTCTGGTACTTCCAGAGTGTGCATCACGATATCTGGGACTACGACAACGTTGCGGCGCCGATGCTCACAACTATCACGAGAGATGGCAAGAGAATCGACGTGGTTGCGATGGCGGGCAAGACGGGTTATCTATACGTCTTCGATCGCGTAACTGGAAAACCTATCTGGCCGATTCCCGAAACGCCGGTTCCAAATAAATCTCCAGCACCGGGCGAAGTCGTGTCGCCGACGCAGCCAATTCCCGTTTTGCCTCCTCCTTTCACCAGCCACAGCTTTGCGGTCGCAGACGTGAACCCCTTTATCCTGACGGACAAACAGCGCGCCACCATGATCGATCGCGTTAGCGAGGCGCGCTTTCAGGGAATGTTCACGCCAATCGGGTTCGACGAAGCGATCCATATGCCGGGTAACCAAGGCGGGACGAACTTTGGTATGACCTCGGCGAATCCCACAGATGGATCGGTCTACGTGATGGCCTTTAATTACCCCACGCTGATCAAATTTCTGCCTCCGGGGCAATCGCGTCAGAGATCTGGCGGCGGAGTGGCTGGTGGACCAGGCGCGCAGATTTACTCGCAGAATTGCGCCATATGTCATGGTGTTGATCGCACTGGCCAACCAGGTAGTGTTCCCGCTCTTACGGGAATTGGCAACCGGCTCAGCCGAGACGAAATACAGACGACGATCCAAACCGGCAAAGGCCGGATGCCCAGCTTCCAACTCAGCGCCGACAGTCTGAATGCATTGATTACTTATCTCACCACATTAGGTGTTGGTCCCGGCCGCGGTCGACGCGGCGCTGCCCAGACGTTCCCTCCCGGCCCGGTGGTGGAAACTGGTCCGACGGCTACGCGGACAACTGCGTCTGGGATGGGTGCACTGACGGATTATCCGCAGGGCGTTTCGCATCCCGAAGACCGCCTGAACTTCGACGACTATGGCGTGGAGATTGAGGCTCGGAAGCCGCCCTATACTTCGATGACTGCGTATGATCTGAACACCGGCACGATCAAATGGCAGATTGGCGTGGGAGATGACTACCGCGTTGTGAGCGCCGGCGGACCCCATGGAACCGGCGCGGATGAGGATACGAAGACATCTTCTCTCATCACCAGTACAGGGCTAGTCATCGTCGCCGCGGCGGATAACAGGATTCACTTCTACGACTCCGACACCGGCCAGGAGCTCCGTTCGATTGACTTGGGTGCAACGACGTCAGGGTCACCTTCGGCGTACGAACTCAACGGCCGCCAGTACCTGCTATTCAGCGCATCAGGCAACGGTGGCGATAAAGCGGCCGACCCAAATCAGAAAGGTCCCGTCGGACTGATCGCGCTCGCGCTGCCGCAGTAATTAACTGGTTTGAGTGGCAACGGCGGAAACATGCGCGGTATTAGTCCGACAGAATGGCTCGTCAGTAACACAGACTCCGCAGCGTAGGGGCGGGCATCGTTCGGCCCTCCTGTTCGCCACCGACCTCGCATCCGCGAAAAGCGTGCGTTAAACTCCCACTATGCAGATTTGCTCCCTGCTGCCTTCCGCCACCGAAATCCTTTTTGCCCTGGGCCTCGGCGATTCTGTTGCCGGCGTAACGCACGAATGCGACTTCCCGCCCGCCGCCGCGAAAAAGCCGGCGCTCATCCGTCCGCGCCTGAATCTCAACGTTTCTCCTGGCGAAATGGATTGCCAGGTGAGCGACATGATCGCCCGCGGCGAAAGCATCTACGCTGTCGATGCCGACTTGCTCGCGAAACTCGCGCCGGACCTGATCGTCACGCAGGACCTCTGCCACGTTTGCACCGTTTCGCCAGACGATCTCGGCGGCGCACTCGCCCGCCTCTCGAAACGCCCGCGCGTCCTTTCGCTCACGCCGCACACGCTAGCCGATGTCTGGGAAGACATTCGCCGCGTCGGCGA
>DATNBB010000015.1:0-6570 GCA_035607335.1 Binatia bacterium | reverse complement strand
TGGTTGTAATACCGTGCCGGGCACTTGAGTCGGCTCGTTGAAAGTAATTTTGGTCGTCTTGTCCCACGCGTCAGAGCGGAGACCGCTCGAGCAGGCCAATACAAACGCCAAGCCGAGGAAAGCGGTTAAGATCCTGCAAAGTCTCATTGATGAGACCTCCTCATTGGTTTCTGTTTGGCTGGGCCGCCAGGGAAATCGCTTTGTTGAACGTCGTTCCCTTCGACTCAGGAGATCAGACACGGATGTCCAGCGGCAATCGACCGATTCAATGAGGATTTACGTATGGATTTCGTAAGCCATATGGTCCAACACGCTTCAGGCAATCACACTACAGAGTGAATCGTTCGGGGCAGCGGATCACCGCCGCCTGTCCTCTCGCCCTAGCTTTGTAGCCCTAGCTTTGTAGTAGGTGGAGATTTCCAATGAACGGAGGACCCGCGGGGGGGCGACGCGGAATCGTCCCCGCAACATCCAAAAATTGAGGCGCAAAACGCGCCATTCTTGTCCTTTTAAGCCCATTGAAGGCCATTTTAAGGCGCCAAATGCGCCAAATTTGCACCAAATATCTGGTCAGGACGCGCCGTCTTGGCTCCCATTTGTCATCCCTTGAATCCGGCGCAAAAGTCCGCTACGTTGGTTCCGGACGATCATCTAAGTATAAGATCAAGCAGTGGATAGGAATCAGATGGCGGAACGGAAATTTGACGTGATCTGCATTGGCGCAGGGCCCACGGGCCTTGCCTGCGCAATCGAAGCGAAGCGCGCTGGTTTGTCCGCGCTCGTGATCGATAAAGGCTGTATTTGCAACTCTTTATACCACTATCCGACGAACATGCTTTTCTTCACGACCCCCGAACGAATGGAGATCGGCGACATCCCCATGACCGCCTTCGGCGGCAAGCCAACGCGAGCCGAAGCCCTCAAATATTACCGCCGCGCGGTGGACCATTTCGGCGTAGAAACCGCCTTGTATCAACACGTTACGCGTATAAGCGGCCACGACGGCGCGTTCATCGTGCATGCGAAAGACGTGCACGGCGCGGCGCACGAGCATCATGGTAAGAAGGTAATCATCGCGACCGGCTACTACGACCGCCCGAACTATCTCTCCGTCCCAGGCGAGAACCTGCCCCACGTTTCGCACTATTTCACCGACCCGCATCCCTATTGGGGACAACAAGTTGTGGTAATCGGGGCGAAAAATTCAGCGGCCGAAGCAGCGCTCGACCTGTTCCGCGGCGGCGCGCACGTGACGCTGATTCATCGCGGGCCTGAATTGGGCAAGAGCCTGAAATTCTGGGTCAAGCCGGATATTGCGAATCGTATCGCCGCCGGCGAAATTAAAGCGATGTTCAACACGCAAGTGACGCGCATCGAGCCGAATCAGGTTTGGGTAAAGAATGGCGATGGCGAAAAGGCGATTCCCGCCACGCACGTTTTCGCGATGACGGGCTACCATCCGGATTTCGATTTTCTGCGGGAGCAGGGAATCAAGCTCGATCCCGAAACGCTGCGGCCGCAGGTGAATCCCGATTCTCTCGAAACGAACGTGAAGGGTATATATGTGGCGGGCGTGGTCGTTGGCGGCAAAAACACCGGCGACATTTTCATCGAAAATGGGCGCTTCCACGGGCGGCAGATTATCTCGGAGATGACGGGCAAAGGAAAATTGCATGAGGCGGCGCCTGTAGCGCCCCCAGGCGAATGAAAATGCCAAACAACTATGGCTGAAGCTTTTCGAAGGGGCGTGGATCGAAAAAGAGGGCGTTGCTGATAATCAAACCATCTTTGAAAGTCATCAGTGCTGCTGTGGGGCACGTCCCGATCGGCTGACTGCATTCCAACACGTAGACCAACATCACTTGATTGTCTGATGCGAATCGCGCCTTAATCTCCATATCCATGATATGGAGCATCAGAGTTTTGGCCGACTCAAGGACACGTTCTTTGCCTGCTACCTCGCCGAGCGGGGAGACGACTCGTACGTTTTCGTTGAGATATTTCGCCATGCTCTCAGGATCGTTGTGCTTCATGGCGAGATAATAGGCCTCCGCCGATGCCAAGTTTCCCTCGTGCATCCTGGCGGCGCTAACGTTCCTGCTGGCTTCGGTGCCTTGCACGCTATAATGATCGACTTAATGGCCGTACCAGCGTCAATAAGGACAATAAGGGATCGGTTCAACGGGAATTGCCTGTGTGCGACAACTTTGTTAAAGTGAAAAGCGATGCCATCGATAATCAGAGAAGTTGGCGAGACCTTTACCACGTTATTTAAGGGCTTCCGCGTTACGTTTCGGACGATGCTGCAGAAAACGACGACGGAGCGCTTCCCGGACGCGCCGCCGACGGTGCAGCCGCGCTACCGCGGCATACACGTCCTGCAAAGGGACGAGAACGGGCTCGAAAAATGCGTTGGGTGCTTCCTGTGCGCGGCGGCGTGCCCTGCAAATTGCATTTACATCGAGGCCGCGGAGAACACCGACAAGGAGCGCATCTCGGCCGGTGAGCGCTACGCCAAGGTTTACAATATCGATTATTCGCGATGCATTTTCTGCGGATATTGCGTGGAAGCGTGTCCGACGGACGCGATCACGCACGGCCACAATTTGGAATTGGCCCCGTACGACATCAACGCATTCATCTACCGCAAAGAGCAGCTTCTTGAATCGTGGCCGCCTCGGGCGACAACGCAATCCGCGTGATTGGAAACATGGATTCCCCCGGAGCGGGAGCCTTGGGGTGGGGGTTTGTGGGTGCAGCATTGGGACGAGTTGTCACAATTCTCTGAAGCCCGCTTCTCTTTCTTGCGATTTCTCCGCACCGCGATAGAGCGTTTTCTTGAAAATAGGTTTGTCCCTCCGTATTCTGTCTGTCACTCATGAAAATCGCACTTGCGCAGTTCAATCCCACTGTCGGGGATTTTGAAGGCAACGCAAGCCGCATCCGCGAGCTTTCGTGCACGGCGAAACACGGCGGCGCGGATCTCGCGGTTTTTTCCGAACTGTGTTTGTGTGGGTATCCTCCACAGGACCTGATTGAACGCCCTGCATTTGAAGAACGCAATCGAACGGAACTAGCGAAACTGGCCGGTGAAGTGGCGATTCCTTCTCTCGTGGGATACGTGGGAAAAGCGCAGGACGACACGGGCAAACCGGTGGCGAATTGCGCCGCATTGATTTCCGGCGGGAAGATTCTTTTTGAGCAGCGGAAGATGTTGCTGCCGACGTATGACGTCTTCGATGAGACGCGTTATTTTCAGCCCGCCCATACGCAGTTTGTATTCCCATTCAGCAAGGAAACGTTAGGCATCACGATCTGTGAAGATACGTGGAACGACAAGACGTTCTGGACACAACGTCTTTATGCGCGAGATCCCGTGGCGGAGATTGTCGGGAAGGGCAGCACGGTGCTGCTGAATATTTCGTCATCTCCCTACACGATGGGGAAGCGCGGGCTGCGGCAGGACATGCTGCGCGCCGTTGTGATGAAGCACCGATTGCCGATGGTTTACGTGAATCAGGTGGGTGGAAACGACAGCCTCATTTTCGACGGTTCAAGCATGGCGATTGCGGCGGATGGAACAATTGCCGCACGGGCAAAGTCGTTTGAGGAAGACCTGATTTATTTCGACACTTCAACAAGCGAGGGCGACGTTCACGAGAATATGGAGTACGAGATTGATGCGATCTACCATGCGCTCGTGCTGGGGACGCGCGATTACGTGAGGAAATGCGGATTTCGCAAAGTTGTGGTCGGTCTGAGCGGCGGGATCGATTCGGCGCTAGTGGCGACGATTGCGTGCGATGCGCTCGATCCAGAAAACGTGATGGGTGTATCGATGCCAGGGCCCTATTCCTCCGAGGGAAGTATTCGCGATGCGAAGCAACTGGCCCAGAATCTTGGGATCGAGCTGCTTGTGCTACCCATAGGAGATGCGTTCCAGAGCTATCGCAAGATTCTCGAAGCGCCGTTTGCTGGACTAGCCATGGATGTTGCGGAGGAGAATTTGCAGGCCCGCATTCGTGGCAATGTGCTGATGGCACTTTCGAATAAGTTTGGGTCGCTCGTCTTGAGCACGGGGAATAAATCCGAAATGGCCGTAGGGTACTGCACGCTTTACGGGGATATGGCCGGAGGGCTGGCCGTGATTTCGGACGTGCCGAAAACGATGGTGTATGAGCTGGCAAGCGCTGTGAATCGGAATGCCGGTGAGGGCAAGTCGCGCATACCGGCGGAGACGATTGCGAAGGCTCCTTCGGCGGAGTTGCGGCCTAATCAGACGGATCAGGACACTCTGCCGCCTTACGACGTGCTCGACCGCATTTTGAAGGCGTACGTGGAGGATTTGCATACCCCGCAGCAGATCGCGAAGGACAACAATTTCGATCTGGCGCTCGTGCGATCAGTGACGCTTCGTGTGGATCAAAACGAATACAAACGGAAGCAGGCACCTCCGGGACTAAAAGTCACTTCGAAGGCGTTTAGCGTAGGCAGAAGATTTCCGCTGGCGCAAAGATACTCGCTGCAGTAGCAATTTCCATCCTTATTCGACCATCAGGTCGCCGAGCAATGTTCAATACATGCAATGACGAAGCCGCCTCATCGGAGGAGTGTGATTACGGAAGTAAAACGTCTGGCGTATGGCCCCGAATTCATTACGAAGTTTGTGAACGCCATCGCGAAATTCACGAAACGCGGGGTACACGTGGTGCGTATAAAAAGTTGACGGAATATCGAATGAAATTCCTTTTCAGACGGTATTCAGATGGGTGGGGAGTTCTAACGCATCTTTAGCTACGTATAAACCGCCAGCCCAACAGCTATAGATAAGGCAGGGATCGGTGATGAGAGCAATCTTTAAGGTAGCAGTCTATGGCGCGTTTCTCGCGGTCATTGCGATGTCGTTGTCAACCGCCGATGCTGCTCAAACGGCGCCGGCCGTTGCCGCGACGCGAGCAATCGGAACCGTCCAGTCTATTTCCGGGAACAGTTTCACGCTGAAAAGCGACCAGGGTGTCGCATTTAGCGTCACAGTGCAGCAGGGCGCCAGGGTTTTGCGGTTGGAGCCGGGACAGACAAGCCTGAGTGGCGCGGTGCCGCTGCCGCTATCAGATATTCAGGCGGGCGATCGCGTGCTGGCGTCGGGGAATCCGGGAACTGCGGAGCATACGATCGTTGCGAGCAGCGTGATTGCGATCAAGAAGGCTGACGTAGAGGCGAAGCAACAGCAGGATTTGCAGGCCTGGACGAGCCGCGGTGTGGGCGGACTTGTCGCCGCCGTCGATCCGGGGGCCGGAACTGTATCGCTGAAGGTTGGAACGCTGAGCGGAACGAAGACGGTGACCGTGCATACGTCCAAGGCGACGCAGATCCTGAGATATGCGCCGGATTCGGTGAAATTCAGCGATGCGAAGGCGAGCACGCTGGGTGACGTCAAGCCTGGAGATCAAATGCTGGCGCGGGGCACGCGTAGCGCGGATGGAAACGACTTGACCGCCGACGCGGTCGTATCCGGCGGATTCCGGAATCTTTCGGGTGCGATCAGTTCGGTGAATGCGGCGCAGAACACGCTGACGCTGAAAGATGTGACGACGAAGCAAAATTTTACGGTGACGATCACGCCCGATTCTGAGGTTCGCAAGCTCTCGACGCAGGAAGCAAACATGTTAGCGGCGCGGATGAAAGCCGCCAACGGAGCGAATGGAGCGAGCGGCTCGAATGCAACCGGCCAGGCGACCGCCCAGGGAAACGGGCGCGGTTTCGGGAGAGGTGGGCGGTTTGGCGGCCGTGGCGGCGGTGGCGGAGACCTTTCACAAGTGATTGCACGTGCGCCTAAGGTGACACTGGCCGATTTGCAAAAGGGCGATGCGGTGATGATCGTTTCTACGGCGGGAAATTCATCGGGCGACGTTTCCGCGATTCAGGTGGTTGCGGGGGTGGAACCGATTCTCGATGCAGCGCCTTCGGCGAGTCTGCCGGCCTGGGACGTTACGGGCGGCGGCGGTGGCGACGCCGCCGAATAAAATCGAAACAAAAAATGGAACAAATCCTCGATCAGAAGCGAATTGGAAGAGACGAGCCATACTCATAAAAACCAGCAAAGCGAAAGTGGATGCGAATCGTTCATAGGAAGCTAACAGGAGGCAGTATGAGTTTTTCCGCGGTTACGCGGCGAGTTTTGTTGGGTTTTCTATCGGTGGCGCTATTATTTTGCGTGAGCCGCATTCAGGCGCAGTCTGAGACAGGTACGCTGCGCGGAACGATTACCGATCCCTCAGGAGCAGCAGTCGTAGGCGCTACTGTTACCGTCACACCTTCTTCGGGGCAGCCGATTACGGCGACGAGCAACGCGACCGGAGCGTATGACGTTCGAGGGCTTGCTCCAGGGCAATATCAGGTTACGTCGAATGCGCCTGGATTCCAGCAATTTCAGAATCCCGCGGTGATCATCACGGCAGGGCAAGCGAAGACGCTGGATATCCCCCTGGCAATTCAGGTAGAGCAGCAACAGGTGCAGGTGAACGCCGATTCGCAGGCGCTGGATGTGAATCCCGAGAACAATGCGGACGC
>DATNBB010000014.1:0-13723 GCA_035607335.1 Binatia bacterium | reverse complement strand
CCGGAGATTTTGCCGGATGCGGAGGAGTGGCCTGAGCATGAGTTGCTCGCGTCCGAATACGCGACTCTTGGGTTTTACATTTCGGGGCATCCGCTGGATAAATACGCGGGGCGCTTGGCCGATTTGAAGGCAGTCGATATCACGACGATTGAAGGCCGTCGAAACAAGGAAAATGTGATCGTGGCCGGCATCGTGGTGCAAGCGCGTCCGATGCGCTCAAGACGGGGAGCGCGCTGGGCAATCGTCACGTTGCAGGATCGCACGGGCGTTATTGAGGCGATGGTTTTTCCTGAAGCGTTTAGCAAGATTGAGCCGGTATTGAAGGCTACGACTCCGCTATTGGTAAAGGGATCGGTTCTGGCGGAAGATGTGGGCACGCGGCTTACGGTGGAAGACGCGAAGCCGCTCGAGCAGGTGCTCGATCGTCCGCCGAGTTTGTTGCGTGTGCGAGTGCCCGTGGCTACGCTCGAGCGGGACGCGATGGATCGGCTGGATCGGTTGTTTGCGAGCCGGCCAGGGCGGTGCAGAGTGGAATTTGAATTAGTGCTGGATGACGGTGCGGCGGCGACCCAGCAGACTTCCAAGGCAGTGAAGGCGGATTCGGAGTTGATTGAGCGCGTGAGAGAAATTTGCGGCGCAGATTCGGTGGTCGTGCAATGACGGAAAAGGGGAGCGCGTCGGCTGGCGGGGCAGGCACCGGAGGACGGAAGGGGCGGAAGCCGCCGTTTGACGCCGCGAAAAGAAGAGCGGCGCGCGAGAGGCTTAGGCGTTGGCAGGAGCGCGCGAGGAAGCGTCGCGTGGAAGAGGAGAGGCTTTCGGGCAAGCCGACACAGGCAAATCCGATGGACGCGCATACGGAGCGGCAGAACCAGATCGACGATCTGGAGCGCGACGTGGCGGAAATGTCAGGCTTCTCGGAGAAGAGCGAGGACCTGGATCGGCTTCGGCGCGAGATTGACGATCTGAAGAAGGAGTTTCGTTCGCACCTGAATGCGTGGCCTCGGGTGCAGTTGGCCCGACACGCGCAGCGGCCTTACACCGAAGATTTCATCAAGCTGCTTTTCGAGAATTTCAGCGAAATTCACGGCGATCGGCGTTTTGCGGACGACGCGGCGATCGTTGCGGGCATGGCGCGTTTTCATGGCAAGCCCGTGCTCGTGCTGGGAAGCCAAAAAGGGCGCGATTTGAAGCAGCGCGTGCGGCGGAATTTTGGGCAGGCAAAGCCGGAAGGTTATCGCAAGGCTTTGCGAGCGATGCAGTTGGCGGCGAAATTCAAGCGGCCGATTTTTGTGTTTGTGGATACGCCGGGCGCGTATCCGGGCGTCGATGCTGAGGAGCGCGGCCAGGCAGAGGCGCTGGCGTTTAATTTGCGTGAGATGTCGCGCTTGCCGGTGCCGATCATTGTGACGATCACGGGCGAAGGCGGGTCGGGCGGGGCGCTGGCCGTTGCGGTGGGCGACCGCGTGCTGATGCTGGAAAATTCCGTGTATTCGGTGATTACTCCCGAGGGATGCGCCTCAATCATTTGGCGCGATTCGAACAAGGCGGAGCTTGCCGCGGAGGCGTTGAAGATGACGGCGGCGGATTTGGCTGAGCTTAAACTAATCGATGAAATTGTGCCCGAGCCGGAAGGCGGCGCGCATACAGATCATAAGGCGGCCGCGCAGTTGCTCGATGTTGTGCTCGTTCGATTGCTGGATGAACTTTCTGCGCAGAGTCCGCAGCAATTAGTGGATGCGCGATACCGGAAGTTTCGCGCGATGGGGCAATTCTTCAGTTAAGTCCGCGATTGTGCGCGCATGGCAGAGTGTGCGCGAGCATGGTCAGTACCGACGCCTTCATAGAGGCCGCTATGAAGGCACGTCCGCAGCAAACCACGCCGCCAGGAGTTCTGCCACAATCGGGTACATGAAACTCCGTCATGGCGGTCAGCCGAATACCTGATCGTTGAAGAGACGATCGTGCGTTTCAATAAAAGTAGGGAGCGCATGATGAAAGCCGATATACGCGAATCGCGGAGGGCGGGCATTCTCTGGCTAGCCTATGGCTGCCTCCGCATTGCGCAAGTGGCGTTTATTGTAGTATTTAGCGGGACACTCTCGTTAATGTGGGGCGCAGTGCTTGAGCGGGTGCCCAATCCGCTCGTATGGATGACGGCATTTCACGTTTTGCTGGTTCTTGCCGCCGCGTGGTGCGTCATTTCGGGGTTCTTCAGTTTTGTGGCAGGATTCGCATTGTTAAGGCACTGGCCGGCCTCAAAGGTCGATACGCTGATCGCGTCGCTATTGGCTCTGCCGGATCTGCCTTTCGGAATCGTTTTGGGGGTTTATACGATGCTCGCGCTGCTGCCGCGTCCGACGCTGGTTCAGGAACGGCGTTCGCAATCGCATATCGTCATACCCTTGGTGCCGCAGGGAAGCCGCTAAAGCTGCCGAAATCCACAGGCCATTTAGGCATTGGGCACTTTTCCGCCGCAGTAGGGTTGCTCTCCGCACAGCCGTGATTTAGCTTCATTGCCACGGGGGATTCATCCACATGGCAGACGCGAACAGCGGAGTTTCGATAATGTCCGGAGTTTTTCGGCCGTTCGAGAAACTCGTCGAAATTACGATTATGGGCAAAACGTTCCTGGTGCCGGAACGCAATTCGGTGCTGCGGGCGTTTCAATACATCAGTCCGGAAACAATTCCTTACGGCAAGTTCTGCTGGAGCCAGGACTGCCAATATTGCAAGGCCGATTGCCAGCTTCCAGACGAAGATAAGCCGCATCCGATTCAGGCGTGCAAGTTTATGGTATCCGAAGGGATTCAGATTACGAATCTCTCGCCTGAGCTGATTGGATGTCTAAAGGCCAGGCTTGGACAGCAATAGACGTCAGTTTCTTCTCCTCAGCCCTCTCTGACTAGACGAAATGAGCGGCGTCCGCGCTGAAGAGCCGCGGCGCTACGCGTCTAAACCCTCTAATCCCGGACCTAGTTAGTCGTCTATTGGTGCGCGGTTTTTGCCGGGACCGTCGTAAATTTAAAGACGGTGATTTCGTGGTAGCGCTGACCGGGCTTTAGTTCCGTCGTGGGAAACTTCGGCTTATTTGGCGAATCGGGGAAATGCTGCGTCTCCATGGCAAAGGCCACGTGCTGACGATAGACCGCGCCTCCCTTGCCGTGAATTGAGCCATCTAGCTGATTGCCTGTATAAAACTGCAAGCCGGGCTGCGTAGTGAGGACTTCGAGAACGCGGCCGGATTTGGGTTCGACGACCCTGGCTGCCAATTCGAGCGATGTGCCTTTGCGATTCAAGACGAAATTGTGGTCGTAGCCGCGGCCGTACTTCAGCTGCTCGTCATCGGCATTGATACGCTCGCCGATCGAGTGCGGCGTGCGGAAATCGAAAGGCGTGCCGGCGACGGGGCGCAGTTCGCCGGTTGGAATCAGGGTTTTATCGACCGGAGTGTAGCGGTCGGCATTGATCGTGACGATGTGGCCGAGAATGTCGCCGACGCCCTGTCCCGCCAGATTGAAATAGGAATGATTCGTGAGATTCAGGACTGTGTCTTTGTCCGTGGTCGCGTTGTAATCGATGCGCAATTCGTTGTTCACCGTGAGCGTGTAGATCACGGTGACTGACAAATTTCCGGGATAGCCTTCCTCGCCGTCTTTGCTCAGATAGGTTAACTGTAGGCTGTTATTGCCGATCGGTTTTGCCGTCCAAACTTTCTTATCGAAGCCATGAAAGCCGCCGTGAAGGCTGTTAGGACCGTCGTTTTTGTCGAGCGTGTAGTGAACGCCATCAAGCGTGAAGGTGGCATTGCCAATGCGGTTTGCGTAACGTCCGATTAATGCGCCGAAGAAGGGCGGAGCCGGCGGACCGATGTATCGATCGAGGCTGTCAAAGCCGGTGACGACGTCTGCGAATTTGCCTTTGCGATCCGGCACCTTCAGCGAGACGAGAATTCCGCCGTACGTGATGATGCGCGCTTCCATGCCCCGCGCATTAGTGAGCGTGTAAATATCAACGGGTTGCCCCTCTGGAGTTTGTCCCCAGGATTGATGCGTGAGTTTCGCGCCGCGCGCCGTCGCGTTTTGCCCGGCGCAAATGCCGGGGATCGCGACCGCAATGACGAAAATCGCGATCAGAATTTTTCGTAAGTGCATTGCATTCTCCCTTGCCATTTGATGTATTGCGATGCTCATGATAACTGCTCAGCGCTTTCCTTGGCCGTAATAAGCGGCATTGCCGTGCTTTCGATAGAAATGCTTGTCGAGCAGAGCGCGCGAGATGCGTTCGGCTTCCGGGTTCGCCATGGTTGTGCAGAGCGCCAAGTGAGCGACCTCTTCGAGAATGCCTGCGTGATAAGCAGCATCGGCAACGGTGTCTCCCCATGTGAACGGCGCGTGCGACGCAACGAGAACGGCCGGCATCGATTGCGGATCGAGGCCTTGAAAGCGGCGGACGATAGACCGGCCCGTGTTCGCTTCGTATTCATTCTCGATTTCGCTGGAAAGCAACGGCGACGTGACGGGCACGGGGCCGTAAAAATAATCGGCATGCGTCGTGCCGTAACACGGTATTTCGGTCCGCGCCTGCGCAAAGGCGGTGGCGCAGCGAGAGTGCGTGTGCGCGACCCCGCCGATACTCTGGAAATTACGGTACAGAATCAAGTGAGTGGGAAGATCGGAAGAAGGTTTTAGCGAGCCTTCGACGATTTTGCCGTCAAGATCGACCACGACCATGTGGTTTGCCGTCATGCCTTCGTAGGGAATGCCACTCGGTTTGATGACAACGATGCCTTTCGAGCGATCGATCGCGCTGGCATTACCGAAAGTGTAGATCACCAGGCCGTGGCGGACCAATTCGAGATTGGCGGCGAGCACCTCTTGGCGCAACGCTTCAAACATCATCTTCCACCTCTTGCCTGAGCGGCAATTTTGCGTAACGAAGGAAGGACCTCACCGACTTGCGTCGGCGCAGAGCCGGATTTGCCAAACGCGAAATAAAGAGGCTTATAGAATTTATAAAGCTCATCATACACGCGAACGGAAGCCGGATCGGGTTCGATGACGTGATATTTCGGGCAGAGTCGCGATTGCGCTTCTTCTATGCTGCGGAAGGTGCCCGCCGCGAGAAACGCGAAGATCGCCGAGCCGAGGCTGGTGACGTCCGATTGCGGGATCAGAATCGGCTTATTCAATAGGTTGGCGTAGACGCGGTTAAGCACGTCATTTTTCTGTGGGATCCCGCCGCCATGGATGACGCGGTCGATCGGGAGCCCGTGTTCCTGCATGCGCTCGAGGATGATGCGCGTGTGCAAGGCGGTTCCTTCGATTGCGGCAAAGAGTTCATCTTCGGCGTTGTGGACGAGGTTCCAGCCGATCGTCATGCCGCCGAGCTCGGCATTGACGAGAACAGTGCGGTCGCCATTGTCCCACGTGAGGCGAAGAAGGCCCGTTTCTCCAGCGCGATAACGATGCAGATTGCCGGAAAGCTCGCCGACGGGGGAGCCTGCCCGGCGCGCGATGGCTTCGAACAGATCGCCCGTAGCGGAAAGGCCCGCTTCGATGCCGCTAAGACGCGGATGAACGGACCCTTGCACAACGCCACACACGCCGGGAATGAGGCTGACGTTTTCGGCGACGGCAATAATGCAGGTGGAGCTGCCGATCACGTTGACCACGCTCCCGAGATTCACGCCTGCGCCGATGGCGTCCCAGTGAGCGTCAAATGCGCCGACCGGAATCGGTATGCCCGCGCGCAAGCCGAGTTTTGCGGCCCATTCTTCCGAAAGACGACCGGCGAGCTTGTCTGACGTGGCGTAGCAGCCATTCAGCTTAGAACGAACGCCTTTGAGCAAGGGATCGACCTGCTCAAGGAAATTCTCAGGCGGCAAGCCGCCCAGCGATTTGTTCCAGAGCCATTTGTGGCCCATGGCGCAGATACTGCGAGCCGCTTGTTCGGGAGTTTTCGCGCCGCACAGCGTAGCCGCGACCATGTCGCAGTGTTCAAATGCGGTGACGAGCCGATCGCGCTTATCCGGATTGTGGCGCAGCCAGTGAAGCAGCTTGGAGAAACCCCATTCGGACGAATAAATGCCGCCGCACCACTGAATGGCTTCGAGGCCGGTGCGATTTGCAACGTCAGTGATGAGAGCGGCCTCTTCCGACGCACGATGATCGCACCAGAGATAGTAGTCGTCGAGGGGATCGAGATTTTCGCCAACAGGAATGACGCTCGATCCTGTGGTGTCCAAGGCAATGGCTTCCACGGATTCGCCCGCGACGCCCGCAGTGGCAAGAGCCTTCTTTGTGGCAGAGGCGAGCGCGGACATGTGGTCAGCATGGCTTTGCGTGGCGTAATTGGGATCTTCGCGCTTGCGATGCAGCGGATATTCGGAAATGCCGTGGCCGAGGCGTCCTCGTTCGTTGTCAACGATAGAGACGCGAACGCTGAGAGTGCCGAAGTCGACGCCGGCAACGACGCTCATTGGTGCCAATACATCTGCCAGCCAAGGTATTTGGTGGCAGCCTCGTGAACGGCGGCGGCTGTGGAGGAAAGATTTGCGGCTACGTGATGCTCAAAGCCGTTTTCGCAAATATAGTGCAAGAGATTCTGAAGGCGCGGAATCTCGACGACGCCCGCGCCGCCGAATGTTTCGAGAGGATCGGTGGTGAAAGCGCCTTGGCCGAGATAACCGCGGACGCAGCCCGAGAGATCGTCCGTGGAAAAGCGTGCGTACGTCATTGGTCCGGCCTTTACGCGGCCTACGACGGTGCCGAACGTGTTTGCCTTGCCGACCGTGCCCGCGATGATCTCCTGAAAATCCATTCTTACGCTCTGGAAGAAATGTTTCGGCAGATTGCTGCAATGGAAACAGACGGCTTTATTGGGATCTTCGCCGTAGTTGTTGTTCCAATCGAGCAGGGCGCTTGGCGTTTCCGAGGCGAGGCGCAACGCGTGCATACCGAGCACGCCCGCGATATCCACTTCGCACGCGCTCGAAAGCAGATCGTTGCTCATCATGCTCATTAGCGTGCAGGGGACGACGCCGAAATATTCCTCCATCGAAGTCCAGCATTGCACGGCGCTGATATCGAGGTCGTTGGCCTTCATCCATTGCTCGATCACGGCACCGAGCTTGGCCATTTTCATCAGCGCTGTGGCCGGAACATCGTTCGTCGATACGTAGTCGCGGATGTTTTTCAGCTTTGCTTGGGCGGCTGGATCGTCGTCTTTCATTTTGTCGATGCGGCCGAAAATTTCAGACAAATCGATCGGTGCGACGGTGATGCCGTTGTTTTCGAGGATTTTTTCGCTGTAGCGAACTGTGTTGAACGCGACAGGCCGCGCGCCAATCGCGCCCACGCGCAGGCGGCGCATGCCGTTCGCCACGCGGCAGACTGCTGCAAACCACGCGAGGTCTTTTGCGAATGCGTCCGAGGACGGAGATTCGGTGTGAAGCGTGGTGAGCGAATAGCGGACGCCGAACTGCTGGAGATTGTTGCAGACGGACATTTTTCCGCAAAAGCTGTCGCGGCGGTCGGAAATCGTCATGCGCGATGCGGTATCCGGAAAGGCCTGGATGAGAATCGGCACGTTCAGCTCGGCCATGCGCAGTGCGTCAGCAATGGCCCTTTCATCGCCGAAATTCGGCAGCGTGACGATGATGCCGTCGATTTTGTCGCGATTGGCGCGGAAGAGATCGGCAAGCTTTTTGGATTCTTCGCGGGATTCAACGGCGCCGTAGCGGGTCTCGTCCGCGCCGAGCGCGATCACGTCGTAACCCGACTTTTTTATTACCGCCAGAATTTCTTCGCGGCCCGTTTTGACAAGATGGCCGGGGAAAAAGCCGCGATTACCTACGACAACGCCGAACGTCATTTGCTTTGGCATGGAAATTTACTGTCCTCGCTTTGTGGGGCGAAAAAGATATGCGTAAGTGCCGCCGAAAACGATCAGGAGCGCTCCCCACCAGATTCCGGCGTGCAAATGCGCCAGCACAACGGGCGCGGCGGGCGGGAAAATAGCGACGCGGATTCCTGCGGCTAGAATCAGGATTCCGTAGATCAGGATCAGCGAGCCGATGAAGAACCAGATCGAGAATTTTTCAGGTTCGCGAGACATTTTCGCCTACCAGAAATAGATATTTAGAACGATGAACCCGATCAATACTACTCCAGCCCAAAAGATCGGACGCTTGAATAAAGGCATCTCGCCTTCGGACGGCACTTCCGAATAGCCGTAAACAAGGCCGGCGAGTTGGAGCGGTTCCGGCGCTTTCGTCATCAGGCTGACAACTACGGTGACGACGACGCAAACGATCCACGACCAGAGCGCGCGGTACATATTTTCGGCCATGTCTTGCGCGTGCGATGAAAGCGCAATGATGGAGAGCGCCGAAGGATCGAGCCGCACCCAAAGCCAAAGAGAAATCGACGAAACCGTGCCCGCGAGCAAGCCCCAGAAGCCGCCGGCGCCGGTGCATCGTTTCCAAAGCATTCCGAGCAGAACCGTGCCAAAAAGCGGCGCGATGAAAAAGCTGAAGAGGGCCTGCACGTAATCCATGATGCTCAAAAACTGCATCACGAGATACGCCGTGCCGATGCTGACGAGAATTCCGACTACGGTGCACCAGCGGCCCATCGAGAGATAGTGTTCGTCCGAGGCGTTTTTGCGAATCAGCGCGCGATAAATGTCGTAGGTCCAGACGGTGGAAAATGCTGTGACATTGCCGGCCATGCCGGACATGAATCCGGCGATGAGAGCCGTGATGCCCAGGCCGAGCAATCCTGGTCCGCAATAGCGCGCCAGCATCAGGGGGAGAACTTCGTTGTAGCTGTGTCCGCCAGACGCAACGGCTGCCGCTTCGCCCGTGAGCTTCATCGGAAGCACCGCAAGAGCAAGCAGCCCGGGCAGAATCACGATAAACGGCACGAGCATTTTGAAGCCCGCGCCGATAATGGGCGCCATTTTGGCGGCGCGCAAATCTTTTGCGGCAAGCACGCGCTGCACGACGAGAAAGTCCGTGGTCCAATAGCCGAAGGAAATTACCCAGCCGAGGCCGAGGACGATGCCCGTCCAATGAATGCCCATTGGATTGTCGCTGAACGAGCCCAGCGTGCTCCAAAGGTGCGTGTAGCTTGGGCCGACGTTTCGCGCGATTTCGGCCTTTAGATTTGTCCAACCGCCGGCTTCGATGAGGCCGAGAATCGGAATCAGCAGCGCGCCGAGCCAGATCAAAAAGAACTGGAGGACCTCGTTGAAGATGGCGGAGCGAAGGCCGCCGAGTGCCACGTATATGGCGACGGTGATCGACGACACCCAGATGCTGAAATGAATGTTCCAGCCGAGAACGACTTTCATCACGAGCGCCATTGAGTACATGTTGATGCCGCTCATCAATACCGTCATAAAAGCGAACGTGATGGCCGAAAGGGCGCGGCTTGGCTCGCCGAATCGCAATTTGAGGTAGCCGGGTACGGAGTGCGTTTTGCTGATGTAATAAAACGGCAGCATTACGATGGCAAGAAACAGCATGGCTGGAATGGCGCCGATCCAGTACCAATGTGCAGCGAGAATGCCGTACTCGTATGCGGCGGCGGCCCAGCCCATCAATTCGAGAGAGCCGAGGTTGGCGGAGAGAAAGCTGAGGCCGGCAATCCAGGCGCTCATTTCGCGGCCGGCGAGGAAAAAATCCTCGCCGGTTTCGGCCCGGCTCTTGAGGTGAAAGCCGACTGCAAGCACGGCCACGAAGTAAATGATGATGATGATCAGGTCGACAGGAGCGAGTTCAATCAGGTGCCTGGGTGCAGCCTGAAGAAGGAGAATGCAGTCAGGATTCGGCATGGAGCGAGTTATTGCCTCCGCGGGTTGCGCATTAGCTCGACTGCAAAAAGCGGCGGACCGTTATCGTAAACGCAAGCCAGCGGCTGAGTATTTAACCTGCTTCAGTACTTCAAGTAAACCGTTTTGTAATCGGAATAAAACTCCAGCGCGGTTTGGCCCTGCTCCTTCGGGCCGAAGCTGGAATCCTTTGTGCCGCCGAAAGGCAGTTGGTATTCCACTCCCGCGCTGGGAAGATTCACGGTCAGGAGGCCGGCCTGCATGCCGGAGAGATATTCGAAGACGCGCGAGAGATTGCTGGTTTGAATCGAGGCCGAGAGGCCCATCGCGCTGTTATTGGCGATGCGCATGGCGTCTTCGAAATTGCGCGCGCGCATCACGGCGAGAACGGGCCCGAAGATTTCTTCGCGTGCGATCACCATGTCTTCGCTGACTTCCGTGAAGATCGTAGGCTCGATGAAGTAGCCTTTGGCGTGAGCGGCGTCGGTGAGCCGGTTGCCGCCGAGTTTGGGAGCGCCGGCTTCCTTTTTGCCGATCTCGATGTAGCGGAGGACGGTGTTCATTTGGTTCTCGTCGACGCATGGCCCGAGGTCGATGCCCGGTTCCATTCCGTTGCCGACTTTCAGGCGCTTGGTGCGTTCGATGAGGCTCGCGAGGAATTTGTCGTAGATTGCGTCTTCCACGATGACGCGGCTTGTGGCCGTGCATTTCTGGCCGGTGGAAAAGAACGCGGCGTTGACGACATTTTCGGTGGCCGCGGCAAGATCCGCATCGGCAAGGACGATCGTGGGATTCTTGGCGCCCATTTCGAGCTGGATGCGCAGGCGGCGCTTGGAAGCTTGTTCGTGGAGCCATTGGCCGATTTGGCAGGAGCCGGTAAATGAGACGGCTTTGATCGGCCCGGCGTTAACGAGCGCCTGGCCGAGTTCGCTGCCGGAACCGACAACGAAATTCACAACTCCTTTGGGAATGCCGGCTTCATGCAGCGCCTCCACGATGCGCCAGGAACTGAGCGGAGCGACGGACGCGGGCTTGAGGATGACCGTATTGCCGCAGATGAGCGCGGGCGCCAATTTCCAGGCAGGAATCGCGCTGGGGAAATTCCACGGAGTGATGAGACCTACAACGCCGATGGGCCTGCGGAAGGTGAACATGTGCACGCGGTCGCGTTCGGAGGGTACCGTCATGCCGGGCATGCGCGAGCCTTCGCCTGCGAAATAACGGAAGATGTTGATTGTGCGGCGGACTTCGCCTTTGGCTTCGGGGAAGGTTTTGCCTTCTTCGCGCGTCATTTCGGCGGCAATTTTCTCGAAGCGGCTATCAAGGATATCGGCGGCTTTGAAGAGGATGTTGCCGCGGGCTGGTGCAGGCATTCCCGACCAGCCGGGCAGGGCAGCTTCGGCCGCCGCGGCGGCACGCTCGATACCCGAGGCCGGGCTCTTTGTGAACACGCCGACTACTTCGTCAGTGTTCGCTGGATTACGGACTTCGAGCGGCTGGCCTTCGGTGCTCCACTCGCCATTAATGTAATTGCCGTGACGGGAAACGCTCGCTGCGGAGGTTGCTGCCTGTTCCATCGGGGCCTCACAAATCGAAATTGGTCAGATCACAAAGATATTAAAGCGAATCGCTCATTCGATCACTTCGAACTTGCTGAGCGCATTTTCTTGAACCGTCAGGCCCAGTCCGGGCACATCGTCGGAGAGATCGATATAGCCGTTCACGGGCCTGGGCTCGCCCTTGAAAATGTACCAGAAAAGTTCGTTGCCGACTTCCACGTCCACGATGGGGAAGAACTCGGCCATAGGGCAGTTCAGGCTGGCCATGACGATGTGGAGATTGTGCATCTGGCCCGAGTGGGGCACGACGGGCACCGAATGCGCTTCCGCGAGCGCCGCGATTTTGCGTGCTTGCGTGATGCCGCCGACGCGGTTCGTATCAAATTGAATGTAATCGACAGCCTTTGCGTCGAGGAGCTCGCGAAAGCCGTAAAGCGTAAATTCGTGCTCTCCGCCGGCAATGGGAATTCTGCCCATCGATTTCAGGGCGACGTAGCCGGAAATATCGTCTGGAATCACGGGTTCTTCGAGCCAGCGAAGATTGTAGGGTTCGAGAAGAGGGATGATGCGGCGCGCATAGTCCAGATTCCATCCCATATACGCGTCGGCCATCAAGTCGATTCCGTCGCCGATCACTTCACGAACAGTGCGAACGAGGTCCAGATTTTTTTGTACGCCGGCCGCACCATCTTGAGGACCCCACCCGAAGCGCAGTTTCATTGCGGTGTAGCCGCAGTCCTTATAGCTCTTTGCCTCGGCAGCCAGTTTTTCGAGGCACTGACTGTAGAGGCGGCTCGCGTAGACGGGAATGCGGTGTTTTGTCCTGCCGCCGAGAAGACGAAACACGGGTTGCTTCGCGGCTTTTCCCAGAATGTCCCAAATGGCGATGTCGATGGCGCTGATGGCCGTCATGCCAATTCCTTTTCTGCCGAAGGCCATCGTCTTGCGATACATCAACTGCCAAATAAATTCCGAGTCGAAAGGATTTTTGCCGATCAGCAGAGGTTTCAAGTAGACATCGATCACCTGTTTCGTGATTCGAGGCGCGAGCGCCGCGTTCCCAATGCCGACGAGACCTGCATCCGTAAATATCTCGACGATAAGCCAGCCATGAAAGCGAAATCCGGCCATGGCGTCCCCATCGAGATCCAGCAAATCCATCGGATTGGTACAGAAGTGCGGCTGCGGCGGCACACTTTCACCGCGCCATTCAACGACTCGCGTCCGGATTTCCGTGATCTTCATCTCATTCCCCTAGAGTAGGTCCGAGAAATATACAATTGCTGTGACCATTGGACTAGCCAATTTCTTAGCTTCTAATGCGTCTGTGGCACCCGTTCGCACGCAAGGCGATTCAGCTGTTTAGGGCACGGGGAGTCTAGCATAGACCCCTGCATGAAGAAAACTAGTGTATTAAAAGGAATTCTCACAACTCAGCCCATTCCCGGTCTTTAGAGCAAAATTGTTTTTCGCCTTTTTGCTTGACAAGCTAAATTTAATGGTACTACCATTCGCGCCGCTCGATAACTTGGGATGCGGGGCAACGCTCGCTCGGACACGGGCGGGTCTGTGCGCTCCCGGTATCGAGGTGGATTCACGAGAGGGGGAATGCATATGTGCCTAAGGAGAGTGTGGGGTTTCGTTTTGTCGGTGGGGCTGCTTTTGCTTTCGGCCGCTATCGTTTCCGCACAGGTTCAATCGGGACGCATCGTCGGCGTAGTCACGGATCCGCAGCACGCCGCGATTCCGAATGCGACGGTGACCGTCACAAATACGGCCACAAATATTGCACAGACATTCACGACGGACTCGAACGGGAATTACGTAGACACGCCGCTTGATCCCGGCACTTACTCGGTAGCTGTCACGGCGTCCGGCTTCCAAAAAACGGTGCGAAATGGAATCGAGCTGGTGGTCGCGCAAATTGCCGAAGTCGATATGGAACTCGCGATCGGCTCGACAAGCACTGAGGTGACCGTCTCGGCCGAGACGCCGATTCTGAGCACGGAATCCGGCGCGCTAGGGACGACGATCACGAATCATGAAGTGATGGACCTGCCCCTGAACGGCAGAGACTACACAAAATTAGCCCAGCTGTCGCCCGGAGACATAAACCCGGGGGCGACCGGGAACACGCAACTCGTCCGACCGGAAAATGTGAACGGAAACGTGGTTAACGGCGTCAGCGGGCAGATGACCGTGTTCCTGCTCGATGGCGCCAATATCACCGAGGAGCACGAGGGTGGCACGTATATTCAGACTTCCATCGACGCGCTTGGCGAATTCAACGTCGAAACCAACCCTTACTCGTCCGAATATTCCGGACCTGG
>DATNBB010000009.1:0-22890 GCA_035607335.1 Binatia bacterium | reverse complement strand
ACGAAACCTGTCAGCAGCACCAATATTGAGATCAGTCCAGTGACGCGCATGCTCTGGATATTAACCCCGTTCGCTGGAGTTGTGCGGGAGCAGATCGTCCATACAGGGTACTGGGCCGGTATTTGTACGTGTTGGCGACTTATCAGGACCTACCCGTCAAGACGTTCATCTTTGGTGGCACGACGGGTCTTAAGCCTTTAGCCTATCGCTTTCGTGAGGACCACAGCATGACCGCCGCAAATATTACGGCGTATACCAAGTTATCACTGAGTTTGCCGGAATTCACCTTTCCCCGATGGAGCAGATATGCGTCAGCGTATGCAGCTCCGGACATCACGGCAATCGTTCCGAGAGTCGCGACTGAATACACGAACCATGTCGGCTGACGCATCCATTTAGCCTTCTCTCGTCTGCGCGAAAGCACAATGGCAATAACGCTCAATATGGCAACAGTGATCGCGAGAGTCGCGTCGCCCCAACGAATCCCATCACTGGCTTCCGACCAAAACAAGAACAGCAGTGAGCCCGTCAGTAAGAACGCAAACAGGGCATAATCCCAAAATCCGCGCGGCTTCGGAAAAGCGATCATCAGCCGAAGTATAACGCCTACGAAACAATGATGACACTGATGTAGAACAGGAGCCCAAGGCCCGATAAACGGCATATCTCTAACGAAGCCGGCTTCGTTATGCGATCAAACCGGAAAAGTGGAGTCCTGGAACTCCGCATGGCCGTTGAGGCTAGCTTACGAGAGGCACTACAGTTCGCTATCGCGGTACCTTAACCAGGTCACGAGCACAACGATACCAAGGGCAAGGACGCCCAAAAGGACCGAGCGGGTTCTGTCGAGTCTTCTTGCGGTCCAGATGATCGCCCAACAAACAAACAGAAAGAACCCAATTCGGTATTTCCAACCCACTCGATCGGTCGGTCGAAGCCACCAGGGTCTCGTGTCCGGTACGGGAGAATCATGCAGGATGAACTCGTGAGCGGGGCCGCAGTGGGAGCAATGTTCCCCATCGAATGGCTCCGAGCACTTCGGGCAAGTAATCATGCTGCTGGTCCAATGCATTAAATCGCGAGAAGCGCTGCGACGCGCAACGTCATAAGTCCTGGGAAACGGCGTTGTCGTCCATGTGGGGGGTACTGGGCCGATACCTGCCCGGTTAGATGACTTCTCAGGAGTTGGGAAGGACGTGTAGCCAGACGATGCCCTACTCGTGCCATAGCGAAGACTGTCGCTTGCACTGAACTATTCGACTCGCAACGCCTCGGTCGGATTAACGCGGGAGGCGCGACGGGCAGGGAAGAGCGTGGCGCAGAACCCTGCCAAACAGAGGGTAAGCACAGCGATTGCGATGACGGCAGGATCCCAAGGCTTCACCTGGTAGAGCTGAGATTTCACGATACGGCCAAAAGCCCAAACAAAGGGCAATCCGGCGGCTATGCCAGCAAGGATCATCGCTAGTGCATCGCGGAGCATCAGCCAAATCGCAGATAAGGGAGTAGCGCCCAACGCCAGCCTGATGCCGATCTCACGCTTGCGCTGGGTTACGACAAACGACATCACGCCGTAGAGGCCAACCAGCGAGAGTAACAGCGCAAGCGTACTGAAGCTGCCGGACAGAATGGCCAACATACGCTCGGTGTTCAAAGAGCGGTTGACTTGCTCGTCCAGAGTACGGAGGTTCGTCATTGGCATTGTCGGGTCGGCATCGCGCACGAGGGCACGAAGGGACGCAAAGGAAGATTCCGGCGTTCCGCGAACCTTCACATAGAAGGTGCCGAAAGGATGTTCCCCTTCATAGAAGGGGAAATACGCCTGTTCAGACTGCTCGCGAATTCCGCGATAACTGAAATCGGACATGACGCCGACAATTTCCATCTTTGGCTCGACGTTTGGTCCAGTGCCCTCGGAGATTCGCACACCGAGAGGATTGCGACCTCCTAAATACCGCTCCACGAAAGATTCGCTGACGATCGCCGAGCGATAACCCAGGCTGTCCGACGGTGCGTTGTCCTGATCGCTAAAGTTGCGTCCGGCAACGATTTTTATGCCCATGGTCTCGAAAAATCCCGGTGTGACAGCGTTTAGATTGACGTCACGATCCGTCTCGATCCTTTGATCCCCAAAGATCGTCATTAAATGATTCCAGCTTCCGCCGGTCAGCAACGGAAATCGGGCGACCGCTGAAGCCTGAGTGATCGGAGAGCGCCGGATCGCTTCATCGATTCGGCTTATCATCCTCTCTCCCTCTGGTGTGGAATAGCCGTCTCGCATCGCATCAATACCGAATGAGACCAGACTCGCCGTTTCAAATCCCGGCCCTTTCGCCATTAAGGCGTCCAGGCTCCTTGCAAACAATGCGGCTCCTACCACGAGCGTCAAAGCCAAAGCGACTTGCGCTGTCACGATGATCTTTCGAAGCCGGACACCGCCAAAAGACGTCCCGCCCCGTTCCCTGAGCGATGACGCAAGGGACCGCCGCGCGGACTGCCAGGCGGGAGCGAGGCCGCTCAAAATACCCGCGACTACAGTTACGAGGAACGCAAAGAGCAAGAGGCGCGGGTCAATGCCCGCTCGCAAAGCGCTGGCATTCGTGCTGTTAGGAAGAAAAGCGATCAACGCCCGCACGGCAAGCGGGGCGGCTGCAATCCCAAGCACGCCACCGACGATTGCGATCAGCAGGCTGTCTACAAGAAGCTGTCGACCCAGTCTCCCACCAGAGGCGCCCAATGCCAGCCTAGTAGCAATCTCACGCTCACGAGCAGAGGCACGCGCCAAAAAGAGACCGGAAACATTCAGACAGGCCAAACCTAGCAATACCGCTGTGACAGCGAATAGTATCCAAAGCGGTTGAGCCAGCTGCCGCCTCAGGCTGGAATGCCCCTGTGGCGCCGCCGTGAGTCTAAGCGAAGAGGCGAGGAATCTCTGGCGACGTTCCGCCGTGATGACGGGAAATCCGGCCCGGCTCAAATCCTCATGCAACATCGACTTGAACCATGGTTGCAGCCCCGCCTCGGCTCGCTCCAATGTGACGTTTTGATTCAAGCGGCCCAGCACCTGCATCCAGTGCACGCGGCGATCATCGAGACTATTGAAGCCCGGAATCACCTCCGTCGAAATTGAAACCGGAATCCAGAGCGATGGCACTTCGCCTACGTCGATGCCGCGGAACGTCGGAGCCGCAACGCCGATAATGGTTAGGGGATGCCGATTCACCAGCACCTTGCGGCCTACCACGTCAGAAGCGCCACCGAGCTGGCTCCGCCAAAAATCGTAGGAAAGGACCGCCACTGCATTCGGCGTGTGATCGTCGTCACGGGTGAGCACCTGCCCCAACGTCGGGCCCACTCCGAGTACTGGGAAGTAGTTGCCGGATATAATCTCCGCCGTCGCGGGACGTGGATCGCCGCCCGTTGAGAGGTCGACTGTGGTGAGAGCCCGGCAGAAAACACCTTCAAAAAACTGCTTCTGCTGGTCAAGATCGCGGCAGATCGGATAGGACATGAGATTCCAACTGCCGAAACCAGTGCCAACATCATCTCCTTGCCAATCGATCAGCACAAGCCGTCCTGGTTGTCGGACAGGGAGCGCGTGCAGCATGACTTGATCCACCAGCGAATAGATTGCGGTGGTCGCTCCGATACCAAGCATCAGCGAAAGCACTGCCGTAATGGTGAAGGAAGAAGTTCGAAGAAAAGAGCGCAAGGAAAAACGGAGGTCATATGCGAAGTCGCGCAGCCACCGAGTGAACCAGATGTCCCGCACTTCCTCTTGAATTTGTGCGACGCCGCGCAATTCCAATGTAGCCTGGCGGCGCGCCTCCTCTGCGGATAGACCGGAACGTTCCAGATCGCTCGCTCGGTGGTCGAAGTGATAGTGCAACTCGCGATCCAGATCGCGTTCCAGCGTCGCGCGACGGAACCAGTTGATTAGTGGCCTCATGATCCGCTCCCTTGATCGAAGATGAGCTGAACGACCCCTGTCAGGCGTGCCCAGCTAGCTTTTTCCGCAGCGAGCTGCATTCGACCGGATCGCGTCAACGAGTAAAACTTAGCCTCTCGTCCTGTTTCCGATTGTTTCCATTTGGCTTTGAGCCATCCTTTGAGTTCCAACCTGTGAAGTGCGGGATACAGGGAGCCTTGATTGACCTGAACAGCGGATTGCGATATCTGCTCGAGTCTTTGCGCGATGCCATAGCCGTGCGCAGGCTCGAGCGAAACAATCTGCAGAATCAACATGTCCAGTGTGCCTTGCGGAATAGGAAATCGCGGTGAATTCATCCGATACCTCAACCTTCTGCCCATGAGCGTACAGCAGGATAGGTCGAAGGTCAAGGTGTGTGCAAGAGCCTGAGAAACGGCGTTCTCGGACAAGTACAGGACCAGTACGCAGTCGCGACTCGCACGCAACGGTGCAGGACTAGTCTCTTTTTTCGCGTTCCCTATGCCAACCCCGCAATGGCATGAGGCTCACTTCTGATCGACCGGCTCAGTCAGGATTTTCGAATCGACAATTCCGATCTCCACTCGTCGATTGGCTGAATGTGCCGCTGCCGTGTTGCCTTTAGCGCGTGGATCAGACTTGCCAAATCCCTTTGTCGTGATTGCGGACGGGCTAATGCCCGCTTGGACCAATACATTGCGGACTGCTTCGGTACGGTGCGCAGAGAGTTTCAAGTTGTAGTCTGACGTGCCGGGATCGTCGGTGTATCCGTACACGTAAATGGAATATTGCTTTGCGGTCAAGAGAACGCCCGCAATGCGATTCAGAATGTCGCGAGATTGCGGTGTGATTTCCCACTTACCGGCGTCGAATCGAATCGATTTCTCGCCGAGCGTCATTGCAAGGCCCACTGCGGTGCGGTGCGTTTCGGCAATTCCTCCGAGCACTTTTTGCAATTGCTGCAGGTCTTGCTCGTGCTGTTTGCGATACGCTTCGGCTTGCTGCTCGGCCTGCTTCGCCTGATCTTGTGCGGCAGCAGCCGCCTGGAGCGCCGATTTTGCCTGTGCGGCTGAAGTTTCTTCGGCCTGTTTCGCTTCATCACGCTGCTCCGCCGCTGCTTTCGCATTGGCGGCAGCCTGCGAGGCTTTCTGGGCGAGAGACATCGATTGCAACTCCGCGCCTCCCACACGCCGGCTGAGCCGTTCGACCTGCTGGCTGACCGCCGCAATCCGCCGGTCCTGTCGCCTGACCGACCGGAAGAGCCACAGACCAAAAACACCAATAGCTAACGCCAGGATTAAGGCAATCGCTCCCAGAACCACGCCAGCGCTGCTTCTCGATTTTACAGGTCCTTCGCCGTGTTCTCTTGTCTCCGGAAACGGCATCGCAGTCGGCACCGCATCTTCATGAACTGCTTGCTCCTCGAATTCCAATGGCATTCTTGTCATGGGGTTTGTCCTCCTTGCTTGTTGTGCATGTCGGCCGCGTATCCGCGCCGTCCTGGCAAACATTAGGTGGGCGGCACACGGACTTGCAGGCATTTCCTGAGAGGGGGGCGCTAAGGACTATTTCACGCGGGAGAACCGAAGAATATTGGATCGGAGATGGCGAACAGCGCAAGAGTTAGCTGTTCATCCGTACAGGCTGAAGAACTGCGGACTCCCCGGATTGCTTGAGTGTGCTCTCGCCGGAATCGCACGGTGAGTGGTCATATTCAAAAGACGCAGCAATTTCAAAAGACGCATCAATTTCAAAACACGCATCAATAGAATTGACAATCACTCGTGGCTCGAATAGTTTTCCGCAGGGGAGAGTGTTATGTCGCCGTCCGCACAGTTTCGCCGCCGAGATTTCTGCAAAGCTGCGCTTGCTTTGCCCTTCGCATTGCGCGCCTCTGTATCCGCCGCTAAAGAAATTCCGCAAACCGTCGGTGGACTTCATTTCGGAGTCGAGACGTTTAGTTTTCACGATGCGCCGCCGGCCGGCGATCCCCAACTTATCCCTACGATCATTCGCGGAATGCAATACGCGCAAATCCCCGAATGCGAAATCATGTCGGGGCATGTTGAACCATGGTCCAGCGTTGCTACCGGCTGGTGGGTGCAGACGCGCAGCGCTCCCGGCTTCGCGAAAATGCGCGAAGAAGCGCGCCACTGGCGGCTCACCGTCCCAATGGACTACTACGTCAAAATTCGCAAACAATTTGAAGCCGCGGGCCTGCGCATCTACTACTACAACATCAATTTTAACGAGACGTTCACGGATGCCGAGCGTGACCGCTCCTTCGAAGCCGCCAAAGCTCTGGGAGCGGCCGGCATCAGTTCTTCTACCGTACTTAGCGAAGCGCGGCGCCTGGTGCCGTTTTGCGAACGCCACCAATATCCTGTCGCGATGCACAACCACAATAACCTCGTCGATCCAGACCAATTCGCGACGCCCGCGAGTTTTGAAAAGGCGCTCGCCATGTCGAAATGGTTTCAGGTTACGCTGGATTGCGGCCATTTCGTCGCGGGCAATAACGATCCGGTTGCCTTCATCAATCGGCACCACGACCGCATTGCGAACGTTCACTTGCGCGATCGCAAGCGCAACAATGGACCGAACCGCCCCTTCGGGCACGGTGATACGCCGCTGCGCGAAATTCTTCTCACCATTCGCGACAATCGCTATCCGATTCGCTGCTACATCGAATATGAGTACGGTTCGTTCCGTCCGTCGTTCGAAGAAGTGAAAACGTGCATGGAGTATTGCCGCAAGATCGTGGCGTGATCGCCGCGCGGAAAGAGGCAGGATGCTCGCACCGAAGTTAACAGCAGCGGTTTGCGTTTTCGCACTGGCTGTGGCGGTCTCGACGGCCCAATACGAGCCGCCGCAGGGACCCAAGGATGCGGGCGGCTATCGCGCTCCCACTGTAGAACTCGAAAAAGGCCGGAAGGTCTTTGTCTTGAGCAGCTGCCACTTCTGCCACGGCATCGATCTCACGCAAACGAACATGGGCTCCGCCGATCTTCTCCATTCGCCTGTTGTTGGCGCCGATCAGGATGGCAATTTGATCGGCCCGGTCGTTAAAGCCGGCCTTCCCAATTTGCAGACATCCATGCCGAGTTTTTACGACCTTTCCGATCAGGACATTCTCTATCTGGCTCGCTACGTTCACTATCTTCGCCAGCAGGGTCGTTATAAGGAGTTAATGGCCGCCGATCTAAGTGCAGGCAACGCGGATGCGGGCAAATCCTATTTCAATGGGTCCGGCGGCTGCTCCAAATGTCATTCGCCGACGGGCGATCTCGCGGGTATCGCTTCGCGCTACGATGCAAAAGGGTTGCGCTCAAAGCTCCTCATGCCCAATGGCACCGCTCGCAGGGAAGGTGTCACCCTCACCGCCGCGACGCAGCAGCACCTGCGCCTTCTCGAAAATTACGATCCCCCGGATGTTGCCAATGTGCTCGCGTACCTCAGTCAGCTGCGTTAGCGGATGGCCACACGCCTCCGCAATTACATGCTTAGTGGAGTGCGCAAAATGGCCGTTATGCGTTGTACAGCGCCAAAGCGCCATTTTTGTCACTTTTGTGTCCCTGTAAGCCGCTTTTAAGGCGCCGGATGCGTCAATTCCATTGACGCTCAAGCTGGCACTTATTTTTGCTCGGTATACGAAGTGCGCTGATCCCCGGCCTGAGCCTTCCGGGCATCCGCTCCCGGCTTGTTTGAATCAGTGAGAACGTGAGAGGATTTTGTTTTCGTTCCCGGTTCTGCGCGGACGAGTGAAGGCTTGTGAAAAGAAGAGAGTTTTTTAAAATTGGCGGTGCGGGCGCGGCAGGTTTGCTCATCGCAAATAAGGCTGCGGAATCGCAGCAAAATTCGCAGGGAATCCGCCTGAAACCGCCTCCAGCTTCGCAAGGCGCCAACGCTCCGTCGAGCGAAGGGCCCGCCGCCGATATCACTCTGCATATTTCGCCCGTTGAGGTGGAGATCGCCCCGAGCCGCTTCATCAGTACGATCGGCTACAACGGCACGTCTCCCGGGCCGATCTTGCACATGCGTGAGGGCAAGCCCGTCACGGTGGACGTGATCAATGACACGGATGCCGCTGAATTCGTGCATTGGCACGGCCTCTTCATCCCGTCGGAAGTGGATGGATCAGAGGAAGAGGGAACTCCGCCCGTCCCGCCGATGGGCCATCGCCGATTTCAATTCACACCGACGCCTGCGGGGACGCGTTGGTATCACTCGCACGCAATGGCTAACGGCGATTTGCATCGTGGCTCGTACACGGGCCAATTCGGATTTCTGATGATCGACTCCGGCAATGATCCCGGCCATTACGACCAGGAGATTTTTCTCGCATTGCGCGATTGGGAGCCGTTCTACACCGATCAAAACATGGATACGGATGAATTGAACGGTGCGGGTCCCACGCCGGAAAAGCCCACGGTGATGGATACGCGCCCGAACGGCCTCGAAGCGACTACGCAGACATTTACAATCAACGACCGCATGCTGGGATTCGGCGATCCGATACGCGTTCGCGTGGGAACGCGCGTCCTCTTTCACATGTTGAATGCTAGTGCGATTGAAAACCGCGTCATTTCGCTTCCCGGTCACACGTTTCACATCACCGCGCTCGACGGCAATCCCGTTCCCACGCCCGCCGATACGGAAATTGTGATGCTCGGCCCCGGCGAACGCGCCGATGCGTTTGTCGAAATGAATCAGCCCGGCGTCTGGATTCTCGGCGCGGCGGACGACCCCACGCGCAACAACGGATTGGGCATCGTGGTCGAGTACGCCGGCCAGCAAGGCCAGCCGCGCTGGATTCAGCCCAAGCAAACGGCTTTCGATTACACGATGTTCGGCCATACGCCCAACCAGCCTGAGCCGGATCACACGATCGAAATGGCGTTTGAGAAAATTCCGAGCGGAGCCGGCCGCTTTAATCTTTTCAATGTCAATGGCAAGCCGTATCCGCACGAGAATGAATTTTTATTGCAGCAAGGAGGACGTTATCGAATCCTTTTCCGCAATCGAACCGACGATTCGCATCCGCTCCATTTTCACCGCCACTCGTTCGAACTTGTCGATGTGAACGGAAAGTCCACTGGCGGAGTGATGAAAGACACCGTTATTGCTCCTCTGTACGGCCGGGTCTCGGTTGATTTGGTAGCAGATCATCCCGGACTGACCCTGTTCCACTGCCACATCCAGCAGCACATGGATTTCGGGTTTAAAGCGCTATTCCGCTATTCCTGATTGCGCGATTTGTCCGCGACGATAACGACGAAAGCTAACTACACGACCAATCTTCGCCCTCTAAGGTAAACCCTGTATCGCTTGGGCCGGGGTCGCGTGGGACACTACTGCGTCTCACGCGCACCCCTTCTGCGCCGACAGGAAGCCTCGGGGCAGTAGGGGAGAACAATAAATGACTGTATCGAGAACAACCGGAAACCGCACAATGCAGGATTTAGTCGTTTCACGCGGCGCCTTGGCGGCGCTGTGGGACCTTAATACGTCGCCCCAAGTGCGCGTGGGCGCTGTTTCAGCACCTAGCGTAGCGAGAGGGAAGAGTAGCGCTCCGGATACCGCCGAAAACGGTGGTCGCAAGCCGGAAGTCGGAAAAAAGACCTACCGCATCCTTATCGCCGATGACCACGAAGCGTTGCGGAGGGGATTGCGTTCGGCGTTGCTTGGCGCCGGTTGGCAGGTCTGCGGCGAGGCCGCGGATGGAAAGCAAGCTGTCGAAAAGACTCAGGAACTCAAGCCCGATCTGGTTTTGCTGGACCTGAGTATGCCCGTAATGAGCGGTCATGAAGCTGCGCGAGAAATCCTGCGCAATAATCCTGGCGTCAAGATCGTCGTTTTTACGATGCATGAATCGCAACAAGTGCGTGACGCTCTCAGCAAGATCGGAGTCCACGCTTTAGCCGTAAAATCGGCGCCTCTTTCGCTTTTGCTGGATACGATCCAGACCGTGCTCGGCACATAGCTTTCTTGCAGTTCCAGAGGGCAAAAATTGCCCGTTTGGAAAGGAGAACATATGGCGAGTCTCAAAATTCTCTTGGCTGACGATCACGATCTAATGCGTCGTGGCCTGAAATCGCTGATTGGCCCGCGTCCCGAATGGTCTATCTGCGGAGAGGCGCACACCGGTTCGCAAGCGGTCGCATTGGCAAAGCAGCACCAGCCCGACGTGGCTATCCTGGACATTTCCATGCCGGAATTGAACGGTCTGGAAGCCGCGCGCCGCATCCGCACCGTTTCGCCAAAGACCGAGATACTGATATTGTCAGTCCACTATTCCGATCACTTAATCCGCGAAATCCTGCGGCTCGGCATTCGCGGCTACATGGTGAAGACGGATTCCGACCGCGACCTCATCACGGCAATTGAGACGTTGGCAAGACACAAGCCCTTCTTCACGACCTGCGCCACCGAACTCATCCTCACGCATTCACAACGCGCTGGTGCGAATATGTCTGCGCCGATGGATCTGAGCGATCGCCTTACGTCGCGCGAACGCGAGATCGTACAGTTGGTTTCCGAGGGAAAAAGCACGAAAGAAGTGGCTTCGCTGCTTGGTATCAGTGTAAAAACGGCTGAAACTCACCGCGCCAACATCATGCGCAAATTGCAGGTTCATTCCGTCACGGATCTCGTCCGCTACGCCGTCCGAAACGAAATCGTGCAGGCTTAAACGCGAGATTCTTCGCCGCTCCTCCAACTCAGATGCTCATGCTCGCGGCGAAGTCCTAGGGGCAGGTCTTAGACCTGCCCCTAATCTTTTATGCCCGAAGTGATTTAACGGCTTTGAATGGCTCTGAGGATATCGCTATAGGTGACAAAAGCGATCAGGGCCAGCAGGAAAATCAATCCCACCTGAACGAAACGCTCTTTAAATGCCAGGCTCAGGTCGCGTCGCATTCCGCTTTCGATTAGCAGCAGGAGGACGTGGCCACCATCGAGAATGGGAATAGGAAGCAGATTCAGCAGCCCAAGATTCAAGCTTATAACCGCCGTCCATTGCAGCAGCATCGTCGGGCCTTCCTTGGCCGCTTGTCCGGACATGCGAACGATTCCAACGGGACCCGCAAGTTGACGCACCGAAACTTGCCCGGCGAACAACGCCTTCAACATTCCCACGATCTCTGCCCCCGTGCGATTCGTGGCGCCTACCGCGTCTTTCACCGATTCGATTACGCCCTGATGCTCGTAAGCCTCTTGCACGCGCTGCAGCACGCCGATTTGCCACACCATCTGCTCGCTCACCGGATCCAAGCCCTTAACTGGCGTCAATATGGTGGAAACATCGGAGGATCCGCGCTTAACAACTAAATGCACGGGCTCGCCATTCGAATTGTGTATGGCTTCTACGAGCTGCCCGAAGGACACGACTGGCACATTGTTTATACGAACTATTTCGTCTCCGGCCTGCAGACCGGCCTTGTCCGCGGGATAGCCGGGTTCAATCTGATCGATGATCGCGTGCTGCGCCGGGTAGCCGACGACGGAAGCTGCCGCTGTCTCATCCGTTGGCATTTTCAATTGAAGCGATTCTTGACGGCCATCGCGCAAGACAGTGACGGAAAAATCGCCGCCTGGCTTCACCTTATCCAAGGCCGTATCCACGTCCTCCCACGTCGGCGTGTTCTTTCCATTCACCTGCAGGATTCGGTCGCCGGCCTGGACGCTATTCGAACCGGTTGCTTGCGGAGCCGCAGCAACCACCGAGGGTAGTTTCAATGACGCATCTGTCGGCATACCCACGATGGCGTAGATTCCCCAGAAGATCACGAAGGTCGTGAGGACATTCATAAACGGGCCGGCGACGGCGATGATGAATCGCTGCCAACGCGGCCTCGACAGGAACTCATAGGCAGCGCCCGACCGTTCTTCCGCGGGATTATCGCCCGCCATCTTCACGTACCCGCCCAGCGGCAGCCAGCTAACCCGGTAATCCGTATCCCCGCGTTTCCATCCCCAAATGCGCGATCCAAACCCGATGGAGAAGACGTCCACGCGAACCCCGCACATCTTTGCGGCAATGAAGTGTCCCCATTCATGGATTAGGACCAAGACGCCTAGAACTACCGCGCCGGCAATGATTTCCCTCAGGATGTTTGTTAAATGGGCCATGTTCCCTCAAATTGATTCTAGTGCAAGTCGCCGCCCGAGAGAAACGTACCTGAGGGGAGCGATTCGGAAACGCAAAGGGCCGGAGAGCCCGGCCCCACTGCTTTTCTAAGATGCTTTTCGCCGTCCTGCCGCTGCATCGCTCGCCAGGCGGCGCGCCTCCGCATCCGCCGCGAGCACATCTTCAATGCTGCCGAGAGGCGTCCTCGGCATCCGTTCCAGCACGTATTCGACAACCCTGGAGATTCCCAGAAAATCCAAGCGGTTCTCCAAAAAGGCCGCTACGGCTACTTCATCCGCTGCATTCAACGCGCAGGGCAGCGGACCGCCTATCCGCGCCGCTTCCCGGGCGAGCGACAGGCATGGAAACCTTTTGTCCGGGACTTCTTCGAAGTCGAGTCTTTTCAAGGCGCTCCAGTCGAGTGCGCACCCTTTGGACGCGATCCGCTCGGGATACGTAAGCGCATATTGGATTGGCATGCGCATGTCCGTGGGCCCTAGCTGCGCCAGGATCGAGCCATCCACATACTCGACCATCGAGTGAATCGTAGATTGCGGGTGTATTACCACCTGTACTCGCTCGAGTTCCACGCCAAAAAGCCAGTGTGCCTCGATCACCTCAAAGCCCTTGTTCATCATCGTGGCCGAGTCGATTGTGATGCGCTGTCCCATTTTCCAGTTGGGATGCGCGAGCGCCTGCTTCGGCGTCACCTTAGCCAACTGCGCGAGAGGCGTCTCGCGGAACGGACCTCCCGAAGCCGTCAGCACCAGCCGCTTTACCTCTTTGTGCTCGCCTGCCCGCAGGCATTGATGAATTGCATTGTGCTCGCTATCCACGGGCAGCAGCGCTATGCCCCGTCGCGCGACCGCCGCCATCACCACCTCGCCCGCTGCAACGAGCACTTCCTTGTTCGCGAGCGCGATGTCCTTGCCGCATTCGATCGCCTTGTAAGTGGCTGGCAATCCAACCACGCCAACCGTGGCCGATAGCACGATTTCCGCGCGCGGATGCGTCGCCACGCGCTCGATCCCTTCCGCGCCAAACAAAATTTCAGGAGAAGGCCTGTCTTTCCCGGTGTCGGCGTGCGATTCCAACGCCGCACAGAGTTGCCGCGCCGCCTCCTCCGTCGAAACGGACACCACAGCTGGTTGATGGCGAACGATCTGTTCGGCCACAAGATCAACATTCGATCCTGCCGCGAGCGCGACGATCTCGAATCGGCCCGGCAAAGACTCGATCACGTCGAGGCATTGCCTTCCAATCGAACCTGTTGAACCTAAAATGGAAATTCGTTTCATGGGCAAGCAATTCTATGCGCGAGAGGCGCGCCGTGGCTAGCGCACAATTCGCATGGTGTTAAAAGGCAATCCTGACAGCAGGGATGAGCGTTGGCTTACGGCGCGACGATCCTTTCGCCGAGCCACTGGAACAATATCCACACGACTGGGGCGGCGAGAATCAGGCTGTCGATTCTGTCGAGCATCCCACCGTGTCCCGGCAGCAATCCACTTGAATCCTTCACGGAAGCGCCGCGTTTGTAAGACGACTCCAGCAAGTCGCCCATCTGCCCCGCGATATTCGCCACCGCCGCGATCAGCAACATCCCGGCGACATCTGCATGCATCCAAACCGCGAATCCGTACCCGACGGCCAACGACGCAATCACGTTTCCGGCCGCGCCCTCCCACGTCTTCTTGGGGCTCAGCGCGGGCGCCATTTTGACGCGCCCGATGCTGCGTCCAACAAAATACGCCACAATATCTCCCGCCCAAATCAGACACAGCGTAAAGAGCACGAGTTGTCGGCCGCGAATTTCAATCTCATCAAGCCGCACCAAATAGCTGAAGGGCAGCGCAATAAAGAGCAATCCTGCCGAGCTCACGCTGATTGCTGGGAGCGCCTCATGCAAAGGACGCTTCATCCCCAGGATGATTCCTGCTGCGCCCAATAGAAACACGATGAATACAAGATCGAGCGAGAAAACGCCGCCCGCAAACGTGCGTACCAACATGTTGCCGCCCGAAAACGTGTGCGTCTCGGTTAATCCTGCTGCATATTGCACGAAGAAGATCGCCGCGGCGCAGACGATGGTCCAATTGGGAAAAGCGCGAAAGCCCGAGCGCTCGCCAAGTTTCAGAAATTCAACCAGCGCCAGGATTGCGACAAGCGCGGCAATGGCAGTAAGCAATGCAGGAGGGCCAAACCACACGAGCAGAACTACCGTGGGCGCCAACACCAGCGCGGTCACTACGCGAGCGAGCATTGGCCGGCTATCCTCGCCTCGTGGTTTCGCTGCCATTGCCGGACGCACCCGCGGCTGCGGCGCGTTTCCCGAGACCGCCGTACCGCCGTTCGCGCTTCTGAAAGTCGATCAGCGCCTCAAACAAGCGCGCACGCGAAAAATCCGGCCACAGCGTTTCCGTCACGTAAATTTCGGCATATGCGATCTGCCAAAGCAGAAAGTTGCTCACACGCATTTCGCCGGACGTGCGAATCAGCAGGTCCGGATCGGGCAGCCCGGCCGTATACAGATGATTTGAAATTGCCTGCTCGTCCGCCTGAAATGCGGAAAGACCGTTCGCGCGAATGTCATTCAGCATCGAATTAAAAGCATCCACAAGTTCGGCCCGGCCGCCATAGTTCAGCGCCACGGCCAATTTCATACCGGTATTTCGCGCTGTCAGGCGCATCGATTCATCGATATCGTGGTGCACGGCCTCGGGCAGTTCAGACGCACGGCCGATCGCCAGAAATTGGATATTGTTCTTGTGAATTGCCGGCATCTCGCGTTTCAGATATTCGCGCAGCAGGCGCATCAGAAACGCCGTTTCCGCCTGCGGCCGCCGCCAGTTCTCCAGCGAAAAGGCATAGAGCGTCAGGCAAGGAACGCCAAGCCGCGCGCAGGTATCCACGATTTCGCGCGTCCTTTTCACGCCGGCTTTATGCCCCGCGATGCGCGGCAAGTGCCGCCGTTCAGCCCAGCGGCCATTGCCATCCATGATGATGGCGATGTGCCGCGGCAATCGGCGAAGGTCGATTTTTTCCAGAAGTTGCGCTTCCTCGCGGGTTGCGGGAGTCAGCGGTTGCAATGCTTTCACAGAGAGTCTCGGGGAACGCCCAGCGAGCGAAAGTAGCATAGCGCCCAACGCAAGCGCAACCTTTGCTCAGGAGGATGACAACTACTGCACTCTTTGGGGAATTGAATCGTGGCCGATGAGATTTTCAAAAATGGCCAGGACGTGCCTGCGATAAAGGATCATTCGGTCGAGCAATTCGCGGAGTTGCGGCTCGTGCGCCACCTCTTTGTCCCACTTTGCCAGCACGGCCGCGGGCACTTCGATGTCCTGCCGCAGCTTTTCCGGTGAGTGGCCGCGCAAAAACAGCCCATAAAAAAACGCCGCCTCACGCTGCGGAAACTGGAACTCCCGCAGGACGTCTTCTATCGGATTGGTCGCAGTTGCCATCGCGAAAATGCAGTTTACAGGTTTCGCGGCAGTCGTCAAGAGGCGACATGCGCAAGAGAGAACGATTAACGCTTAAGGCAAGATGAGGGCAGGGTGAAGCGAGTAAGACTAGTAGAAACAGAGAATTACAGCGATTTGGCGGATACCGCTCCGGCCTCAGCCCGAGCGGTATCCACCAAAATTCTCGCAGAGAACGGATCTATTTTTTCGCGCTTGCGAAGTTCTCGGCTACCTGCGCCCAGTTAATTGTGTTCCACCATGCCTCGATGTAATCCGGCCTCTTGTTCTGATATTTCAGATAGTACGCATGCTCCCAAACGTCGAGTCCAAAGAACGCTTTCCCGCCATCCATAATTGGATTGTCCTGGTTAGCGCTGGATTCAACCGCGAGTTTGCCGTCGCGGAAAAGCAGCCACGCCCAGCCGGAACCGAATCGCGTCGCCCCGGCCTGGTTAAATTTCGTTTTGAAATCGGCGAAGCTGCCGAAGGCGCTCTTGATCGCGTCTGCCAGTTCGCCACTGGGCTCGCCGCCTCCGCCTTTTTTCATGATCTTCCAGAACATCGAATGATTCATGTGCCCGCCGCCGTTGTTGCGGACGGCCGTGCGGATATTCTCCGGCACCTTGTTGATCTGCGCGAGCAATTGCTCGACGGAGAGATTTTGCAGATCGGCATGTCCTTCGAGTGCTTTGTTCAGATTGTTCACGTAGGCGCCATGATGCTTGTCATGATGGATTTCCATCGTTTTGGCGTCGATATAGGGCTCGAGTGCGTCGAAAGAGTACGGAAGAGCGGGTAGCGTGTGCGCCATCTGGGGAGCGGCTCCTTGTCCAGAACTTTGAGTCATAAGTCACCTTCTGCTGAACCTTGCATCAGCCGAAGCAATTATACGCGCTTCACCGATATGCGCGTAATCGGATGATGAATTTAGAGAATGCATAGCTCGCAGGGGCACATGCTTTTTTACGCTGAGTGTTCTTGCGAAGGGCTGCGCCCTGGAAGCAACCGCGAGCCGGCAAGCGGCGCAGCACACAGAAAAAATCAGTGTTCTTTCCGATGTTTTATTCCGGAAAAAATAAATGTCGTCATTCTGAGCGAAGCGAAGACCTCTCTTGCCTTTTCTCGCCTTTCCTGCCTCTCTGCTTTGTGCCTCTTTGCCTCTGCATCACCGCAGCGCCTGCCGCAAATCGTCGATCAAGTCCTCTGCATCTTCCAATCCAATCGAAAGCCGCACCGTTCCTGGCTCGACGCCCGCCGCATGCAATTCATCCGTGCTCATGCCGAAATGCGAAGTATAAATCGGCAGGCTCACCAGCGATTCGACTCCGCCCAGGCTCGTCGCCAGCAGAAAGACGCGGATGCGGTCGCCAAAACTCCGCGCCCCGCGCAGTCCGTTCTTGATATCGAATGACATCATTGCGCCAAATGCACTCATCTGCTTCTTCGCGAGTTTGTGATCGGGATGTGACGCGAGTCCCGGGTATCGCACCCGCGCCACCTTTGGATGCCGTTCCAAAAACTTCGCCACCGCCATCGCGGTCTTGCACTGCTTTTCGACGCGCACTTCCAGCGTCTTCAGGCCGCGAATCAATAGAAAAGCCGCGCCGGGATCCATCGAGCCGCCAAGATAGATCACGTATTTGCGGACTTGCTTGATCAGTTCCGTACTTCCGATCACCGCGCCCGCGATGATGTCCGAATGGCCCGCCAGATATTTGCTCGCGCTGTGCGCCACAAGGTTAAATCCGAATTCGAGCGGCTTCTGCAGCACAGGCGTCGCAAATGTATTGTCGATGATCGACACCAAACCCCATTCGCGCGCGAAGGCCACCGCTTTTCGCAAATCGATAAGCCTCAGCGAAGGATTCGTCGGCGTCTCGATATAGAGCACTTTCGTCCGCGGCGTCACCATGCGCTCGACGCCCGCCAGATCGGGCCCGACAAAGCGCACGCGAATTCCAAAGCGCGGGAAAATATCGCGCAACAATCGATAGCTGCCGCCGTAGATCTGCGCGGACGAGATCACTTCGTCCCCTGCTTGTAATTGCGAAAGCAGCGCCGACGAAATTGCCGAACTGCCCGACGAAGTCACGACCGCGGCTTCGCCTCGTTCGAGCGCTGCCAGTTTCGCCTCGGCGATGGCCAGCGTCGGATTGCCGTAGCGAGTATAGATGTAGACCGAGCTCTTGCCCTCGGCCCAGCGCTTCATTTCGTCCACTGTTGCGAATGTGAATCCGGACGTGCGCGCGATCGGGACGCCGACCGGTCCGCTTACACGAAATTTGTCCTCGCCGACGTGAATCGCCAACGTAGAATTGCCGTGCCGCTTGCTGGGATTTTTCATGAGCGAAAGCGTGCCGCAAATCGGCCGCAATCCGCAAGCGCCAATTTGTCGGGTCACATTCGCGGAGCGCTGGTTGACGCGCGTCTGAAATTCTCTTGCGCCTGCAAACGTATCTGCTGATGGCAGGGAGGCTCTTGCAATGAACGGTTATCCCGGCATGGTGATCGGCGTCACCTGGATTGTTTTCCTGGTCTTTTGGCTGGTTTCCAGCTTCACTGCGAAGAAGATTGCCCGGCGCGAAGGCCGCGCCGGAATCGCCCGCCGCGTACTCACTGGACTTGTAGCCTACTTCTTGTTCTTTCGCGCAGCCGATCCGGGTTTTGGTGTTCTCTCACACCGCTTTCTGCCGGATGACTTTCGCGTCGCCTGGATCGGCGCCGTGATCACCGCGCTCGGTGTGCTCTTCGCCATCTGGGCGCGCATTCACATCGGCAAATACTGGAGCGCCACCGTCGCGCTCAAGTCCGATCACCAACTCATCCGCACCGGGCCATACGCGCGCGTTAGACATCCCATTTACACCGGCATTTTGCTTGCGCTTGCCGGAACCGCGGTCGCGATTGGATGTTACGCCGCGCTCGTTGGTCTCGCGATCTACTTCGTTGCCTTCTGGTTCAAGGCGCGCAAGGAAGAAGCGCTGCTGCTCGGCGAATTCGGCCCCGCATTCGAAGAACACCGCCGCAGCACCGGCTTCTTTCTTCCCAAACTATTCGTGACACACCAATAATGGAAATGCTCGTCGCCGAAATTGGTGTAATACATTGGTGTAATACAATTGAACCGTGAGAAAGATTACGATCCGTTTGCCCGGTCGGCTTGTGGCTAACATTGAAGGGGAATCGCGCCGGCGCAAAATCTCGAAATCCGATGTCGTACGAGAGCGGCTCGACCGCGCCCCACGCTACTTTCGCGCGCATGCGTCATCTTTTGCTGCCATCGCTGATCTCATTGGATCCATAGAAGGTCTGCCCACAGATCTGGCGACCGAAAAGAAGCAATATCTGCGCATTTCACGTTACGGCCACAGCCGCTTGCATCGGCGCTGATGAGCGCCGGCGCTTTGCGCAATTTCATCCGAATAGTATCCGGGTCTTCTCCTCTACCTCCTTTATTTCCTCTGCCTCCTCTACCTCCTCGCCCTCATGCCGAAACCGCTTCCGCCTCCTCGTCGCCCGCATGATGCGGCTTGTGCGCCGCGATCACTTTTTCAGCCAACTCCGCCGGCACGAAATCGTAATGTGAGAATTCCATCGAGTAGCTGCCGCGCCCCTGCGTTAGAGAAGTCAACTCGTTCGCATAGCTGAGCATTTCCGAGAGCGGCACCTGCGCCTTAATGATCACGTTGTGCCCGCGCACTTCGCTGCCGCTGATTTTTCCGCGCCGGCCGCTTAAGTGTCCCATCAAATCGCCCGAGTACTGATCGGGCGCATACACCTCTACGTGCATGATCGGCTCAAGCAGCGCCGGTCGAGCCTGTTTCATCGCCTCCTTAAACGCGAGCGAGCCGGCGATCTTGAACGCCATATCGCTCGAATCCACGTCATGATATTTGCCGTCATAAAGGCTCACGCGGAAATCGACCACGGGGAAGCCCGCCAAATATCCGCGCTCCGCCGAATCGCGAACACCCTTCTCCACCGACGGAATCCAGTTCTTCGGAATCGCACCGCCGAAAATATCGTCGACGAACTCGATCCCTTTGCCGCGCGGCAGCGGTTCCATCTTGATGCGGCAAAGACCGAACTGTCCGTGTCCGCCCGTTTGCTTCTTGTGCTTGCCTTCCGCGTCTGCCTTACCGCGAATCGTCTCGCGATAGGGCACCTTTGGCGGCTTCACCGTCATCTCCACGTGATAGCGCTTCCGCAGCTTCGCCACCACCACCTCGATATGCTGTTGTCCCGATCCGCTCAGCAAAAATTCCTTCGTCTGCGGATCGCGGCCGAAGCGCAGGGCCAGATCCTCCTCGAGAATCTTGTGAATTGCCACGCCGATGCGATCTTCGTCGGCTCGCGTTTTCGGCTCCACGGCAAACGTGATCGAAGGTTCCGGAATCCGCGCGCCCCCATAGAAAATCGGCGCATTCTTGTCGCCCAGTGTTTCACCAGAGACCGTGTCTTTCAGTTTCATCACCGCGCCAATGTCTCCGGCGTTCAAGACGGGCACCTCGGTCGTCGTTTTGCCCTGCACGACTTGAATATGTTGCAAGCGCTCCTGTGTGCCGCGATTGAAGTTCGTCAGCATCGCGTCATTCTTCAGCGCGCCGGACATCACTTTGAAATACGTAATTCGCCCGGCGAACGGATCGGCCAGCGTCTTGAAAACGAAAATGGAAACGGGTTCCGAGCTCGAAATCTTTCTCTTAATCTGATTCTCGCCCGTTTGCGCCGCGCGATCCGGCGTGCTGTAGCCGACGGCCTCGCGTTCATGCGCAGGCGATGGACATATCTCCACGATAAAATCCAGAATCGCGTCGCTGCCGATGTTGTGAAGCGCCGAGCTCATCAGCACGGGAAAGATTTGCTTCGCCTCAAACTCTTCGCGCAATCCTTTTTTCAAATCCTCGGCGGGCAGCGTGCCCTTGTCGAAGAACTCCTGCATCAACTCGTCCTCGCCCTCGGCCACCATCTCCACAAGCGCTTCATGCGCGGCCTGTGCCTCTTCTGCCATATCTGCCTGGATGTCTTCGATTTTCGCCTTGCCGTCTCCATCGGGCGTATAAATCAGCGCCTTCATGCTCACCAGATCGATCACGCCGCGAAATCCTTTTTCGGCGCCGATCGGCAATTGGATCGGTATCACGCCGCGTCCAAACACATCCTGCAACGATTTCAACGCCTTGTCGAAGCTCGCCAGTTCGCGGTCTATCCAATTGACCACGAACGCTCGCGGTTGCTCATATTCTGTCGCGTAGTCCCACACTTTTTCCGTCACAACTTGCACGCCTGCAAGCGCGTCCACCACAATCAGCGACGCATCCGCGGCAATCAGCGACGCCTTCGTATCGTTGATAAAAGTCGAATATCCCGGCGTGTCCAGAAAATTGATTTTTTTCTTTTCGGTTTGCCCCGTGGGCGCCCATTCCGCATGCGCAATGCCCGTCTGAATCGAAATCTTCCGCGCGATTTCTTCCTCATCCCAGTCCGTCGGCGCCGTGCCTTCCACCACTTTGCCTAGGCGCTGCGTCATCCCGGCGGTAAAGAGTAACGACGACACGAGCTGGGTTTTCCCCGTATCGCCGTGGCCTACAATGCCCACGTTGCGGATTCCTTCTGTCTCATACGATTTCATGTGTCACCTCTCTTTTCTCGGAAACGTAAGACTTCAGGGCGGGCGCGTCCGGAGGAGGGAAGCACGGCGGGCACGTCAGTCGTTCTTACAACGGGCGTCGCGCAATGCAAAAGCATCGCGAAAGGAGTTGTTTCGGAGTCGGGACGGAGTTGTCTCTTCCACAAGACAGGCATTTCGCGATTCATTCTGAGGCGGGACGAGTTGGCGCTGCGCGTTGCGATGATCATCACGCTTTCTGCTGATGCGCGATGGCCCGCTTTGTTGAATGCCTCGGCGGGTCTTGCGTCCCCATGAACCTACGCCCGCGGAACACAGGGGCGGCAGAGCCGGGATGCTAGCACAGCCTTCGGCGAGGATTCAACCCGAGGAAGTGTGTACGGCCCGGGCATCATGCCGGAAATAAGATGCAAGCCGTTTAGTCGGTTTTCCCTCGTGATCCACGCTTCTGGTTTTTTCTTTGCGGACTGTCTAGACTGGTTTGGAGGCACTTCTGTAGCCGCAAATTATGGAGGGAGAATCGAAATGGAAGCTCGTTTGAATGCGTTTAAAGTCGCGCCGAAAGCCTACCAGGCAATGTCGGCACTCCAACAATACGTCAATGGCTGCGGCCTCGAAGAATCGCTAATGGAACTCGTGAAGATGCGCGCTTCGCAGATCAATGGCTGCGCCTATTGTCTCGACATGCATTCGAAAGACGCGCGTGCCAACGGCGAAACCGAGCAGCGCCTTTATCTTCTCGACGCTTGGCGCGAAGCCCCGTTCTATTCCGAACGCGAACGCGCCGCCCTCGAATGGACCGAAGCGCTCACAAAGATCACCGAAGGCCACGTGCCGGATGCTGTCTACATGCGCGTAAAAACGCAATTTACTGACGAAGAGCTCGCAAATCTCTCGATGGCCATCATCACCATCAATTCCTGGAACCGCCTGAGCATCGCCTTCCGCGCCGAGCCCGGCCACTATCAACCCAAAGCCGCCCACGCGAAATCCGGCTCCTAGAAAAGAAGTCGTCATCCTGAGCCGCGCCCGCCTTTAAGGGCGTGGCGAAGGATCCCTCTTGGTTTCGATGCTGCCGCAAATTTCGTCACGGACTCTGAGGCTCGTCCGCGAAGCGGCGAGGCGAAGGACCTCTCTTTCTTTGCTCGCGATCCTGCCACCAACGAGCACGCAATGTAGCCCGGGTCTGGCGCGTCTCTGCCAGACCCGAGGCTTCTGCTTCTGCGGCAAATCAAACTTCTGCTCTCACCGGTTTCCTCGCGAACTGCTCTGACCATCGAATCCGCCCCGTCACCTGCATCACAACAAAGAGCGTAATGATCGCGCCGATCGTAATCGCGAGCCCGGTGAACCCTTCGAAGAAAAATGCATAGGAAAACAGCACCAGGTAAATCAGCTGCGCCACGCCCGCTTCAAACGCGGCGAATCGCATGCCCACCACGAGCCGCAAATACGAGACGACCAGAAATATCGATACAGCCGAACATATGAGAAACGACGCATTCACCGAGAGATGGTCCACGAGATACGCCATCAGCAGATGAAATGAGAAAAACGCGCACGCCAGAAAGAAATAATTCATCGGGTGCAAGTCGATCTGCCGAACCGTCGTTAATACGAACAGGATGAAGAAGAAAAAGAGCAGCGAGACAGGCGCAAAAAAGCTGATCCGGCCCGTCAGCGGCCCCGGCTGAAGCTTTTCGGGCATTGCGAGCCCGAT
>DATNBB010000318.1:0-3836 GCA_035607335.1 Binatia bacterium | reverse complement strand
ACGTCCGTCTGATCGATGGTCTGCTTAAAGGATGTATCTTCGGTTTGCAACGCAAGGCCCTGCGCCTCGACCTGAACGGTTTGGCTCGCCGAACCGACCGTCAGCTTGGCGTCTAGAGCGATGTTGCTGCCGACCTCAAGAACAATGCCGGTCTGCTGATACGTCTGAAAGCCTGACGCGGCCACGCTAAGGTTATAGGTTCCGACCTTAAGGCTCGGAAAACTGTAAACGCCGCTGGCATCCGTCTTTGTAGTTTGCGTTACAGCGGTAGCGACATTCGTGATCGTGACCGTGGCCCCTGGGACCACGGCTCCAGTTGCGTCCTGAATCGTGCCTTGAACATTAGCGGTTCCCGCGACTTGTGCGTAGGAAACTGCGGAAATTGCAAAAACGAGCAGCAGCAACCAAAAAACTCTCTTCATCTCTCCACCCCCCGAAATGCATGCAAACTCGGCTGAGTTTGGCTTTCGCTCTAGAACATTTGCACAGAGAGGATCGCCTCCGGCACCACACACCCAAGGCACCGCTGCTCGGGGAAGCCAGCCGCAAGCTTGGGCTTCCGAGCACATGAGACGTTCTCGTGGGCGGGAAATTAGAACGAGTTTTTTGTGCTGTCAATCTGAAAGCTTTAAATGATATGTTTAGCGAAATTAAAGAGTCCGGCAGGTCGAAATAGCCGGGCCCGCAAGGGTGCGCCGATGGACATTCGCCAGTTGGAATCTTTTCTCTCCGTGATCGAATCGCCTACGATGAGCCGCGCAGCGGAAACGCTTCATCTATCGACCGGAGCGGTAAGCCTGCAGTTGCGCTCTCTTTCAAACGAACTGAAGGTGGAGCTTTTTGCGCGATCGGGGCGGAAGCTGATGCCCACGCCGGCGGGACAGCGGCTCGCGGAACATGCAAGAGCGATTATTCTAGGCATGAAACAGATTCGCGAAGAGTTCGGCGAGCGTCCGGAAACGGACACGCGTCCCTTTCATCTGGCAACGGGCGCGACGACTCTAATTTATCGCCTGCGAAAGCCGCTGAAGCTGCTACGGAAAAAATATCCCAACATCGATCTGCACGTAACCGTGCTGGCGACCGAAGAAATTATCGCCGGAGTGAAGGAGCAGCAGTTCGATCTCGGCCTGATTTCCCTGCCGGTAGCGGACGCGAGCCTGCGCATTATGCCGCTCTTCAATGAAGAGCTTCTCGTGGTGCGTCCTTCGGCGGTACGCGTAAAGGGTCATCATATCGGCGTGATCCCCGCGAGCGAACTACAGGGCGCTCCGTTACTCCTCTATCCGAAGCACAGCAATATGCGCAACCTGATCGACCGGTTTCTTGACGGGCTGGGTGTACGCGGACGCGTGATCATGGAGGCGTCAGACACGGAAGCGATTAAAGGATTGGTCGAAGCCGGGTTCGGCTATTCAATCTTGCCCGAATACGCGCTGAAACAAACGAGCAAGTTTTTCCATACATTCCGGATTTCCGGCCAACGCCTGGTACGGCGGCAGGCTCTTGCCATGCCTGTGACAGCGCAGGCGCGTTCGCTTACGCAGAGTGTTGCGGCCTTTCTGACGAGCGCTTTTGACGATTCTACTGCTGCGCAGCTCGCTTCGCTGTAAAGTCGACTGAATATCCTTGCGTCGGATCGACAGTCGGCTCCGCCACGGAGCCCGTGATTGTGTCGCCGTTCAGCGTGCCTTTATAGACTTCCGGCCGGGCGATGCCATCCGCCAATCTGCGCGAGAGCGTCCAAGTGACGCTGTTTCCTGAGATCGAACCGCTGACCTCAAGACCCGGGCCACGACCGCGCCCGCCGGCGAGCGTTCCAGTGATCGTGTTGCCGTCTTGCTTGAGCGTCAAAGTTGGGGGTGCGGCGGGGCCACGGCCGCCCCTTGCTTCGGGCGGGGCCTGCGCCTGGGTGGTCGCGCCCGGCACCACCGCCGGCGGAGCGGGCGAGACTTCCAGCGTCCATGTGCCAGACACATCCGTATTCGACTGCGGAGCCGCCTGCGTGCGAGCTGCAAAAATCATAAGCGCGACGAACATTATTCCTACCAACCATCTTGCGGCGCGATTCATCGATGCTCTCTCCTTTTGACGCACGGTGGAAGATACAACCGATCAAGGTCAGAAGGCAATGCTGTAGGCCCCTGGCTGCGTTGCCGGACGCTGTACATCTAAATGTCAGCTGCGCGGCGGATTGTAGATGCGCGGATCCGGCGTGAAATCCGCCGGGCGCGGAGCGGCACCAGGAGGCGTTCGAGAGCTATCAAGATTCGCTCGTTGCGCCGCGTAGGCTCTTACGACTTCTTCGGGGAACGTGGGGATCAGCGCGTCGATGTCTGCGAGAATTTCCTTCACGATTTGCGGATGAGAAGGAGCGACATCATAGCTTTCCGTCGGATCGGTATCGAGATTGTAAAGTTCGGGATTGGCGAAAAAATACGGCGCCGGCGCTTTGTTCTGGCCTCCTTCGTAGCCATCCGTCTCGGCCGGGTGCAAAGACACGCGCAGTTTCCAGCTCCCTTTTCGCGCGCACTCGAGCGCTCCATCCAAGAAGTAGAGGATCGTGCCCCGCGCCGGCGGATTGCCGCGGCCCGCGAGCAGATTTGTGATGTCGATGCCGTCGACGGGATTTGAAGAGAGTTGCGTGCCGCAAATGGACGCAATCGTCGGCACGAGGTCGAGATTCGAACCCCAGGTATCCACGATTTTCCCCGCGGGAATTGTCCCCGTCCAGCGCGCGATGAAAGGAATCCGCGTGCCGCCCTCGTAGGTGGTGTGCTTCCGCCCGCGCAGCAGGCCGGGGCTGCCCTGATACCAAGGGCCGTGATCGCTGGTGAAGATCACGATCGTATCTTCGTCGAGCTGATGGCGCTTTACGGCAGCGAGAATTTCTCCGGCGCTCCAATCGATTTCCTGGACGGCATCGCCGTATGAGCCGTGATTCGATTTACCGGCAAATTTTGCCGAGGCTTGCGCGGGATCGTGCGGATAAGAGTATGCGAGCCACAGGAAGAATGGATGGCTTGCGGACGAATCGATGAATTTGACGGCTTCCTCCGTGTAGCGAGGAGTAAGAAGTTTGCGATCCGTGTCAGGCTCGATCGTCTTCAGGTCGCGTATTAATGGCAGCGGATCCATATCGTCGCTATAGGGCACGCCAAGGAATGCGTCGAAGCCGCGGTTTGGGGGCAGATACTGCTCCTGCTCGCCGAGATGCCATTTGCCGATGCACATGGATTTGTATCCGCGCGGCTTGAGGATATCCGCAAGCGTTTTTTCGCTAAGGTCCATTCCGGTGGAGACGCCGGGCATGTAGGCGTCCTGAACGTGACTGCGCACGGCGTAGCGGCCGGTGAGCCACGCGGCGCGCGACACTGAGCAGACCGGATGCGCGGTGTTGAAGCGCAGAAAGCGGACACCCTCGGAAGCCATTCGATTCAAATTCGGCGTGTCGAGATGAGAACCGTAACAGCCTAGATCGCCAAAACCGAGATCGTCGCAAATCATGACGATGACATTCGGCGGCCGCGTGCGGGAACTTACCGCAGAAGGAATCGGGGACTGCGATGCGGCAGAAGCAATCGCAGGCGCTGCGAGACTGGCCGCAACGCTCTTCACAAATGTACGGCGATCAAGATCAGGCATGATGCAACCTCCTTTGCTTTGCAACGGCTTGAGCCTATTTCCGGCGCGAGTGAAGCGCAAGAAAAATCGGGGATGTGGCAGCTTGCGAGCTGCAGACGTCTGCGCTGTGACAAATAATTGATTCGCCCGCCGGTTCTCCTGTATAGAGCTAGCGAAAGGTTGGTGCACATGGGAAAGATGAATCGGCGGGA
>DATNBB010000290.1:0-7648 GCA_035607335.1 Binatia bacterium | reverse complement strand
CTTGAAGTACCGGGTCCGCGCTTTTTCCGCAGCTTACTGAAGCTTTTGTGAGCCTTGAAGCTTGTCGGTCGCTAACAACCTAACAGCGGCAACTACGGATTTTCCTTTGGAGAGCGTCGTAGAGGCGGTGGCGGGCGTCGTCGGGGAGCGGAGCTGGTTCCGAATTGCAGAAAATATCGATGGTCTTTTTCGTGGTGTCTACTACGACCCGGCAGTCCTTGCACTTCGTCAAGTGATCTTCGATTTCGGCTCGGAGCGCCGGGTCAATGCCCTGATCGAGGTAATCGGAAAGCTCGCTCAGGATTTTAGAGCACTTCGGTTTCACGACGCTTCTCCCTGTTGGAAGTAGCGGTTCAGCTTCTGGCGCAGCTTCAGGCGCGCCCGAAGCAAGCGCGATTTTACCGCAGGAACGGACAGACCCAAAGCCTCCGCCGTCTCTTCGGTCGACAATTCCTCAATATCGCGCAGTTGAAAAACGACGCGGAACGACGGATCAAGTTCGCCAATCACCTGCGAGAGAATTCCAGAAAGCTCGGTCTGCTGGTAACGCTGCTCGGGCGACGGGCCCCAGTCTTCCACCTCGCGGGGCATTGAATCTTCGCCGGTCTCGATGTCTTCGTCGAGCGAAATCTGGTTTGGCCGGCGCTTGCGGAGTTTCATCAAGGCCTGGTTGACGGCGATACGGACCAGCCACGTATAAAAGCGGGAATTGCCCTCGAAATTGTCCAGATGCTCGTAAGCCTTCAGGAACGCCTCCTGCATGGCGTCCTCGGCATCCTCCCGGTTCTGGGTGATGTTTTGTGTCAGGCGGAAGATTTTGCGTTCGTAACGGCCAACCAGTGTTTCAAAAGCGGAGACGTCACCGGCCTTGGCGGCAGCCACCAGGGCGGACTCATCATCTTTTACGACCTTTGAAGGCAGAGGTGTCGCAGGCAATGGTCGCGGCGTCTCCGGATTCATTTTGGGCGTTCCCATTCCCCATTCTTGCACAAAGAGATTGAAACAGCACGAAAAGGCACCCATATCATCTCCAGACCAAATTGGATGCCGATGCAGCACTAACGATTCGTGGGAGTTAGATGCTTTTGCCACAGGTCCGTTTACTCACTCGCGCCATGTTTCGCGACTCGCCAGCCGCAGCTTTTGTGGGGCGTGTACTATTACCTGAGGGGATTAGGGCTTCCTTTTAGCCAAACATCGATGCGAACGCTGCCGGACTATTTGCGTAAAAACATGAAAATGATCCTCGTGGGATCGAACCCGGGGGATCGTTCCGCGCGTGTTGGCCATTACTACGCCGGCCGGGGAAACCAATTCTGGCCCCTGATGTATGAATCCGGCGTGATCCCGGAGCCAATAGGGTACGAAGACGACCGCAGGGTTGTGGAATTCGGGATCGGCATGACGGATCTGGTCAAACGCCCCACAAAATCCGCCGAAGAACTGGAGCGGCAGGAGTACGCCGAGGGCCGAGTTCTGCTGGCGCAGAAGCTCGAAGAGATGCGTCCGAAAGTAATTGCGTTCAACGGAAAGATGGTCTACGAGAAATTTTCCGGCCGTGAGTGTAAACTGGGGCTGCAAAAGGAGCAGCTTTACGGCGCGCAGGTCTTCGTGCTGCCGTCAACGAGCGGCCAGAACGGCGGCTCGGAGCGCGGCGTAAAGATGCGCTATTTCAAGCAACTGGCAACGCTCCTCAAGCAAATGAGAGATTAGTCGGCAACGCCGCGATGGCCACCGCGACCCCAAAACAGAACACAATCCAGGAAGAAAAGTCTGGCGCGGTTTTGACGCTGCGCCTCAACCGCCCCGACAAATTAAATGCGCTTACGGCGCCTATGTGCCGGACGCTTCTGCATTCGTTGCTCATGGCCGCCGATGACAAGAGCGTGCGCGCTATCGTTCTGACTGGTGCAGGCCGGGCTTTTTGCGCGGGAGGCGACCTGGAAATCATTCGGGATGCGAGGGCACGCAAATCCGTCAAAGAGATCGAAGAATTGTTGGTCGCGGGGAAAGAGATTTGCCTCGCGATTGCATCGATGCCGAAGCTAGTGATCGCGGCCGTAAACGGGCCCGCTGCGGGAGGTGGAATGAGCCTTGCGCTCGCATGCGACCTGCGGATCGCCTCCGAAGAGGGGACGTTTTCGCAGAGTTTTGCGCAGCTTGGCCTTTATCCCGATTTTGGCGCCACGTATTTCCTGCCGCGCTTGATTGGGCTCTCGCGCGCCTCTGAACTTTTTTACACCGGCGAAACGCTCACCGCCGCTGACGCTTGCCAAGTTGGCATCGTATACAAGGTCTTTCCCGCGGCGAAGTTTCAGGAAGAGACACGCGCGCTTGCCGAACATCTGGCTGCCGGGCCGCCACTCGCCTACCGTGACATGAAGCGCACGATGATCGGCGACAAGCGCCAGGAAATGCAGGATGCACTCGAAGAAGAAATCCGCCTTCAGGCGCACTGTTTTACCACGGAAGATTGCGCCGAAGGGCTCGCCGCGTTTTTCGAAAAACGCAAACCCAATTTCCGTGGCCTGTAAATTCCAGCACTCCATTTACACTTAATCGATCCCAAATAAGAAAATAGTCTTCTCGTGCGATTCCATCTGCGCGGCTCGCAGGCGTTTTGAGTTACGATAAACGTCTGCATGGCGTTAGCGCCGCAAGGCTGAATCGGGAGAGAAAATGAGTCCGGCGAAAACGAAGGCGCCCAGTGGATCGAAGCGCGCAAAGAGAGTCCAGTTCCTTCAGAAGCCGAATTGCACTACATGCCGTAAAGCCAAAAAGTTCATGGAGAGCAAAGGCTTTCATCTCGATCTGCGCGATCTGGGGAAAAACAGATTGAGCACGGCTGAACTTGAGAAGCTGATTGGAGACCGCGACTACAAGCAGTTTCTCAATTCGCGCAACGAGCTTTATCGCAAGGCGAACATGAAAGAGCAGCCGCCTTCCCGCGAAGACGCGATTCGCCTTATGGCAGAGGAGCCAAACCTGATTCGGCGGCCCGTGATTCTTGCCGGAGGACGCATCGTACTCGGATTCGACGAGAAAGGCATCGCAAAGCTGTAGCCGAGCGTACCCGATGAACCTCGCCGATCACATCCAGATATTGCAGGGCGATCTAACGGAAATGGACGTGGACGCCATCGTTAATGCGGCGAACAACGATCTGCAACTTGGCGCCGGCGTGGCGGGCGCGATCCGGCGCAAAGGCGGCCCCGCGATTCAGAAAGAGTGCGACGCGATCGGCACGATTCCTCTTGGCGGTGCAGCGATTACCACAGGAGGGAAGTTAAAGGCGCGGCATGTGATCCATGCCGCCAGCATGGAACTTGGAGGGCGCACGACGGCTCTCACCTTGCGCAGTTCCGCCGCTCATGCACTCCGAATCGCAGCGCAAAACGAACTTAAGACAATCGCTTTCCCCGCGGTAGGCACAGGGATCGCCGGATTTCCGATCAAGGAATGCGCGGAAATCATGCTGCACGAAACCAAGCGGCACCTGGAAGGAAAAACGTCCGTTCAGAAGATCTATTTTGTGCTTTTTGATGAACAGGCACTCGCCGCATTTCAAAGTGTATTTAAGGCGCTAAGTAAATAATTACTGGTCGTCGGTGCGGCGCTTTAGGCTAGGCTCGCCGCTCGAAGACGACGTTCCATTGGAACTGCTTGCCGCCGGTGCAGCGGGTGTGGCCGTAGTGCTTTGGGTTGCCTCGCCGCCCGGCTGATTCGGATTGTAGGCCTTCTTGATGTACATCTGCGCTTCTTCTTGAGCGCCGGCAGTATCGTCTTTCAAGTGCTGCGCGAGGCTGTATTCGTTCACGGCACGTTCGCGCTGGCCGAGCAGGTCATAGATCTTGCCCATGTAGATGTGGCTCCAGACTTCGACCCATTTCGGATCCAAATCGCCGCCAATGGCCGCGCGAAATTCGTTCGCTGCCGAATTGTAATTTTTCTGGTAGAACATCGCCTCAGCCATGCGGAAATGCGCGAGCGAATTGGTCGGCTGCACATCAAGCGCGCGCTGATATTCCTGAATCGCCTCGTAGTATTTGCCCACGGACGCCATTGCCTCGCCGCGCGCCACGAGCGCAAGCACGCGAAGGTGGGGACTCGACTTCAGCAGATTATTATCCGGATCGATCGTGATGCCATTCGGCTTCGGGCGACCGAACGTCTCCACGATGAAATTCGAGCTCGTACCGGTGACGAGCGTCTTCTTCGTGACCGGATTTCCTTCCGTTTCTACGCGCACTTCCACCGGCATGCGGAATGTATCCATGCCCTGCTTTATCTTGCCGATCACCTGGAAACCCTTTGGCGTGCGATAAACCACGTAATCGAGACTGAATTCCGGCACGCCCGTCGAGTTTAGCCATTGCGAAAAGAACGATGTCAGGTTGACCGGCGGATCTTCCGGATTCGTCTGCTGTGGAATATGGTTGCTCGCGAGCTGCTCGAAATCGTTGATCGAAGCGGTCTTACCCGCGTGCTGCTGATAAAACTCCTTGAGCAGCGCATCAAACTGGTCGTCGCCGAGCTGGGTGCGCAACATATGAAAGACCATCGCGCCTTTGTCTTCCACGATCGAACGGTATTGGTCCGAATAGGAGCCGAGACTCTGGACTTCGGCAACGGGCGTGACGCTCTCATACATCAGCGCTCCCACGGCGAACTCCTGCAACGCGTTGTGCAGTCCAGCGACGCCATCCGACTGCTCGGCATACATCGCCTGTGCGTAGCGGGCAAGTCCGTCGGTTACCCAAACATCGGTCGGAGTCGTAGGCAAAACTTGGTTTCCCCACCATTGGCCCGCCGCAAGTTGCGCGAGCAAGCCTTCGTTCGGCTTTGCGGTAGACCACGAACGTGCGCTGACGAGCAGCAAGCCCGGCGCGGAATATCCATCCAGTGTGCCATCCGGCATCTGCGCGATAGTCAAATTGTTGCTTTGCGCGTTCGGGAGCGCGCCAAACGTCTCCGTATAAAAATCCATGATTCGGCCGGTCGCCTGCGCATAGGTATTCGCCGTAGCTGCCTGCGCCTGCGGCGTGTAAACGGCGAATTGATAGCCTTCGACCGGAGCATTTGTCAGTTGCAGCGGCCCCGCCACAAATGAACCGACCGGCGCAGGCGTATCGCAGTGGAAAACGTACGAGAGTTGCCCACCGGTCGCATTGCTGCCAGGCATCGGGGCCATCGCTGCGGGCGGATCGGCTTTGCCGGTGCCGGCAACCTGGAACGTATCAGGCACAATTAATTTGAACGTCCCCGTATAGCGATTCGACGGATAATTCGTCAGCGGAAACCAGCGCGCCGGCAGTAAGAGATATGCGGAAGTCTTGTCAATCGACCCGAAGCGCATCCCCGGCGTGGGGCTGTCCTCCAGGCTCGAAATCGGGCCATCGTAATCAAACGTAACCGAAACCGGCTTCCCCGGAACAGCCGCTTCGAGCAGTTCCACACTCACCAACAGCGGCGAATTGTTATCGCGCGCAAACGTGAGCGCCTGCCCAGTCGAACTCTTCACGGACGAGATAACCAGGTCGGGATGCAACTCCACGACCAGCGTGCGCGACACCTGCGAAGCGACAAAATCGACCTTCGCTTCGGCCTGGATCGTCTGATTCTCAGGATGGAGGATCGCCTCCACGTTGTAGTTTGTCGCACGAAGCGGAAAACTGCGTTGCTGCGCCGAGACGTGGGCAGCCGCAAGGAACACGAGAGCCAGGGGCACGATTAACATGCATAGTCTGCGCAACAAGGAGGCCTCTCTAAAGGGGGTTTCCGCCTGCATTTCTAAGATACCAGACTAACGCTTTCCGTTGCCCGCGTACTAGCCCGGCAGCATCGCCGCAAACGCATCCGCCGCCCGCTCAATGGCACCGCCCGGGCCAAGCCGCGAACTCACCGCGGCCAATCGCGCCCGCATTTCAGATCGAGCGTCGCTCGATTCAATCAGCTGTTGAGCGGCATTCCGCACGGCTTCGGCTGTGAAGTCGTTTTGAATAAGCTCCGGCACCACCTGCTTGCCGGCGATCACATTGGGCATGGCGAAAAATTGCGTCCGGATGAGCGGACGTGCCAAAAACGCGCTAAGCGGCGACACGCGATATACCACCACCATCGGCGCGCCGAGCAGCGCGGCCTCTATCGTTGCCGTGCCGCTGGCGACAATGGCGCAATCGGCTGCCGCCAGCGCATCATAAGCGCAATCCTCAATTCGATGCACTTGCAGCCCAGGCGGCTCATGCGACGCAAAAAGCTCAGGGCCCAGTCCATGCGCAGCAACGAGAACGAACTGGCTCTCTGCGGATTTGCCTCCACCGCGAAGCAGCGCCGCGCACGCCTGAGCGACCGCGGGATAATTCCGCGCAATTTCATTCTTGCGGCTGCCCGGCAACAACGTGACGATTGGCCTCGCCGGATCGAGTCCGTGCTTAGCAGCAAATTGTTCACGCGTAAGCGACGCTTTCACGACGTCCACCAGTGGATGCCCCACAAATTCCACAGGAACGCCCGCATCGCGATAAATCTTCTCTTCGAAGGGAAAGATCACCACCATCTTCTTCACGCGACGCCGAACGATCCGCACCCGCCCGGCGCGCCAGGCCCAAATCTGCGGCCCGATAAAATAGCCGACCGGGATCTTCTTGGGTTTCAGCCGCCGCGCCACGCCAAGATGAGTTCCCGGCGAATCGACCAGAATCGCGAGATCGGCCTGGCGTCGCACAGCTTCCCGTGCCAGCCGGTTCTGCACGCTGACCACTGACGGAATCTTGTGCAGCACCTCTGCAATTCCAACGACTGCGACTTCGTGGTAATCCGCGATCAGCTCGACGCCGGCCTCAGCCATTCGCGGACCGCCCATGCCGAAAATGCGCGCACCGGTCCGTTCGCGCAAGTCTCGCGCTAGCCGTGCCGCGTACATGTCGCTGGATGCTTCTCCGGCGGAAAGAAGAATTGTGGGAGCGCTCATGCCGCCCTAATCATTTGCGGGAAGCGCCTGCGGGAAAACCGCTCCTCGCGGATCGGGAAGCGAGCGCAGTTCCTGTTCCTTGTATTGAAGCTGGTAGAGACGATAGTAGATACCGCGCAACGCAAGCAGTTCCTGATGTGAACCTTGCTCGCGCAGACGGCCTTTGTGGAATACGAGAATGCGATTGGCGTGCTGGATCGTGCTTAACCGGTGGGCGATTACAACAGCGGTACGGCCGCGCAACAGCCGATCGAGTGCCTCCCGAATCAAAATTTCGGTGTTCGTATCGACGCTCGACGTCGCTTCGTCCAGAATGAGCAGCTTTGGATCGTGCGCGAGCGCGCGGGCGAAGCTCACAAGCTGCCGCTGTCCCACGGAAAGCGTCCCGCCGCGCTCCGTAACAGCGGTTTCCATACCCTTCGTCTGCGAATCGAGATATGAGCCGAGGCCGACTTCGCGAAGCGCGCGCTCCGCAGCGTCCCGATCCACGGACGCCGTGCCGAGACGCACATTTGATTCGAGTGTGCCGGTAAAGAGGAAGGGGTCTTGCAGAACAATGCCGAACAATTTACGCAGTTCCTGCACATCCAGTTCGCGAATATCGACGCCATCGATCAGGATTTGGCCGCGCTGAATTTCGTAAAAACGCAGCAGCAGTTGAATGATCGTCGTCTTGCC
>DATNBB010000287.1:0-4618 GCA_035607335.1 Binatia bacterium | reverse complement strand
TCCGATTTACTACGCCAATTCGCGCCCGCACGTCGGCTCGGCTTACACGACGATCGTTTGCGACGTGATCGCGCGTTATAAGCGCATGTGCGGCTATGAAGTCGCCTATCTCACCGGCACGGATGAGCATGGCGTCAATATTGAACGCGCCGCCGAAGCGCAGGCAATCACGCCGCAGCAGCTTGTCGATAAGAATCAGCAGATTTTTCGCGATCTCTGGAAGCTGCTCGGCATTCAATACACGGATTTTGTCCGTACCACGTCGCAAGAGCACGCGCGCGCCGTGCAGACGCTTGTGCGACGTACGCTGAAGCGCTCGCCCGATGCGATTTACAAGAAGAAGTACGAAGGGCGCTACTGCATTTATGACAATCTCTACGTGAGCGACACGCCGGAGCCGGCAAATTGCCAGATTTGCGGCCGCCCCGCGGAGTTGATCTCCGAAGAAAATTATTTTTTCCGGCTTTCAGCTTATCAGCAGCGCTTGTTGGAGTTCTACGAAGCGAATCCCCAATGGGTGCAGCCGGATTTTCGCTTCAATGAGGTGCGGAGCTTTGTTGAGGCCGGCTTGAAAGATGTTTCCATCAGCCGCAAGACGATCAAGTGGGGCATTCCGTGGCCGGACGATCCCGAGCACGTTTTTTACGTTTGGTACGACGCGCTCACCAGCTACATGAGCGGGATCGGTTACGGCGAAGGCGACGTGAATTCGGTCCGCCACCTTCCAGACGTGTCATCCCGAGGGCCGACCGAAGGCGGGCCCGAGGGATCTGCAGTTGCCGTTCCTTCGATTCCCGAAGGCAACGCCAAATTCAACAAATTCTGGCCCGCCGACGTGCACATGATCGGCAAGGAGATCATCCGCTTCCACGCCGTCTATTGGCCGGCGTTTCTCATGGCGGCCGAACTGCCGCTGCCGAAAAAAATCTTCGCTCACGGCTGGCTTCTCTTCGAACAGGAAAAGATGAGCAAGTCCAAAGGCAACGTCGCGTATCCCGAGCCAATCGTCAAAGTGTTGGGCAATGACGCGCTGCGATATTACCTCCTGCGCGAAACCGTCTTCGGCCAGGACGGCAATTTTTCGCGCGAAGCTCTCATCACGCGCTACAACGCCGATTTGGCTAACGGCCTGGGAAATTTAGCGAACCGCGTCCTCACCCTAATTTCGAACCACTTCGAGGGTCGTGTGCCGGAGATGCCACCCAAATTTCCACCTTGGAACGATCCTGACGCGGTGGCCTCTCGATCAAGGTTTGTAGCCGAGATCTGCTCATGTTACGACGACTATGACTTTTCTGCGGTAGTCGAAAAGATTTGGACGATCGTGTCGCATTACGGCGATCAGTTCTTGTCGACCTATCAACCTTGGAAGATGGTACAGGACCCCGCCAAAAAGGAGTACGTAGGTGGAATCTTGTACATTGCGCTTGAGGCTGTTCGAGCCGTAACCATTCTCGCGCACGCGATAATTCCGGAGGGGACGGCAAAAATCTGGAGTCAGCTCGGACAGACGAATGATCTCGATACGATTCGTCCTCAGGATTTGAAATGGGGCGATCTTAAGCCTGGCACAAAAATTGGTAAGCCCGAAGCCGTATTCCCCCGAGTGGATAAAAAAGAAGCAATGGAGAAAATTGAAGCCATGGAAAACGAAATTCGCAATCCGAGCGCAGCGCAATCCGCAGCCGCGGGAGCCTCGGCCACGTCGGCGACTACCAGCGGTACGCCGGTGGCCACTCCAACTCAGCAAGCGCCCGCTGCCACCGATGCCAAAATCTCGATTGATGACCTCGCGAAAATCGATCTGCGCGTCGGCGTGATCAAATCCGCCGAACGCATCCCGAACGCGGACAAGTTGCTCAAGCTGCAAGTCGATATCGGCGAGGAAGTGCGGCAAATCTTGGCTGGCATTGCGCTCGCCTACGCGCCTGAAGAATTGGTCGGACGCAAGATCGTCGTCGTGGCAAATCTCTCGCCCAGAAAGATGCGCGGCCTCGAATCCAACGGCATGTTGCTTGCTGCGTCGGTCGCCGACGGTAAACCCGTCCTCTGCACGTTCGCCGAAGACATCGCGCCCGGAGCGAAGATTAAGTAGGTATGCTCTACTTTTGCTTTTGCAGCGGCCGGCTAGCTTTTTTTCCGGCGCTTTTGAATTTGACTTTGGTGTCGTAGCAGCGACCGTTGCCTGCGAAGTTTGCAGGCGTTTCTCGGTCGGCGTTTGCGATTTTTGAGCGGTGCAGAAGCGAATAGAAGGCGAAGAGTCTAATCGCAATTACGCAGAATTAAAAATTGACCTAAGTCCCGTATTATCAGTCCGCGATGCCTTTCTAATCGCAATCAAAAAGGCAAATCTGTAAAAACCGGACGTAGGAATCTCGCAATGCAGATCATCGATTCACATGCGCATCTGGAGGGCGACGCGTTCGCGGCAGACCGCGAGGCGATGCTCGAGCGCGCCCGTGCGGCCGGCGTGGAGACGATCCTCGCGATCGGCAGCGGCACAAGCCCGGCAGAGCGCATCGATGCCGCGATTCCATTCGCTGAGCAGCACGACTGGATCTACGCGACGGTCGGCGTCCATCCGCACGACGCCAGCGCCGCGACAGAAGAACATTTTGCGGCTCTCGCCGAATTGGCGAAGCACCCGCGCGTGCTGGCCTGGGGCGAGATGGGTCTCGATTATTTTTACGACCATTCGCCACGCGATGTGCAGCAGCAGGTGTTTCGCAGGCAACTTGCGTTAGCGCGGGCGGCGAAGCAGCCCATCGTGATTCATTGCCGCGATGCGTGGGCCGATTGCCTCACGATCCTCGAAGAGGATTGGGCACCGAGCGGTTTGGGCGGCATCTTTCATTGCTTCACGGCAACGATGGAAGAGGCTCGGCGCGGGCTCGACATGGGATTCATGATCTCCTTCGCCGGGAATTTCACATATCCAAAGATGAAGCACCTTCACGAAGTGGCTCGGCAGATTCCGTTGGACCGCATCCTGACTGAAACGGATTCGCCGTTCCTCGCGCCGCAGATCCGGCGCGGCAAGCGGAACGAACCTGCGCTTGTGGTTGAGGTGGCGCGGGCATTGGCAGATGTGAGAAACTTAGCCAGCGAAGAAGTGGCATTCCGCACCGCGGAGAACTTCCGGGCGTTTTTCAAGCTAGACGCGCCGGTTGCTTCGGGCAGACAAGGGGCCAGTTAACCACACAGGATGGCGTTCGCCGTTCAGCTCGCGAAAGGCATTTTTGATCTGGTCCGGGACGATCTGGCTCTCGTCGAGCAGGAGATCGCCGCCCAGAATGGCGGCGCGATTGACCCTGTCGTCGAGATCACCAGTTATCTGCGCGAGGGCGGCGGCAAACGCATGCGGCCCGCGCTCCTCTTGCTCTCCTCCGCCGCTTGCGGGCATCGCGGTGAAAGCGCCATTCGCTTGGGCGCCGTCGTGGAGATGATCCACAGCGCCACGCTCGTCCATGACGACGTGATCGATGGCGCGAATACCCGCCGCGGACGTCCCAGCGCCAACGCACGCTGGGGCAATCATATGAGCGTGCTCGCCGGCGACTGGCTATATATGCAGTCGTTTGAAATGGCCCTCCGCGAGCGCAACTTTACCGTCCTCGATATTCTGATCGATCTCACGCAAAACATGGTTGAAGGCGAGCTACTGCAATTGATGCGGCTCGGCCAAATCGATCTCACCGAAGCGGAAGCGACCGAGCTTGCGTATCGCAAGACGGCGTGCCTCTTCAGCGGGTGCGCGCGGCTTGGCGCCGTGCTCGGGAAGCAGCCGGAGCGCGTGGAAGAGGCGCTGGCCGAATACGGTCGCAATGCGGGTCTCGCGTTTCAGTTGGTGGACGATCTTCTCGACTTCACTGCTTCCGTTGAGAAGCTTGGCAAGCCCGTTCTGAGCGATCTGAAGGAGGGGAAGGTTACGCTGCCGCTGATTTTCGCGCTGCAGGCGGCCGCGCAGTCATCGAACGGCAACGGTCACAGCGAAGGCCGCAGGCTGGTGCGCACGGTTCTGGAAGAGCGCGAGTTTGTGAGCGTGCGGCCGGAGCAGATTACGCGGCTCGTGCGCGAAACGGGCGCGCTCGAACGCGCTTCAAACTTGGCGCGCGCCTATGTGGAGCGTGCCAAGGCATGCCTCGCTGAATTACCGGATACGGAATACCGCCGCGCCCTTCTTGCCGTGCCCGATTTTATCCTCGAACGCGAAAATTAATTTTCAGTTGGTCGTCGGTGGAGTGATTTGCCGTCCGGCTCCGCGCATATCGGCCGGCGTAGCCAGCGCAGCCGTCGGTGAAAGCACGGCAGTTGCATCGGCGATCAGATCATTCGGCTGCCAGTCAGTATCTTCCCGCCAGCTATAGATTCTGCCGTCGGGCGTAATCACGCTCGTGCTCATCGAATGGACAAACGTTCCGTTTTGATCGGCGACCGTGACGCCAAAAAAGTCCGTCACTTTGTGAAGCTCATCTTTCGGGATCACGGCAAATTCCCAGCGCGCATACGGCGTTCCCTGAGTCATGCCGTTGAACGTCTTCGCATATTGGCGCAAGACCGCCGGCGTATCGTGATCGGGATCGAAGCTGACGCTTAGCAGGCGCATATGTTTGCTGAG
>DATNBB010000283.1:0-4961 GCA_035607335.1 Binatia bacterium | reverse complement strand
ACAGGGAAACGCTGGTCAACTGTGATTTGCGGCTGGTCCGATTCGACCTGGCTGAAGTCCGGATTCGCGGCGATATCGAAAATTAGCCGGTCTTTGACCACGAACTTCGACTCCAAGCCGACTCTTGCGCCGACGACCTTGTCGTCGAATAAAGGATGCGAAGTATTACGGTCGTCCAGAGCGCGATAAGACCGAGAAACGCCGTAAGGGGTCAACTGAATGTTGTGGGATACGGAGCGAATGTCCAGCCCTTCCATTGTGCCTTCCTGGTTCAGGAGGCCATTAATGGAACTGCTGATTCGGGGCCAATAAGAGGATTCGTTCATGCGCGGGATGTTGCGCTGAAAAATCAGGCCCCAGGTTCGGCCCGACTTTGGAAAACGCAGATTGCGAAAAGGAATCGCCATCAGTACCACGTAACCCTTCGATGTGAGTTTCCCTTGTGAATCCCAAACCATATCGAACGAATCGTCCGAGCCCGAATCTTCCGAGAAGAGCTGATCGAGCTGGATGCCGAGCGGATTGCATACGAAGGAGTAGGCGCGACGTTGATCGTGGAACGAGTCAAACATCACCTGAACGCGATCGTCGTCGTAAATGTTCTCACGCCGCGTCATGCGGGCGCGCACGAGATCGGGCCGGGAGTCGAAGGCTACGAAAACGATATAAATCCTTTGATCCGTATAGCCGACATAAACGACGGTTGGCTCGGATGCGGGTGCGCCGTCTTTTGGGTTCTGCTGTATGAATCCCTCGACTTTCGCCATCTTGCCTTCGATGGCGGGCGAGGGCTTCATGTCGAGAAAGTCCTCCAAGGTCGGCGCGACCTGAATATGGGGGATGCTGACGCTTTTTGCGGCTGGGGAAGCGGATGCGGCGGAGTTTAGAGCGAGGATCAAGCAGATGCACAGGGCGGCTGTCCCGGGGGCCCTCAGTTGGGCGCCAGCGCGAATGCGGTCCTCTCAACCTTACTGTACGAATTCTGGGACTTAGACGTTGGCGAACGGAAGGAGGATGGCTACTTACATGAAATAGTCGGCGAAAACGATGCTGAGACATGTGAATGAAGGTGGCTCTAGCGCGAGAGAGGGAAGAGGAGCCAGGCGATGCCGATTGCGATCAGCATGAAGAGCGCGAAGGACCAGATGGCGCGTCGGATGCGCGCGGCGAGAGCGCGCTGACCGATTGCTGCGAACGCGATCGAAACGAGCAGCGCGAAAAGCGTCATCGAGACTAGATGGCTCAAGCGCATCGAGTGAACTTTCGCCGAGCGGCGGTCTCAAACGCGTCAATCACGGCCAGTACATTTAAGATGCCGGCGGCCGCGATGAGCCTAGTGCCATAATTTCCCGCTGCACTCGATAGGTCAGCCCGTGGCAGTTCCAGCGCTCGCGCCAGGAAATAGAGCGCACCGCTACCGAGATCCGCGAAAAAACCAAGCGTGCCGAGCGGGCCATCCGAGCCCGGTTCAAACACGTCTCCGCGCATTAAGCAGCCCAATACGATGAAGGCGGCCACGACAAGGAAAAAGGCAGCGGCTTTTTTCCAACGACGAAGCACAAGATGTCCGAGCCCGGGAAGCATCCATGCAATAAGCGCAAAGACGATCGCTTGTAAACGGGGATTCGATTCGCCTGGCTCTTGCGCAGAAAACGCAACGTCGCCGGGCTTTGATTCGGTTGAGGGATCGGCGGGTTCATTCATATTTCGGCTGAAGTTTTTGTGCGCTTATCGGAGCAGCGCGAGGATTTCCGTCTGTATGGCGCCGGTGACGCGCGCTTCTCGTTTGCCAACGTATACGTTCACTTCGCTGCGGATGCCAAACTCCGGGAGATAAATGCCCGGTTCAACGGAGAAGCAAGTGCCTGGAATGAGCTTGCGGTCATCGCGTGTTTCGAGGCTGTCCATGTTTGCGCCATTGCCGTGGACCTCACGGCCGATGCTGTGGCCGGTGCGATGGACGAAGCTCTTCGCGTATCCGGCTTTGCGAATAATCGACCGCGCGGCGCGATCCACTTCCCAGCCGTGAATTTCGCGGCCGCCCGCTATGGATTCCTTTACAAGATCAACGGCGGCATCGCGCGCCTGACGGACAATTTTGAAAATCGAGGCGTAGGAATCGGGGACGCGTTCGCCTAAATAGCCGACCCATGTGATGTCGTAATAGACGCTGTCCGGGGCATCGAGCTTTGCCCACATGTCGAGGAGCAAAAGGTCACCGGCGCGAATGGGCAGAGCTGTGGCGGTGTGCGGCTCGTAGTGTGGATTGCCATTGTTTGGCTGCACCGCGACGATGGGAGGCTCGTCGGTTACGAGACCGGCATTGTGAAATTGATCGAGAATCCAAGTTTGGAGTTCGTGCTCTTTGAGCGGCTTGCCTTCGCGAACGAAGCTTGCGGCGCGTGTGAAGGCTTCGCGGCAAATGCGGTCGATGCGTCTGCCCGCTTCGAGATGCATTTCGAGTTGGGCGTCAGTCCACGTGGCTTCGAACTTCTGCACCAGATCGGCAGAGCTGACGATTTTTTTCTTGAGCTTGCGAATGAGTTCGATTGTGCCGGCGTCGACGAGGCCGATATAGGGAATGTTGTTGTCGGGAGAGTATTGCATCGCGATTGTGCGGCTGCCGGAAAGAAGTTTTGCGAGCGATTTGTGCAACTCCTCCCAACCGGAATAAACGAGAGCCTTGCCCGGGAGCCCGTCAAGCGTGCCTTTCTCGACGCGGTGGAGCAGTTTTCGAGGTTCGCCGCGCGTGGGAATGAAATAGAACCAGCGGCGCGTCATCATCAGATCGTTATTTAGTCCGAGAACGCGTGCGGCGATCGGATCGCGATGATGATGATCGTAGAAGAGCCAGCCATCGAGCTTGCCGGCTTTCAATTCGGATTGAATGGCTTTGATGTCGGGCATGAGGGCGCCGTCCGCGTCTGTTTGTTACGCCTCGATTCCTCCGAGGAGTTGCTGTGCTTGCGCTCGTGTGATCCCTACGATCAGCACGCGCTTGATGCGGCTCTTTTCGCCGGCGATGATTTTAACAGCCGATGCGGGCACCTTCAAATTTGCGGCGAGGAACTTGCGCAGCGCGTCGTTTGCGCGGCTATCGACGGGCGGTGCAGTGATCCGGACCTTCAATGCGCCCTGATATTCGCCTTCGATGGCATCGCGGCTGCCTCGTGGCGTGACTCGGACGGCGAAAGTCACGCCGTCGGGATGTTGAGCGATTTCCATCACGCCTCAGATCCGTTTTGCAAGTTACTTCGTCCGCCGCTACAGCGATTAGAGCATAGTGCGTTCTTTGTTTCATGTGGACGCAATCGAGGCCAAGAGTTTTTGGGAAAAGAGGAGAGTGGCTGGTGAGGAGTAGCGAATGGCTAGCGAACGGCTATTTCCGCGGCGGGATACGGTAGACTGTCGGATTCGCGGGCGCGCGTCGATGCGGCGCTGGCGGCGAATCACGAACAGGAACGGAGAGATATGGCAATTCTTGTGACGGGTGGGGCGGGGTATATCGGCAGCGCGACAGTGGAGCGACTACTGGAAAAGGGCAGTCAGGTGGTGGTGCTGGACGATCTTTATCGCGGGCATCGGGCGGCGGTGCCGGATGGTGTGCCGTTTTACAAGGGACGGGTAGGCGATGTGGCTCTGGTGGAAAAGATTCTGCGCGAACATGCGATTGAAGCCTGCATCCATTTCGCAGCGCTGGCGTACGTGGGCGAATCGGTCGCCGAGCCGGCGCAGTATTTCGAGAATAATGTTGGCGAAGGAATGGCGCTGGTCGGCGCGCTCGTGAAGGCGCGGGTGTTGCATTTCGTGCTTTCCTCGACGTGCGCGACCTACGGCGAGCCGGAGATTGTGCCGATTCCAGAGACGTGCCGGCAATGGCCGAAGAATCCTTATGGATGGTCGAAGCTTTTCATGGAACGAATGCTTCAGAGTTACGACGAGGCTTACGGGCTGCGATTCGTGGCGCTGCGTTATTTCAACGCCGCGGGCGCCACGGCGCAGCACGGTGAGCATCATGAGCCGGAGTCGCACCTGATTCCCAATGTGCTGGCGGCGGCGATGGGCGAGCGCGAGGAAGTCTGCGTTTTTGGGACGGATTATCCGACGCCGGACGGAACGGCAGTCCGCGATTACGTTCACGTGACGGATTTGGCCGATGCGCACATCGCAGCGCTCGAACATTTGCGCAAAGGAGGGAAGTCGGATTTCATCAATCTCGGCACGGGCGATGGGTATTCGGTGCTCGATGTGATCGAGACGACGCGTAAGGTGACTGGCGCCGCGATTTCGATACGCAAAGAGGCGCGGCGGCCGGGCGATCCGGCGAAGTTGGTTGCAGATGCGCGAAAAGCGGGAGCTGTGCTCGGATGGAAGCCCGCGAAGTCGGATTTGGCGTCGATTATTCGCACGCAATGGGAATGGCGGAAGAAATTTGCGAAGGGGTATGCCGAGTAGCGGAAATTCAAGAAAGGTCGGGCTGCCATTCGCGGGCTTCAGAGTTCGTGAGGGAATTCGCGGCAGGACTGACGTCAGCGGACGAGAAAGCAAGAGGGGTCCTTCGCCGCGCCCTTAAAGACGGGCGCGGCTCAGGATGACGAACTAAAGACACAGGCCCTCAGATAAAGAAACTACGACCGGCGGTTGTGCTTTTTGGCGTACACGTTGCCGGAGGCGCGGTTTTGACGGCGATTGAGCGCGGCCTTGTCGCCGGCGGTTAATTTGCCGCCATTGGCTGCACGCATTCCGTTTTTCTCGCGATTGATGCTTTGCTGCTGGCGCTCAAGGCGCGAGGTTTCGCCGGGCGTAAGTTGACCGCTCTTCACGCCTTGCGCGATGCGATCCTGCTGTGAGCGTTCGCGCTGCCCGACTTCTCCGGGGCCGTAGTGCGTGGCGGCCGCATTGTGCTTATCGGTGTAGATGCGATTTGACAGGCGATTCTGTTGGTTGTTGATCCTGGTGCG
>DATNBB010000256.1:0-12903 GCA_035607335.1 Binatia bacterium | reverse complement strand
AATGCTGACACAAAAAGCACTGGAAGAATCGCAGCATAAACTGCAGGACTCCGAAAAATCGCTTCGCGAGCTTTCGCTTCATCTGCTGCGTACGCAAGATGAGGAGCGGCGGCGTATCGGCAGAGAAATTCACGACAGCCTCGGCCAATATTTGTCAGTCTTGAAAATGAAGATCGATTCGATGTCTCCGGATATGGAAGAGGCTGCGGAATGCGGATCTCTAATCGACGAATGCGTGCGAGAAGTGAGAACTATTTCGTATCTACTCTATCCGCCCATGCTCGAGGAGATGGGGCTGCAGACGGCGGTTCCCTGGTATTTAGACGGTTTCTCAAAACGAAGCGGGATAGAAACCACATTCTCCGTTCCGGACGATTTTCAGCGACTTTCGCGTGACGCGGAGCTCGTGCTTTTCCGTGTGCTGCAAGAGTGCCTTACAAACGTACAGCGGCATTCGGGAAGCAAGCAGGCGGACATACGACTTTCTTCTGATGGCACGTCTGTGACGCTGGAGGTTACAGATCAGGGAAAGGGATTGCCGTCAGCCATCCTGGAGCATGCGCATCGAGATTGGATGGGGTCTCTAGGGGTAGGGTTAAGAGGGATGAGTGAACGCGTTCGACAACTCGGTGGTACGCTGGAGATGGCATCGGACGCGAATGGGACGCGGGTGCGCGCCACTGTTCCAGCTGCTGCCGCGGCGAAGGTGCACGCGCATTAATATGTTGGAAATCTATTTGGGACGAGAACTATGAAAGCACGAATTTTAGTAGTGGACGATCATGAAGTGCTGCGCGAAGGACTGAAGTCGCTCCTGGCGAAAGCGCGACCGGAGTGGAAGGTGTGCGGCGAAGCCACCGATGGTGCGCAGGCCGTTGAACTTGTGGGCGAGTTGAAGCCTGACATCGTGATCCTCGATATTTCAATGCCGGGCATGAGCGGCCTGGAAGCTGCCAGCGTAATGCGAAAGAAAGGCATCAATACTCCTTTCCTGATTTTCACCACGCACGATTCCGAACGGTTGGAGGGCGAGGTCCGGAAAGTGGGGGCGCAAGGATATGTGCTGAAGTCGCAGGCGGCGCGGAATCTGGTGATGGCGATTGATGCACTCCTGAGCGGAGGCACGTTTTTCGGACCGCCGCAGAAATCCGCCGGTGAGAGGGAAAAGCCGAATCCTGGAATTGTGTTTTGCCGCGGCGTGGCCTTCGCGTTTTAGTTGTGCAATTCGGCCTAAGAATTTACTCGGCGATTGTGAATGTGATCGACATGTTCGGTGAGGCGCTCGATCACATCTCCTTTTTCGCCATTGCTGATCTGGCGTTCAAGTTCATCGAGAGCGAAATGGACGATATCGTGATGGTGAATCTCGCGATCAGGCAGGCGATCGGTTAGCTGAAGCCACACTTTGTGCAGTAGATCGATTTCTTTCGGAGTCATTCGCGGTGCGTGCGGGCCGAGATAGAAGACCTGCTCCTGTCCCGAAGGCGTAAAGATTTCGAGCGTTACGCGCGGCCGCGGCTCCGTAAGCCGTTCCCAAGCCATTCCAATTTCGCGAGCCTGTTCGGTGACGGACAGGTGGGCCGAATTGCCACCTACTATCGTGCTGGACTGAAGATTCGCCGCCGTCCGCAGGACTGCTTCCCAAAGATCGTTTGCGGCGACGACAGATAACCGTACCGGTTTGCCTTCCTTTTCCGCTACGGCTAGAACTTTCGTGAAAAGCATTTGTTCGATTTTTGTGAAGAGTTGGTCGGGAGCGAGATCGTATTCGCCGGAGGCGGCGCGGCGAAGCATGCGAACGTGCAGCACCACGATTTCGGCTTGGCGGCGGCCTGCGCGCCTGAGTGCATATTCGAGCGGGTAAAGAGCGTAGTAGTTGCTGATGGGCACAAGGATGTTGCCCGGCTGAACGTCGATCGTCTCGCGCGTAAGGTCAGTGGCTTGAGTGAGGTTGAACTGATCAAGTTCGGCGACATTGTCGTTCTTTCTCTTCGTAATGTGCTCGGACAATTCAAAGACCGTAAAGAAGGCTACTGTGAAGGCTACGCCGGATATTGTGGCGACCTCTTTCGTGAAGAGATTGATGATGCAGAGGGCGAACAATGTGAGCGTGATCAATGCGACGCCGGCAGGGATTTCCGTTTTGCCGATTTTGAAATTGAGCGGCACCCTGTATTCACGTTCTCCGGGCTTTTTATAGCGGAGAACGAGGACAGCAAGACCCTTCATGGCAAAGCTCCACATCACACCAAACGCATATGCTTCACCCAGGATGAAAATGTTTCCCCGGCTCAGGATAATCGTCAGCAATTGAAGGCCGACAACGAGATTGAGGATGCGGTATGAGGTGCCGAATCGGCGGTGCGGATTGCGGAACCAATCCGGGAGAATGCCATCTTCTGAAACGCGGTTAAGAACTCCATTTGATCCGACGATGGCCGTATTGACGGCCCCAGCGAGCATAAGGACCCCAACGATAACGACGAACGTGCGGAACGCGAGCCGCAGAGATAAGGGACCGATGAGGTACATTGCGAGACCGCTGATTGGATTGTCGGAATAGCTGTTCCGAACCGAGTCCGGGATAATCATCACGGCGAAAAAAGCAACGCCGGCCGTGAAGATGAGGCTGTAAAGGAAGATGAGCAACCCGGCCTTCTTGAGATTGGGCAGCTTGGGATGTTCGATCTCTCGATAAACCTGCGCCATGGTTTCCTCGCCGCTCATCGCAAGGACCGAGTGACCAAGGCCGATGAAAATGCCGATCAGGCCTACGGTGTATGGCAACGAAGTGTGCTTGAGCCAGCCCAGTGAGTCGTTGGCGTAAACAATGTTCTTGAGGGAAGGCAAGGGTGGAAGGTGCGCGCCACGTATTGCCATCGTGTAAATACACCAGCCCACCATGATGACTACCATCACCGTGGCGATGTACATGATGCGTAGGGCCTTTTCGCTCGACTCGTGGATGCCTTTGACGTTTTCCCACCAGAAATAGAGCGTGACCACAACAGCAAAAACTGCAGCTGTCGCGTTCGTCGGGAGGACGATGTTCAAGTGGGTGTAATGGAGGAGTTCGTTGAGTAAGCCGACGAGATACAATCCGGCGGAGACTCCGCTGATCGGCCCGGTCAAAATGTAATCGAACATCAGTGCCGATACGGAGAACTTGGCAAGGGTCGACCCCATGCCCTCTTTCACAACGCGATAGACGCCGCCTCGAACGAACATGCCGCAGCTTTCGTAGTAAAGCTGCAGTACTGTGAAAGCAAAAAGCATGATCGCCAGGACGAACCAAGGGGCCGTTTTGCCGATGAAGTGCTCGGCGATCGCGCCTGCATAAAAAGCGGAAGAGCCCAGGTCATTGAGGACCACGGCCGCAGCACGCCAAAAGGAAATGAAGGCGAGCATCGCGGTGGTAGCCACCAACACCCTGGCGGCTGGTCGAGCTGTATTTTGACTACTCGTATCCTGGGGATTGGAAGCCATTCGAGCTTTTCGAAATAGCCTTACTCAGAATTGAGACTAGACGACTAAGATAAAGACGACCTAAGGGCTTCGTAAGGATTTCGTAAGGAGTTCGTAAGGCAGATACCGCCTGACATCAATGTGCGGCGGCGGCGCTTGAGTGAAATTCCTCGCTCAGATGCAGAATGGCGCGATTCGACTTGAGTTTCGCTTGTAGCGCCTCGATTGAAATATCCTGCACGGCTTTCTTCTCGCGTATGGCAAGCGTCGCAGCGACACCTGCCGCCTGGCCGATAATCATGTATTGCGGCTCCATGCGAAGGGATGAATAAGCAACGTGCGTCGCCGAGAAGCAGACGGGCACAAGCAGGTTTGTCGATTCGGAGCGCTTCGGCGTGATGATGCGATAGCTGATCTCGTAGGGCTGCACCGGAACTTGCACGTCGCCCTCATTTTGCACCGTGCCGTCGAGCATGGCGATGCGCTCGACATTGTGAGAGTCGCTGTTGTAGGAACCCATGCCGATTGAATCCGGCTTCGTGCGATTCACCTGTAAGTCAGACTGCCGCATGACATAGGAGCCGATCATCCGGCGGCCCTCGCGAATATAAAGCTGATTCGGCCAGTGGTCCGTATCGGCGAACTCGTCTTTGGGCAAGCCCCATTCGGTTGCTTCATTGCGGAGGCTTTCGGGAACGCTCGGATCGTGCGAGATGAAGTAGAAGAAAGACTGCGTGTAGAGAAGCGTTTGCCTCCAGATCGCGGCCTTTTCTGCGTAGCTTGCATTTGGATAATTCCAGCTATGGCCGATGAAATCGGTTGAGAACGGCCCGTTGTTATTAAAATCCGCTTTGTTATTGGGGATGGCAACCGGGTTCGTAATGTCGCCAAGTCGCGGCGGATGGCCCATGTGCTCGGCGTATTGGCTGAGATATCGAGCGAGCAGCGCAAATTGTGACGGATCGTATCCATCGGGACGCGAAAACGGCAGGCGATCGGCGGGATCGCGCGTGAGAACTGGGCGGAAGTTGTAAGACTGCACGGCTTTGTCCGCCGATCCGGGTTCAGCAAGCGGACCCGGCATGATTTCCGGCAGAAGATGGTGCTCCGCATCGAACGCAGAGACTGGCCACAAGAATTGATGTTTTGGCGTATTGGCGCGTACGCCTGCGAGATCTTCACCGTATTCGGCGGTGGATTCGCGTCCCCACGTGTAGGTGATCTTTGCTTGCGCCATCAGGTCGCCTTCGTAGCTGCAATCGGCGAACACTTTGGCGCTCCATTGCTTACCATCTTCCGTGGTAATCGAGTGAATTGTTGTTCCGGTGGCGCGCACTCCTTCGTGTTCGCGCAGGCGTTCGTGAAAATAGACTTTGACTCCGGCATCAGCCAACATTTTCCTGAAAATCTCTTCGCCTACGTGGGGCTCGGAATACCAATCCGCGCCCTTATCCAGGTTCGTAACGCCGTAGTGCGAGGCCGCTTGCATGTAAAACTCGCGGACATATCCTCCGATCACTGTGAAATGGCCGAAGTCGGTTGCCGAAAGGCCACCGGTAACCATGCCGCCCACGTGGGAGCCGGGTTCCAGGAGAATGACGTGGAGGCCGTCGCGTGCCGCGGAGTAGGCGGTCATCACACCGGATGCTGTGGCCCCGTAGACAATGAAGTCAGCAGATTGCGAGCCCGTTGTGGAAGCGCTATGCAGGCGTGGCGCAATAAACAAGAGAGTGGCGATAAGCGCGAGCGAATGCGACAGCCAATGACGCATGTGGCTAGCGCCGACCTCGATATGCCCCGCCGCCCAGTCCGCCCACGTCAATGATCACGGCGATGATGAGAATAATGAGGTTCACTCCTGCGATCGGCTCGTGGGTGTTCGTCATCCAGGCGTAGACGAGAGTGGTGAGCGGCAGGAAAATAAAGCCGAGAAGCGGCACGATCATGTTGTGGTAAGCGCGCTGCAAGTAATTGGAAAACAGGAACATCAGCACGAGCGCGATGCGAGGGAATGCAGCAATCAGGATGAGCAGCAGGCAGCCCATGGGCCGGGATCCTCCGAGGTGGAACTTATAACAGATCGCCTAAAGAGGAAAGCGGGAGATACCTGAGTCAATCACGCGCATATTCGGTAGGTTTAAATCCCGCAGCGCAGGGCACTCCCGGTGTGCGCCGCGCCTTTACGCGCAATGCGGGAAGTCAAGCGGGAGCCGTATACCGCTGGCGAATCACGTCGAGTACGAGCCGGCGACTTTCTGCTGCCGGAAGCTCCGAGTCGGCTTCAATGTTCGCGAGCACAGCGGCGGCATCGTCATCTTTGATGGAATCACGGACCCAACGCGAGTAGTCGTGATTGCGCAGATGGTAGGTCCATGTATCGTCGTCCACTCCCTCCGCCAACAGCGCGAAAATAGTCATATTTTGCGCGCGCAAATTGAGCTTCGATTCGGGGCCGCGGAAATAAAAGCTCTTATCCTCGCCTAACTCGCCCGCGGCGTACTTCTGCCGGTGGCGTTTGCGGTCGCGTCGTGTCTCCAGCAGCCTGACCCTTGCAGGGCTCCCATTGTTTTTGAAAGGCCAGATCACGACTTCTCCTTGGTCCAGGTATCCCAGTTCCGCCGAGTGAGCGGGCAGTGCGGCCGATGCGCCTGCATTGAAATCTTTGACGACAGACTGCGGATCAGGACCGACGAGAACGAGGGTGTTCACCGTCTCCAAAATCGGCCGGGCCACGTGGTCGAGATGGACAGTCACGAGAGCGGAGCTGGCGAGTTCCAGAGGAATTACACGGCTTGCCGATTCGCGAGATGCGGGAAGCATGTGGTGCGCCTCATCGATGATCACCCAATGGGGACGCCCGGTCCTGGATCGAAGCTCCTGAACGGCGGCTAAGAATTTTTGGAAGAAAGATGGCCGATCAGCCAGCGCAATGCCGAGGAGATTAACGGTCACAGAGCGCGTTTGGGCCTCGAGAATACCTAGAATTTCCGAAAGGTCAGGCTGGTGGCCCGATGCGCCGAACGTAACGAATCCCTCGAGCTCTTCGTAGTCTCCTTCAGGATCGATTATGCAAACCTGATAATCCTTGCCGATCAGCTGCTCTGTGACCACAGAAACAAAAGTCGATTTACCGCTGCCTGAGGGGCCCGCAATCGCGAGCCGAGTGCCATATGGATCTACAAAGGATGCCGCGCCGTGGACATCGTCCCCTACATGCAGCCTGTGTCGCACGAGGCGCGTTGCCAGATCAGCCAGATCGTTGACCAATAGCTTTTCGATGAGTTGCTCCACTCCAGCGCCCTGCGCGCCGTCAGCGACGAAATCAGCTCGGTCTTTGAGTGAAGGTAATGCGTTCTGAACCGCGGCCTTGCATTCGCAGATTTCGAGGAAACCGTGGTCGTTCTCGGCGTCGCCGATGCCGACCGCGTTATGAGATGAAAGGCCCAATTCGGCCATGGCCGAGCGCACCCCAGTGCCTTTGTTGGTTGCGGAAGGCAGGATCATTACCGCGTCTTTGTTAAACGTGATTTGCAGATCCAATCCGAGCGTGCGGATCGCATCGAGAGCCGCGGTTTCGTTGGGGCGCCAAGTGGCGATAATGGTCTCGCCCACCGAAAGCGGGCTCACGCCGATTTGCCGGAGTCTCTCGACCAATTCGGGCGATGCAGGTTTTGTCAAAGGAAGTTTTTCGCGCGCCGAGGGGCGATAAAGCAAGCCGCCATTCTCCGCGACGACTCGATCGAAAATCCCCAGCTCAGGGAACACTGCGAGCAAGTCATCTAGTTCGCGACCGGTGGCCAGAATCAGTTTTCTGCCCGATTCGCGGACGCGCTTAAGAGCGCTTATGGTGCTTGGCGAGACGCTGCCGTCGTGCGCGATAGTTCCGTCGTAGTCGCAAACTAAGCAGAAGTAGCGCACGGTTTCGCGGCTCTGGGAGCGAGAACCTTTCCGAAACTACCTGCCAATTCGAGGCGAGTGCGAATGAAAATAGCGTGACAACTTGGAAGCGCAATTCCTTACCAGCCCTTGTATAGGGCCGCCGCATTTTTTAATTAAGTGGACTTCCGTGCCGCCCTTTTCGTATCTGACCTCGTCCATGTAGGTTTTCATCAAAAAAATACCGCGACCATGTTCCGATTCGAGGTTCTCTGGGCGCGTCGGATCCGGAACAGCTTTTGGGTCGAAGCCGTCGCCTTCATCGCTTACGCGGATGAGTACGCAGTCTCGCGCCTCGTAGCGGCAACTGATGTGCACTTGCTTTTTCACGTCTTCGCGGTTGCCATGGATTACAGCATTCGCTACGGCTTCGTACAATGCGGTCCTTACGTCAGCCTCTTTGCCCGGAATGCAGTGCGCTTTGCGTAACTTGCGGACGATGCGCTCAACAACCGGTGTGACAAACCCTGTGTAGCTAGGGATTTGCAGAGACGTTTCGAAAGAGCCGTCCGCCGCGCCTCGTGATTTTTCGCTACTCGTTAGCGTTCGACCGATTGGAAGAGGATGTTCGGCCGCTATTGCCCTCAAGTTGCTGTTCACGCTTCTTCAGACCTTTCTTGAGCTGAGACGGCGTACGCGGGTTTTCGAGTGCCTCATCAAGCGCCCCTTTTTTGTTCCTCTTTGGTTAGGCGATGACAGGCCATGAAGTGCTCCTTGCTTAGAAGCTGGGATTTGTCTTCAGATATAGGCTATCGCGAGCCTGTAGGCCGGCCAATCAGCAGGACCATGCACATGGTCCTCAGTCGTTGTCCCAATTTTGGCTTGGTGAATGCTTTAGGCGCACTCCGGGGAATCGCTTCCTTATTGAAAATCGAGTTCCGCTATGAAATCGGCACGAAAACCACGCACGTGGGCGCCGGAATCTTCAGTGTGATGCCCGCAGGCAACAACTCGCCCTTCTGCTGGTCAATTTTGTAAAGCACGATGTTGTCTGAATCCTGATTGGCATCCCAGAGCCATGTACCGCCGGGATCAATGGCGAAGTCGCGGGGCGTTTTGCCGTCGAGCGGCACCGTTTCGGTTTGTTCGATCATCCCGGTATCGCTGTCGATGGAATAGACGCCAATTAAGTTGTCGAAGCGATTTGACGCGTAGAGGAATTTGCCCGAGCGGCCCACGGCAATTTCCGCTCCGGATTTTTCCGCGGGAGTATCGTTGGCCGGGGCAAGCCGCACCGTCTGCCGCGCGGCTATATTTCCATCACTCGGATTGTAAGGCAGCACGGTGACAGTCGAACCCATTTCGGAAACGAGATAGACGAATCTCCCATCAGGGGAGAACGCCATGTGGCGCGGGCCGAGGCCGCCGCTGAGGTTCAAAATGCGGGGTTGCGCGCCGAGTTCGCCAGTCTTTTCATTGAAAGGATAGACAAAGATGTCGTCGAGTCCCAAGTCTGCTGACAGGATGAAGCGATTGTCGGGCGAAAAAATGGCTTCGTGCACGTGCGGTCCGGCCTGCCGTGCTTTATTCACGCTGGATCCATGGTGCTGGTCGAATGCAGTCGCTTGCCCCAATTTGCCGTCCGCTAGAACGGGGAAAACCGCCAGATTGCCACCATTGTAGTTAGAGGCGACCACATATTTCCCAGTGTGGTCAACCGCCACGTGCGCTGGCGCAGAGCCGCGGGATGCGACCTCGTTGAGGAAAGATAGTTTGCCGGTTGTTCGGTCTAGCGAAAAGGCGCTTACTCCTCCGCTCGGCTGTCCCTGATACGTATCTGTTTCGTTCACAGCGTAGACGAATTTGAGTTGTGGATCGACGGCAAGGAAGGATGGCTGCTCGGATTCCGCAGCCACGCCCAATGATTCGACCTCGCCGTTCGACGCATTAAAGCGATAGGCGTAAATGCCTTTGCTGCCCGTTGTCGTGGCCCCTTTGCTCGTGTAGGTGCCCACAAGCACCAGATAATTGCCCCCGCCGGTGTGGGTAGCCTGCGCATGTGCGGATCGAATAAAACTTGGCATGCTCGCGACTGCGAATGCAGCGATTAAACAGCCGCAGAATGTGGCTAGAACTGCTGGTTTTGTTCCTGCAACTCTTTGACTTGCGGCGCGGCTTGCTTGAACTGACGTGCGCATGAGGCCATCCTTGCGGGGAATTTATCCTGGGCCGTAAAGGGGATTAAACCCGCGGAGATTGTACACGAATGGGCGTTGCAGGACGCCGGGCAAATCGCTCGTATGGATGTTTATTCTGAATCTTGGCTCATGCAGGCACTGGCGCCTGAAATGCCACGCCCGCGACGATTGCGTCAAATGCGGGGCGGATCGCCGCGAAGTCGGAGTCGAGCGTCATCAAAGTGATTGTGCCGATTGTGTTTGCATTGCGGGCGTAGAGGCGGCGATAGAAGATCACTTTGCCGTCGTTTGTCGAGTAGCGAACGTCGACAGAGGCTTTTTCTTGTGCGCCGGGAATTGCGGGCGGGATAGCGGCTTCGATCTTCGGGTCCTTCAAATATTGGCGGAGCATTGAGAGTTGGGACTCGACGAATTGACTGAGCGCCATGCTGCCCGGAACCATCTCTTCGGTTGCCGTGAGGCTCGTTGGAAAACCGTCGTCCTTTCCGGCTCGCTCCATTCCGAACTCATCTTTGACGGCCCAGCCCTGCGGAACAACCGAAAACGCCCAACTTCCGACTGCAAAAACGGGCTTTTGGGCCGGAAATGGCGCGGATGGCGCACTTAATTTGGCTTCGGCGCGGGCTGGTGGAGGTTGCGGCGGCTGAGGACTCGGCGATGGCGGCGGAACGGGAGGAGGAGGTGGTGTCGGCCGCGGAATTTGTGGAGCTGCGACCGGTGCGGGCGGCGGCATCGGAGTTTTTGGTTGGGGAATTTCCGGTTGGGGCCGGGCTGTCGCCCTCGGTTCCGCATCAAGGATTGCGCTCGCGTTGCGAGCTGGTTCAGGTATCGCTGTTCGCGGCGGCGGAGCGGCTGCGATTGGCGGCGCGGCGGAGGGGAGCTTGTCGTCAGCGATGAGGCGGACGGAAAAACTTGTTTGGCCGGTGCGGATCTCGTCACCATTGGTGAGGGGTGAGTCTTTTACGCGAGCACCGTTGAGGAAGGTCCCGTTGCTGCTGTTTCGATCTTTAAGAAACGGGCCTTGGGAGCCGCATTCGACGGCGAAGTGAAGGCCGGACATGAACGTGTCATGGGGTAGGGCGAAATTTGCTCGGCCAGCCGCTCGGCCGAAGGTGACCGTCTCGCCGGTTCGGATGACGATCTTTTCGCCGGACAGCGGCCCGGCTTTGATTTCGAGAACTACTGCCACGCCTTTGCTGCCTTCACGGGGGTTAAAAATTTCCCTTTTCGGTCGATTAAAAACTCAATTTATATTGCGAGCGTTGGACTTACGCTGAATTCTAATCGTCAGTCGGTCGATTAGAATTCGGCTTAGCTAAGTGCCTCTCTATCGGTCACTTTCATTCGGCTTAGGCCCAGTTTTCACCGCAACATTATAGCGCAGGTTGGTTGGTGCACTCGCGAACTTCTCCGGCGTTGACGCGCGGGTGTGCGCGGTGGGAATTATTCAAATTTCAATGCGTCCGCTGCGTCGCAGGTGTATAAAAGATGTTCCACAGGAGATCGCCACGTTAAGCGCAAAGTTATTTTCGTTCGGCGGGAAAGTCTTCGGCAACCGTTTCCCGTTTAAATCATCGCTTGTTGCTTCGCTCGTTTTCGCGCTCGCACTACTCGCAATTCCGCGCTCGGCAACGGCGCAGGCGCCCGTTTCCTCGCAGGAGTACAATCCGAACCTTCCTGGCGTTGCGCAACAGAAGGGCGCGCTGCCGGCGCTCTTCCAGGGCGTGGGCATCCAGCAGCATCTGGGTGCACAAATTCCGCTTGATGCTGCTTTCAAGGACGAAACAGGGAAGGACGTTACGCTCGGCGATTATTTCGGCAAGAAACCGGTCGTTCTAATCCTTGCCTATTACAAATGCCCGATGCTCTGTTCTCTTGTGCTCAGCGGCGCGACGGACGCTTTCAAAAAGTCCGGCTTCCAGCTTGGCGATCAATTCGAAGCCCTCACCGTGAGTTTCAGCCCTACGGAGACTCCCGAAATGGCCGCCGCCGCCCAAAAACAGTATCTGCACCAATACGGAGCGGGCATCGATACGGCAAACTGGCACTTTTTAGTCGGCCAGGAATCGCAAATTCAGCGCCTTGCAAGCGCGGTCGGCTTCGAATACAAACTCAATCCGGCAAACGGCCAATACGTACACGCCGCCGGGATCACCGTACTCACGCCCGAGGGCAAAGTCTCAAAATATTTTTATGGAGTGAAGTTCGAACCGCGTGACTTGCGCCTCGCGCTGGTGCAGTCTTCCACGAATCACATCGGCACGGTTACAGATGCGCTGCTGCTCTTCTGCTGCAGTTACGATCCCGGCACGGGCCAATATCATGCCATCATCACGCACGTCATCGACATTGCTTGCGGCTTGACGGTGCTGACGCTTGGCCTCTTGATGTTTTTTCTGTACCGGTCCAGCAAGAGCAATGCCCGACCTGCCTGATTCGGCGAAGAGGGAATCACGAAAAAAAGAAGACGTCATCCTGAGAGACGCGAAGCGGCTCGAAGGACCTCTCTTTTGCATTTTTCGCCGGCGCAAAAATGCGCGGGAAAGCTTAAGCTTTTTTCGCGCGCAACCCGTTCAACGCCAGCGTGAGCCGTGACTTATACCGGTTCGCCGTGTTCTCGGTGAGCGTGCGCTTCTGAATGGCCTTATCCAGCTCTGAGAACGTCTCCGGCGCGAGCTTTTCCGCGGCCGCTGCGTCATTGGAGCTAAGCGCAGCCCGCATCCGGCGAATCGCCGTGCGCACGCGCGTCCGGTTCATGCGATTGACGCCAGTCCGCTTCTCCGTTTGGCGAATATTCTTCAAAACCGACTTCTTCTTTTTCTTGACCTTTACAGGCTGACCGCTAGGCATCCGTCTTCCTCACTGAATTGATTGGCTTTAATTAGCCGGAATATTCAACTTGTAGGCTGAATGTGTCCGAAATCGCGACAATCGAGAATATCTGACCCGCCCGCCCAAGTCAATTTGACGGGTTCACATTTATGGAGCGGCGTCATGCTGATCTGCGCCTGCTTTGAAGGCGCGGCGAAGGGCTCTCTTGAATTGCACTTGAGGGTTACGCCGCCACGCGCAGCTTTGTACGTCCCGCAATCTCCGTCTCAGCCTGTAGCCAGTCCTCCAGCGCATAACCGTCGCGTCGCCCGCGCTGTTCGTAGAGTTGGTAGGCCCGCTCGCGGATCTTCTGCTGCGGTTCCTCGAAGCCGACGCCCGCCTGCTTGAAAAGCTTTTTCCACTCTTCCGCGCTCAGAATCGGGGCGAGGTATCCCGCACGCGGAGCGGCCGTCTGCCCGAATGCCCAGAACGCGGGCAAAATCTGTTCTTTGTCGCTGTCGATTTCGCGCACTACCAGCAGAAACGGATCGAA
>DATNBB010000239.1:0-9970 GCA_035607335.1 Binatia bacterium | reverse complement strand
TCGCCGCCCTTTAGCTCCACGATTGCGCTGCCCGAATATCCGATATCGGCAAATGCCTGCCGCACGGCCGGCCAATCCACATCGCCGTCGCCTAGATTTACCCATTCATAGGAACTGCCCGTGTGCTTGAAATCCTTGATGTGAACTTTTGCGATCCGCTTGCCCAGTGTGTGAATCCAATCCTGCGGATATCCGTAAAACATCACGTTGCCCACGTCGAACCAGGCTTTGATCCACGGACTCTGAAATTCATCGATGTAGCTGGCCATCTCCAGCGGACTCAGCAGAAATTTGTTCCACACTTCCTCGATCGCAATCACCACGCCCAATTCCTGTGCCAACGGAATCAGCGTTCGTATTTGTGCCTGCGAGCGCGTCCAGGCATCTTTATACGAAGTCTGCGGATTGACGACCGCCGGCACCAGAAGCACGGCATCCGATCCCCAAAGCTTTGCATTGTGCAGCGAAGTCTTCATGCCATCCAGGCTGCGCTGTACGACCGCGGGATCGCTCGATGAGAGCGGGTCCTTCCAGTGATCCATATTCATCACCGAATCGATATGGATTCCCGCTGCATCCGCCGCTTTCTTGATCTCTTCCGCAGTGCTCTCGTCAGGCGTTGTGGGCGCCTGCACAACATCAAAACCTACGTCGCGCGCCATTTTGAATCGATCCGCGTAGCTCAGCGTGGTGGGAATCATGCTCAGCAGCACGCCCTTTTTGATTGAGAGGGATGCCGCAACCGCGCGCGCCGGATCGGCTGCCGCCTGCAAGGCACCGGCAAGTGCTGTGCCGCTGCAAATGCCGGCGGCGCAAGCGCCCCCTACTGAGTATTTCAGAAATTCACGGCGCGATCTTTTATCCATCGCCCACCTCCATTACCTGAACAAAAAAGCTAAATGGCTCCAAGCCATTTCACCGGCAGCCGTGACGCCAGCGCATTGGCCAACCGCTCGTCGGCTGTAACAAGCTGCCCTTGGACTTTAATAGCGAGTGCAACGTAGAGCGCATCGTATAGCGTCCGCTCGAAATCGATCGCAATTAAGAGCGCCCGGTGCAGTAGCGACTTGGAGGGCACGGTTGGAAAATGGAGACCCATGAGGTCGGCAACCGCATTCTCGGCTGTCTCGGCTGTAAAGCGTCCCTGTCTTGCCGCCTTGCAAAATACATTTCCGCACTCGGACCAGAAGAGATCCGGCACGATGAACTGAACTTCGTTCCGGCTGTAGCGTTCGAGCAAGTCGGCGGCCTCGCGTGCGAGCGGTTCACGTTCCGGAGGAAGAATCCATTTGACGGCAACACTCGCATCGACCACCAATACGCTCACCTGTTGCGATCCTCACGTATCATCTCCTCGGCCGATGGATACGCGCGCCCCGAAACGGGCTTTCTCTTCTGCATGCGCCGTACCCTCAAGTAAAAGGCGCGTCGCGACCGCAATTCCTCCTCCGTGGGGATGTTCTGCTCGAGCAAAGAGAGGACCTCAGCCGCAATCGAACGGTGATTCTCTTTCGCGCGCGCGCGCAGCGCTGCATAAAGATTGTCAGGCACGTTCTCGACGTATAGCGTAGCCATAGCATTCTCCTTGGAACACTCTAGCATAATCCAAGGAGAACGCCGGGCGCGACTAAGTCAGCTTGTTCAAGTCGATCTTTGGATCGTAGACTTCGGTCGACTTATTGATTTCTTCCCAAGTGACGTCGTGGCCTTTGTACGCCGCTTCGCGGGCCATCATGCATGTGATCGCTGTTTCTACGCCCTGCGCCGCCTGATTGTGAAAATTGCCACTCGTGATGCTATCCACGAAAGCCTTTTTCTTCGCGGGATCGGCTTCTTTTAAATTGGAGACGGGCTTCCCTGTGGCCGGATCAATCACCGGGTCCGGCTGCCATGCTTCGTCGCCCCAAATGCCGAGCGGGCCGCTGTATGGCGATTGCGACGTGCCCTTCGTGCCGAAGAAGCGCTCGTTCATGTCCGACCAGCCCTTGGCAAACTGCGTTGAGCTGAACGTCACGTCGATACCGCCGGGATAGTAATAGATCACGTTGTAATTTCCGTAGACGTCCCCGTCCTCCGGGCGACCGAGCCGGCCGCCTGTTGCTGAAGCCTTCAGCGGATGCGCTTGCAGAACCCAGTTGCAGATGTCGATCACGTGAATGTTTTGTTCCACGATGATGTCACCCGAAAGCGTGCGGTCGTATAGCCAGTTGCGCAGGCGGCGTTCGGTTGGTGAAGCGTTCGGCCAAGCTGGTCGGCTGATATATCCGCCGAAGTAACAAGCGTCACCGCAGGCGATTTCGCCGAGTGCGCCGGCATGAATTCGTCGCACCGTTTCTACGAAGGGTGGGCACTCGCGAATCTGAAATCCCACATCGAGGCTCAATTTGCCTTCCGCACGCTTACCGATTTCCAGCACTCTCTTCGCGCCGGGCACGTCCACGGCGACTGGCTTTTCCACGTAGACGTGCTTTCCCGCCGCCACAACCGCATCGAGGTGCTGGACATGGTAGTACGGAGGCGTCGCGATCACGATTGCGTCCACTTCTTTGGAATGGGCAATTTCCTGATATGCGTTCGGGCCGACGAAGAGCTGCGATGCGTCCAAAGGCGCGTAGCCTTGTGCTTGTTGCAATGTATCGAAGTGCGCGCGCGCCTTATCGAGCTGGTCCTGGAACATATCCGCAAGCGCGACGACGCGGGCGCCCGCGCTATTCACGAATACCGTGGCGTCATCGGTACCGCGGCCGCCGCATCCGAGCAGCCCGATGCGAACGGCCGAATTCGCTTCCGCACCGCGCACCAGCGAAGGCTTGATCAGCATTGCTCCAGCAGTCCCCGCAGCTACACCGAGAAATTTTCTCCGATCGAGCTTGCCCAAAAGATTCAGCGTGCCATTTTCCCCATCAGCCATTTTTTCCTCCCTATGATATGCGCGAACGCGGTCCCATTCTTGGGAGACGATGTCCGTCTACGTTGTGCTCCGACGATACCCGTACGCACTGCTTTTACTCCGATGGCGTCCCGTATAGCAAGGCCCGCGTTTCGGCGCGCACAGCGAGCGCTCTCGAGGTTGTGCTCGGACCCTCGGCCGGAAAGCTCTCGTGCAGCCGTGTTGTTAGCGAAATTAGCGCTTTTTAGGGCGCCGAAACGGCCATTTTGTGCCATTTAGGCCGGTTTTAAGGCGCCAAACGCGCCAAAATTGGCCCAAATTTCCCTTCCTTGGCCGAACTGCCGATGAGCCGTCCGTGAGCTACTAATCTTCTTCCCTTCTCTTGACGATTCCAATCTCAGGCGCACTCGATGCGCAATCAACGCGCCTAACTTATTCATGAATTTCTACTTACAAACAGAGTCGGAACCCCCGAAGCCGGTCGAGAGCAGTGCCCGGCCCGTAATGGACGTTCTGCTGCTGGATAGAAACGTTGCCGAGGCCGCTGACCTGCGCGCCAAGCTCGCCGATTCCCGCTATGCTGCCTTTTCAGTAACGACAACGAGCGCAGTGGCGGAGGCGTTGCAACTACTTGAAATGCAAAGGTTTGATGTCGTCTTGGTGGACGCGGATACGCCGGAAAATCGGGGCCTGGCTACCTTTGCCGAGCTACATTCCGTCAGCCCGAACATACCCATCGTCGCCGTCTCCTCGGAATACCGCGAGGCGGAAGCGCTTGAGCTTGTCCGTGCAGGAGCCCAAGACTATGCCGTTAAAAATCGACTGAACTCCGCAGCAATCGAACGGATCCTGCTCTACTGCATAGAGCGCCAGCGCGGCGTGCGATTCAATGCCGCACAAAATGCTGTATCCAGGGCACTCGCCGAATCCGAGACGATTGCGGTAGCTGAGACGCAAATCCTTCACGTGCTCTGCGATGCAAGCGCGTCGGATCACGGACAATTTTGGCAGTTTGATTCCAGCAGTGGCGATCTGATGTTGAAGAGCAAGTGGACGCGCGGTGGCCCCGCCGATGCCTGCGACTTCAAGCAAGACAGGCTTCGGTTGGGAGAAGGATTGCCAGGGATTGCATGGAGTCACCGTGAGGCGCACTGGTATGACAATCTTGCCAAGCATCCCGATGTGGCGCAGTGCTCGCCTGCCGTGAAAGCAGGCTTCCGAAGCGCCATGGCTTTCCCTATCAAGCTGGGCAACGACACGCTTGGAGTGATTGAACTCTTCAGCCGAGAGGCGATCGAAACAGACGAAGAGCTGCTCATTCTTCTGACGAATGCCGGCGGCCAGTTCGGTCAATTTATGGCGCGCAAATTGGCAGAACGCGAGAGAGAACATCTTACGAGAGAAAGGCTGCTAATCCTTGATTGTGCAGCCGAAGGAATCTACGGAGTCGACCTAAATGGCTGCATAACATTTATGAACCGGTCGGCAGCGGCCATGCTCCAGTGCGCACCTGCGGATGTAACAGGCAAAGAATCGCACGAACTCTTTTGCCGGCCGAGCGACGAAAAGCCTTCGCACTTGCCCGCAAATTGCCCGATCTCGCGAACGATTGCTACACGCCAGGGTATTCGCAGCAGACCTACGGACCTTCGGCGCGCGAACGACACGCGATTTGAAGCAGAGTTTTCCGTTTTTCCGCTTGTCGAATCCGGAGAAATGAAGGGCGCTGTCGTTTGTTTCAATGACGTGACGGACCGCAAGCGCATGGAGTTAGAACTGCGTCACGCGCAAAAGCTGGAAGCCGTCGGAGCCCTTGCGGCCGGCATTGCACATGAAATTAATACTCCCATTCAGTTCGTAGGAGACAACACGCGGTTTCTACAAGACAGTTTTCGCGATCTGGCTGCCTTGGTGAAGGCCTACGACGAACTGTGCGAAGCGGCTAAGAGCGGGTTGCCAATCGAGGAGCCGCTCGAACGAGCCAAAGCGGCACGCAAGGAAGCCGATTGGGACTATCTGGAAGCGGAGGTTCCGAAGGCGCTGGAGCAGACGCTCGATGGCGTCAATCGCGTGGCGACGATTGTCCGCGGGATGAAGGAATTCTCGCACGTGGATCGAAGCGCACAAAAAGCCGCTGCGGACCTGAACAAGGCGCTCGAAAGCACTTTGATCGTAGCGCGCAACGAATTGAAGTACGTTGCGAATGTAGAGACGCAATTCGACGATATTCCACCCGTTCATTGCCACTTAGGAGACCTGAATCAGGTGTTTTTGAATTTGCTGATAAACGCGGCACACGCGATAGGCGATGTGGTCAAAGGCACACAGAATAAGGGAAAAATCGAGGTGAGAACGCGCCAGGACGACGATTGGATCGAAGTTGCAATCGCAGACAGCGGAACAGGAATTCCCGAAGCGGTGCGCGACAAAATTTTCGATCCGTTCTTTACGACGAAAGAAGTTGGCAAAGGTACAGGGCAAGGCCTGGCATTGGCGCGGGCTCTTGTGGTGGAAAAGCACGGCGGTACCCTGACGTTTGAAACCGAGTTTGGCAAAGGAACGACGTTTTATATCCGGTTGCCTTTGGATAGCGGAGCAGAAGATGAGGCGAGCGCGCCATGAAACGCATTCTTTTTGTCGACGACGAGCCCAAAATCCTCGAAGGGCTACAGCGCATGCTGCGGCCACAACGCAACGAGTGGGAAATGGCCTTCGCGCCGGGCGGCGAAGCCGCGCTGGCGATGCTCGCAGCGGAGAATTTCGATGTGATTGTCTCCGACATGCGCATGCCCGGCGTGGACGGTGCGGCGCTGCTGGAAACGGTGCGAGCGAATTACCCGGGAATGCTGCGGGTAATTCTCTCGGGCTATACAGAACTGGAAGCATCGTATCGGGCGGTTCCGGTGGCACACCAGTTCCTGCTGAAACCATGCGACCCAGACGCACTACGCATAGCAATCGAGCGCGCTACGAGCCTGATGCAGGCTTTGAACAGCAAGATGCTGACCGGGCTTGTGGGATCACTACAAGACTTGCCTTCGGTGCCGCGCGCCTTTGCGGAATTACGGAATGCACTGGCAGACCCAGAGACTTCTCTCGACCGCGTGGTAAAAATCGTTGAGCAGGATGTCGCAATATCCGCAAAGGTTCTCCAACTGGTGAATTCAGCCTTCTTCGGTGTGACGCGGGAAGTCTCGGATATTCGAACGGCCGTAAGCTACCTCGGCATCAGCATCCTGCAAAATCTCGTGCTATCGCTTGAGGCCTTTCGATGCTTTCAGCCCAGCAAGCCGATTGCCGGATTCTCTCTTGAACAATTTCACGAGCACGCCAAATCGGCCGCCAAAATCGCAGGCGCGGCGCCTGGGAAATCCAAAATGGGTGGCGTTGCGGTGGGCGCAGCACTTCTCCATGACATCGGAAAACTCGTTATCGCCGAAAGAGCGCCGGAACACCTGGCGCGCGCCATTCAAGGGGCGCAACAGGAAAAGCGTCCGTTGTACGCCGTTGAAGAGGAGCTGATCGGCGTCTCCCATGCGGAGGTCGGCGCCTACCTGCTCAGTTTGTGGGGATTGCCGTACCCGCTTGTTGAGGCAGTGGCACACCACCATCATCCCGAACGCGTACCGCACGATAAACATGGCGTGATACCTGTCGTCTACCTTTCGAATCTGTTAGCGCACCAGATGGAAAGAGAGCGCGACAAGACGGCAGAAATTGTGACGGACGAAATCAATATGGACTTTATTGCCCAAGTCGGACTCGGCGAGCAACTGGACGAGTGGCAGTCCAAGTTAGACGGACTGGAACAACGCGTTCCGGTGCGGACCAAGATGGAGTAATTATGACTAATGAACATCCCCGCATTCTATGCGTGGACGACGAAAAGAACGTTCTAGAGGGTCTCACACGCACTTTGCGAAGTCTTTATGAGGTGGAAACGGCAGTAGGCGGCGCGCAAGGACTCGAAAAGCTAAAAACGCAAGAACACTTTGCGGTTGTTGTATCCGACCTGCGGATGCCGCACATGACGGGCGTACAGTTTCTTAAAGAGGTGCGCCGCCTGTCGCCCGACAGCGTTCGTGTGCTGCTCACCGGTCAGGGTGACATGAATTCCGCGATCGCCGCTGTAAACGACGGAAACATTTTCCGTTTCCTGACCAAGCCATGCGCCACGGAGATCCTTGTTCAAGCCCTCGCCGCCTGCGTGCAGCAATATCAACTGGTGACCTCCGAACGCGTGCTGCTCGAACAAACGCTGCGAGGCAGCATCGAAGCGCTGACGGAAATTCTTTCGCTCGCGAACCCGACCGCTTTTGGGCGGGCGACACGGGTGAAACAAATGATCGTGAAGCTGATGGACCATTTTGAAATCGCGGAGCGGTGGCCCATCGAGGTAGCCGCCATGCTTTCTCAGGTGGGCTACGTGACTTTGCCGGCCAGGACACAGGAGAAAGTCTACAAGGCTGAATCACTCACCGAAGAAGAAGAGCGCATGCTGGAACGCATTCCTCAGGTGCTTGAGCAGTTGCTAGGGCGGATTCCGCGGCTTGAATCCGTACGCGAAATCCTGCGGTACCATACGCGGCGTTACAACGATGCGACGGGCCGCGACCAGAAGAGCCGCGATAGCATTCCCTGGGGCGCTCGCGCTTTGAAGCTGGCTCTCGATTTCGACATTCTCGAATCGGAGCGAGAAGATCATCCTTTCGACACGCTTCGCAGCCGCAATGGATTCTACGATCCGACATTGCTTGAAGCATTCGCCAAACTGTATGGCAGCTCCAAACGCGAAATCCTTGTACACGAACTGCGACTCCGGCAGATCGAGGTGGGAATGGTCTTTGGCGAGGACGTGAGATCGTCCAAAGGTTTGCTTCTGATTGCACGCGGCCAGCAGGTGACGCCCGGACTGCAGGAAAGGGTCCGAAACTTTTCCGCTGAACTTGGCGTTCGAGAGCCGATTCGCATGATCGTCAAGACGGGAGAGGACGAAGCAGCCACCGAAATGGAAGCTGAAGCGCTCGCGAAACGATAATTTGAAAGCTCGTCAGCTAACGTACGCTGTCTTGTAAAAGTCGAGTTTCAGCCGCAGGCTCTCGCCGGAAAAATAGCCCAAAGAACAAGAGAAACGCCGCCGCAAACAGCGAGACTATGCCTCCCAGTGTCCGATCCCACGTACGACGGAAGAGCAAATCGATGCGGTGATTTCCGGCGGTGAGCGGAAGAACCATCTGGCCAGTACCCGGTTCGTAGCCGGGCTGCAGATGCGCTCCATCCACGCGAACAACCCAGGCAGGGTAATTCAGCAAGCGCAGATCGATTGAAATGTCACGCTTCGCGTCGACGTTGAATGTCCGATGTTCTGCTGACCACAGCTGATAGCTCACCGTGGCATCTTTTGCGGGCACGACGTCACCCGAATCGGGATCCTCTTCCTCAATGCGAGGCGTCGCGGGTGGGATCGGAGCGTCTTTATCGTCGGTCTGCGGCGCACCGGGCAAATCCCAGTGCGTGCTACCGAGCGGCGTGTATTCATCCATTCCGTCAAAACCGTGCGCGGCCTGGATTTCGCGCGCGATATAGGCCGCGTCTTTTCCGTCCCACCAGGCGTCCTGAATAATCAGGGTGGCGCAAGTGATCACGGCGGCTGCGGCAATCAAGAACACAAGAGCGAAGGCCCATCGCTTTCGGAAGCTATCCGCAGCGCCCGCGATAAAGAGCGCCAGGGGGACAGCCAAAACGTCAAGCCAGCGCCAAGGAAATTGCACAAACCATAGCTTCGGCAATAGCCGCCAGAGAAAAAGGCTGGGAGGAAACATCACGAAGACCGAGGCGACGGCTGCCGAAACCAAGGTCCACCAAAGCGCACGCGAGTGGCGGAAGCGGCGAGCGAATAAGACGCCCGCCACGGCCGTTGCTACGATCATTCCCATTGCCACGCGGGTGACTCGCGCATTGAATTGAACAAAGCCAAGCTCGTTGTTGTGAGCGAAAAGAAAATTATGCGGCGGTTGGAGGCTTGTGGTGAGTGCTCCGGCGATTTGCACCCAGCGCTGCTCGTACGCTGCAGGAAACAGATAAAAAGATGTGAGCGCGAATCCGGCGAACAGCGCAAGTCCGCCCCAAAATAATCCGGCGGGTTTGCGCTCCACGACGCAGACGACAATTAGCAACAACACAGCAGAATATGTGGCCATCACGCCTGCAGGTGCATTGCATAACCAGATCGCGGCGAATGCGACGGCTAGTGCAGGGACGTAGCGTCTCTCGCGGCGCGCAACATGAATCGCACTCCAAAAAAGAAGAGGGAAGAGAGCGGCTGCGAGCAATTCGGCGAAGTCGCTGCGGTAGTAGAGCGTCACAAGATGATAGGGGTCGGCGGCAAATAAAACTGCGGCGACGACTGCGGCGGGCCCCGAGAGCCATTCGCGCGCGAAAATCCACATGGAAACGCCCGCAGCCACGAGCGTCAACCAGATCATCGCCGCCTCGACCATTTTCCACGGCAACAATGAGCCCAACGAAGCGCCGAGGAGCCATGAAATCGGAGGGTAAAAAATAAATCTTGGCTCCCCGTAGCCCCAGTTTGCCCATTCAGACCACCGCGGGAAGATAATCCCTTCGTGCCATTGCCGGGCGACATCCATCCAGGAACTGAGATGGAATTGAATGTCGTGACCGCTGGGATTCCCAAGAAAAAAGAATGGCGCAATGACGGCTGTTGCCGCGAGCGCTATAAAGAAAATTGCGGTGCGTGAGCGTACCTGCACTCGTGCGAACGAATGGTGCATTTCGCGCGAGTTCTCAGCGGCACAACTTGTCGAAGCGTCAGCGATGATGCAGCCTCAAAAGGAAATTCAGATAAACGCCACCAAAAATCAATTCAGAATGCAAAACCGCGGCACGATTGCCAGAAGGTGATTTCCGAGAAACGGCCGGGAAACAACTTGCGATCCGACAAGCCCGCCCTGATAAACTGCGAACGAAAAGAGGAAGAGATTGATCACCAAGGAAGACGAGAGGCTTGCTGCGACCGCGGCGCGACAAGCTCACTGGCAGCGATGGGGTCCTTATCTT
>DATNBB010000237.1:0-4503 GCA_035607335.1 Binatia bacterium | reverse complement strand
AGCTTGCGGCCGGAGACGGATATTGTTGATCCTCAACAAGCCTGTCTGTTTGAGGAGCAAAGCCGCTTACTCCGGGAGGCCCTGGAGGTCCTGACGGCGGAGGAGCGGAAGACAATCGAAACCGCATTTTTCTCTGAACTGACTTATGAGGAAACGGCAAGGAACTTAAACCAGCCGCTTGGAACCGTGAAGACGCGGATCCGGTCCGGATTGGAAAAACTTCGAGAAGGCTTGGGAAGAAAAGTGAAGGCGACGGGATGAACTCAAAACCCGGCACGCACAATCAAGAACATCTGGATCTCGTGTTTCTGTTTGCGCTGCAGGCGCTTTCTCCGCGCGAGATGGCTTCGGCTGAAGCTCAAATCTCGTCGTGTGAGGATTGCCAGCGGGAAATCGAGACGCTGAGCCCGATTGTGAAATCGTTTGTCGGCTGGCCCATCGATGTATTGCGCCCAGCGGAATCGTTATGGGGTCGGCTCGCAAACCGCATCGCCGCTGAAGCCGGGACACAACCGTTCGTTCCTCCATTGGAGACCTCCGATAAACCAAAGTGGGAAGAGGCGGCACCCGGCATACACGTCAAAATACTCGCGAAGAACGCGGAAAACAACAGCGTGAGCATGTTAGTCCGGCTTGATCCGGGCACCGACTATCCCGCGCACCAGCATGCGGGCGTCGAAGAACTGCATCTTCTCCACGGCGTATTAATGGTTGACGACCGAACGCTATATCCCGGCGATTTCATCCATGCCGAGGCGGGCAGCGTCGATCATCGCGTGTGGAGTGAAACCGGCTGCACTTGCTTTCTGAAGACCTCCACCGAAGACGCCCTTTTCTGATCTTGATTGGTTTTTCTTCTGCGCGATAAGGCTAATTACCTTCAGCACTCAAGCCGCCGATTACGCCACCGAAGCTATTCGTGTGACGTGTCACCACGGGATTTCGGAGGGGAAGAACTCGGCGATTAGGTCTTCGTAGAACGGCTTTAGCTCGGCCTGATTTGGTTTCGCGGCTCCCTTGGAGTAGAGGTCGTACTGATTGAACTTGCGAACCCAATCGAACATCGTCTCATCGTGTGCGGACATAAGATGGCGGTACGCGCCATGGCGGTGGGCAGGGTAAAAGGAATGGTAGCGGAGCATATAGAGCGCCGGTTCGGGCAAATAGTTTTTGGTTACGCGATAAATATATTCATCGTGGCCCCAGGAAAGATGCACGTTGTCGAGGCCGCAATTGGGCGAATAAATTCCATATAGCGTCTGGTATTCGGGAACGCGCATATCGGGATTCAGGGCGAAAAATTCCGGAAAAATGATCTCCTTGGAGTAGGCGCAGCCGACCGGGAAAGTGTCTCCGACGACGGCCCATTGCGGTTCTCCGTAGAGACAAAGAACCTTGCCGAGGTCATGCATAAAGCCCGCGAGAATGAACCAGCGCGGGTGTCCGTCCTTGCGGATTGCCTCGGCAGTTTGCAGCAGGTGCTCGATCTGGCAGAGGTCCGTGTCAGGGTCGCTATCGTCCACGAGTGTATTCAGGTAGTCGGCGGCAGCCCAGATGCTCTTCTTTCCGCGCTGGAGCGCGCCATATTCCTTTTCTCTTTCGAGAACAAAGGCCAGCGTTTGGTTGGCGTGATTCAGCCGGTAGAATTCGGCGACGCCGGGATTCGCCTTCTCGTCGTAGTTGCGAAATTCGGAGGCGTCTTTTCCTTCCTGGTATCGGGCGGCGACGAAATCGTCCCATTGATCGACGTGTTGCAAGGGCTGCTGCGAAGGTGCTGCTGGTTGCGCGTTATGCATGGCGGGCGCCTCCAATTTAATAACGTTAACGCTAACGTTAGCATTTGGCAAGACGCTTGGGTTGGATGTTGCGTCTTGGGTCCGGTTGGCCAGTTCATGCAGGGGAAGCGTGGCGCGGCGTGCGGGGAAATCGCGGGCTATTTGAGTCCGATGCGATGATGCATGTAATCTAATAGGGCATGCGATACGACGCCGATCACAAAGCCAGGACACACCAGAGAATTGTGCGAAACGCCTCGCGACAGCTCCGCGCGAAAGGCCTGAACGGGCCTGCGGTGGCGACGTTAATGAAGGCTGCGGGCCTGACGCATGGCGGTTTCTACAAGCATTTTGGAAGCCGCGACGATCTTGTGGCGGAGGGGATCGAAGAGGCGCTGCTGGAGCTTCGCGACGTGCTTTTGAAGGCAGCGGAACAGGAGATTCGCGGCGAGGGCTGGAAGGGAATGATCCGGAGTTACCTGTCTGTGGAGCGGTGCGACCGGGCGGATGAGGGATGTCCGATTGCCGCGCTGGCACCCGACATGGCGCGTACTCGGCCTGCGCTGAAGAGGCGCATTGCCGGGGCGATACTGAAATTTCGCGAGGCGGTGTTGCCGTTCATGCCGGGAAGAAGTACGGAAGAGAAGGGAGCGAGCTTTCTTGCGATTTTTACATCGATGGTGGGGGCGATCGCTATAGCACGAACGATGCCAGACCGGGCGGTTCGAGAAAGGATTTTGAAGACGGTCGAAGAGCGTCTCATCGGGAGTTTCTAGCAAATTTTTTTGCGACTATTGGATGATAGTTGTCATCCCATCATGATCGGCAGGCGTAAGGCCGCAACCAGCGGCGGCCAAGTGCCGGAAACCAAAGAAGGAGACACTTATGCTCTCGCAACTGTGTTTTTTCGTGAGTATTGCATTCAGCCTCGTGATGTGGGGAATCGTGAGCGCCCGGTATATCTGGCCGGAACTGCGGATCCGGCAGCGCGCCGACGCGCTACAGCCTCTGCTTATCCTGCACAGCTTCCGATTCATCGGACTAGCATTCATGGTGCCAGGCGTCGTGTCGGCCGAGCTACCGACAGCGTTTGCACGCTCGGCGGGCTATGGGGACCTTATTGCGGCGGGGCTCGCGCTGATTTCGCTGGTATCGCTGCGGAGCGGGGCCGGCATTTTCATGACATGGGTTTTCAACCTGTGGGGTACAGCCGATCTCTTTAACGCGTTCTATCAGGCGGGCCACGGTGGGCTCATCCCGGGGCAGTTGGGAGCCACGTACTTCCTGCCGACCCTCATTGTGCCGCTACTGCTGATCACGCATGTGCTCGCGTTCAGGATCCTTTTGCAGCCTCAAAGAGAATTCTCGATGCGAGAGAGCCGGAATCCAGCCTAAACGTAAGGTGCCGGTGCCGTTGCCGATGTGCCGCCTTGTGGCGGGAAGTGAAAGGCAACGGCGCCCGGCTAATAGGTGGGAGTTCTTGAGGCGCGCGTTTTTGCGCCTGGAATCGCTTCGCAATGCAGCCTAGGGCAGGCGGTCGCGGGAAGCGAGCGGCTGGGGCGGCTGCCGGGCTTCTTTTTCGTCGAGGATGCGATTGAGGGCGTCGGCGGCGAGATGATAAAAATTCGGCAATGACGGCGGAAGGTCACGCGTTGCGTCACGGACATCGTCAGATGTGAGTCGTGGCTGAGGGCGCTCCCTGAGAGCGCGGTGGTAGCCTTCGCGCCAGATGTCCGCGACATGAGGACAATTGTCGCTCCAATGTGTCCCGTCTTTCGCACACTGTTGGCAAACTAGACCCATACGTTATTAAGCTAACAATATGTTCGGGTAAATGACACTGTTCCCGGAGAACAGCGAAGGGACAGCGCGCGCTGCTGGTCTGGAGGAGGCCCGGAGTGCCGCGGCAGAGCACACGCGGGCTGCCTCTGGATTGAAACACCAGTATCGAAGCTGGCTTGCGATTGAACAAACCGCTTGTGCGAACTGCCCGAATTGAGGGGCCGAGTGAATGTGACTTGAAGCGGTTAACGGGCTGCCGCTTTTGCTACGGGCTGAGTGAGCCAAGTCTCGAAACGCGTCTCGCCAAGACGCGCGTTTTTACCAGGAAGCAGCGTTCGCTCATCAAGCTTCGCGCCAGCGTATCGCGCCTCTGGGTCGGCGACGACTTCGCGAGAATCGTTGAGAGTGGCCAAACGGCGGCGGACCAATTCATCCACGCGAAACTGTTCCGGCCCCGCGATTTCAACGAGGCCGTTTACCGGCGGCGCGAGGGCGACGGTGGCGACACCAGCGGCGACATCGTCGGCAGCCATCGGCTGGAAGAACACAGGCGGTAAGTGCACCTTTCCGCCGTCCATGGAAATATCCGCGAGTCCTTTGAGGAACTCAAAAAATTGTGTCGCGTGGACGATGGAGTAGGGAATCGAGCCTTCCTTGATAAGTTTTTCCTGAGCGATCTTTGCTCGAAAGTAGCCGCTTTGGGAGAGACGGTCGGTTCCCACGACCGATAATGCGACGTGGTGTTTTACTCCAGCAGCCGATTCATAGTTGAGGAGGTTACGAGTTGATGTCTCGAAAAAGTTCAGCACCGCTGCATCTTCCCAGTCTGGGGAATTTGATACGTCAACGACGACCGAGGCACCCTTGAGCGCTTCGGCCAATCCCTTGCCTGTGAGAGTGTTGACGCCCGAATCGGGCGATGCCGGTACGGCCTCGTGGCCTTGTG
>DATNBB010000231.1:0-5362 GCA_035607335.1 Binatia bacterium | reverse complement strand
GGAAGAGTTTTTTCATCGTTACTGGGACGCTCTCAGCCATGGCATGTGATGCCTGGCCGTCTGGCGCTGCAAACTGGCGGCCCTTCCCCCGCCAAAAGACTACACCCGGTCGATGCTCACCTCAACCCGCCGGAAACTCGCGAGCGGCGAATTCGCCAACGCACCGGGGCACTTTCGCTCTTTTATCGCTCGCCGAGCGCGGTAGCGCGAGCCAAGTCCGGCAATTCGTCAAACACACTGCCGTCCTTGAGGATGAGTTTGTCTCCAAAGCCGGCTTCTCGCAATGGCGCAAGCAATTCGGAAGTCGCTGCGGAAAACAGAACAATCGATTTTGGTTTATACGAGAACTGCACGCGTTTGATGAGCGCAGACGCCGCGCACCGGGCCGCCTCGCCTGCATCGGCGCCGGCTGGCAGCGGGCATTCGACTGCGTAAACCAGAAAAATTCCATTGCGCTGCAGTTCCGCACCCTTTGTCTCAGAGGAATAGAGATAGTCCTCAGTGCGGTCGGGCGGTGCTGTTCCTACGAGTAGCGTCTGAATGTGCACCGGCCGATAGCGCGTTGCCATCTCCAGCCGTTCGATTCGAGAGCGAATATGCTCCGCATCAACCGTAGCCCCACAACCGTCGCAAACCGGCATTCCTTGTGCTCCTTAGTGCAATCTGTAAAGCGGTAGCGTCTTTCGTTCGCCGCGAGTAAACAAGCTGACCAATTTTAATCGTGTTCGTCAACGGGTAGAATGCGCATACGGCTTTAACGGCTCTATCCGAGGGAAGCATGGAAAACCGCCAGGTAGCGAAAATTCTGCGCGAGACCGCGCAATTGCTGGAAATCGACGGCGCCATGATCGGGCGCTATCGCAGTTACGAGAAAGTGGCCGAGCTGATCGAGAGCCTGCACGAACGCATCGAGGAGATCGCGAAAGACGAAGAGAAGCTCACCGATCTGCCCGGTGTAGGCGATAGCATGGCCGAGCACATTCGCGAAGTCCTCGCGACCGGCGATTACGCGTTGCGGCAAAAGCTGCTGAAGAAGTATCCGGCCACGATCCTTGATGTACTCGAACTCCAGTCGCTCGGGCCGAAGAAAGCGGCGCTGCTCTGGAAAAAATTCAAGTGCGCAACGGTCGATGACGTCGAAAAACTCGCGCGCGAAGGGAAGCTCCGCGACGTACCGGGCTTTGGCGAAAAGAGCGAACAAAACATTCTGAATGCGGCGGAGCGCTTTAAGACCATGTGCGGAGCGTCCCGCTGCCGTCTCGACGTAGCGGGCGAAGAAGCGGAGCGCATCGTCTCCTACATACGCGCCTTCGGGGAAGCGGTCGAATCGGCAACTCCTGCAGGGTCATTGCGGCGCTGCCGCGAAACCGTAGGCGATCTTGACATTCTCGTCGCCATGCGTCCGGGACAGGACAAGCAGAAGGATGTCGACGCAGTCGCCGAGTACATTCTGAAATATCCCGGGATCGGGGAGACGCTCGCTCATGGCGAGAATAAAGTCAGCTTTCAACTCGCAGGCGGGCTTCAAGTGGATGTTCGCCTGCTGCAAAAAAATTGCTTTGGCGCGGCGTTGATGTATTTCACGGGATCGAAAGCGCACAACGTTGCATTGCGTGGCCGCGCGAACGATATGGGCTGGACTCTCAACGAATACGCGCTCACGACCATAAAGGGCGGTCGCACCGTTGCAAGCAAGACCGAAGAAGAAATCTACGCCAAGCTGAAGCTCGACTATATCTCGCCCGAATTGCGCGAAATGACGGGAGAGATCGAAGCCGCCGAGCAGCACCGCTTGCCGAATCTTGTAAAACTCGAAGATATGCGCGGCGATTTGCAGATGCACACGCCCGCTTCGGACGGTCGCAACACAATTGAAGAAATGGGCGAAGCCGCAAAGAAGCTAGGCTACGAATACATTGCGCTGACGGACCATTCACAAGCAGTGACCGTGGCCAACGGAATGGACGAAAAACGCACACTCGAGCAAATCAAGAAAATTCACGAAGCGCAGAAGCGCGTTCCTGGCATTCGTCTGCTTGCGGGAATCGAAGTCGATATCAAAAAGGACGGCAAACTCGACCTGGATAATGAAGTGCTCGCCCAACTCGATGTGGTCGTCGCGTCCGTCCATTCCTTCATGAACATGCCGCGCGCGGAGATGACGGATCGAATCCTCGCCGCCATCGAGAACCCCTATACGCAAATCCTCGCGCACCCGACAGGCCGCTTGATCCTGCGCCGCGAAGCGTTTGAGTACGATATGGAAAAAGTGATTGACGCCTGCGCCAAAACTGGCGTGGCATTGGAATGCAACGCCTCGCCCGAGCGTCTCGACCTGAAGGATACTCACCTGCGCCTTGCGAAACAGCGCGGCGCAAAAATCGTGATTTCGACGGACGCGCACTCCATTAAAGGCCTTTCGATGATGCACTACGGTGTTTCGACGGCGCGCCGGGGCTGGATCGAAAAGTCTGATGTAATCAATACTCTCCCGGTTGACCAATTTTTGGCGGCTTTGCGGCCCAAACCGCAAGTCGGCAGCGTCAGGCAGGCTAAAGCAGCGAAGGGCAAATCCGCTTAGCATGCTGAGGCTTCCATAAGCGGCGCTTATATTTTATGCAACAACTATAAATTTGACCACAATGCGCGTGCGGAGCCTACTGAAGGCAGGAGGAATAGCTATGGCTTCAGCAGACGTTAACTTGTGGCAATCGCCTGAGCATGCTCTGGACTATCTGCGGCGCGCGGACTCGATTCCGCATCGTGTGGAGGGCGAGGCTACGCTCCTCGAATTCCTGCCCGAGGAAACCCATCGGATCTTGGACTTGGGCAGTGGTGGAGGAAGACTGCTCTCCCTGGTCAGAGCCTGCCGTCCGAACGCACAGTTCGTGGCGCTCGATTTCTCGCCTGCGATGCTCGAGACTTTGAGTGCACAATTTGCGGGCGATCCATCGATCGCCATTGTGGCTCACGATTTGGAGAAAACGTTGCCGGAGCTTGGCCGGTTCGATGCCGTCGTATCCAGTTTCGCGATTCACCATGTGCTGCATGCGCGCAAACGGTCGCTTTATAGCGAAATTTTTAAGATTCTCGTGCCCGGCGGTGTCTTCTGCAATCTGGAGCACGTGGCCTCTGCCACACCCGCTCTTCACCGCAGCTTCTTGAAAGCTATAGCCTGTGATGAGGAAGATCCGTCCAACAAGCTGCTCGACCTAGAAACGCAACTTGCCTGGCTGCGCGAAATCGGCTTCGCCGAGGTCGACTGTCATTGGAAATGGCGCGAATTGGCTCTTCTGGTGGGGCAGAGGACGGCATAGTCAAGCTCTTCATTCATGAATCGGCTGCCGGCCGGTAACCTTCGCGTAGTGAGCAGGAATTACGATCAATCCCATCCTGTAGAATGGGCATCGTAACCTGCTATGCCTGCAAACCGACCGACGCGAGACAAATCGGCATGGGTGCCTGCGTGCCTTTGGCTGCTTTTCGCGGTGGCCGTGACTGCAGCGTATCCGCAGGCGCGTCCGTCCACCGATTCTTCCTCTGCTGCGGTCACTGTGAAGCCAGACGCGCGCGAAGCAAAAGAGGCGTTCCGCCAAGGCCAGGAAGCGGAAAAGCAGCAGGATTGGGCAACCGCATACGAATACTATTCGCAGGCTGCCGAGTACGCGCCGAGTGATAAAAATTATGCGGTGCGGCGCGAAACGGCGAAAGCCGCGCTCGTGCAGTCGCATGTGGACGCCGCCGAGCGCGACGCGATTTCGAATCGGCTGGATGACGCCCGCCGCGAACTCCTGATCGCCAGCAATCTTGATCCAACGAACACGACAATCCGCGAGCGTCTGGCGGAGTTCCTTGCCGCCGAGGCGCCCTCGAACACCGCTGCCGCCAAATTAGGCGGCGAGCCCCAGCTTGGCTATAGCAAGGGCACACAGAATTTCAACTATCGCGGCGACACGCTCGGCGCCTACAACGAAGTGGCGCGAGCATTTGGCGTGCAAGCGTCGTTTGATCCGGAACTCAGTTCGCGGCCCGTGCGCCTCGTGTTGAACGACGTCGACTTTCCCACCGTGATGCGGATCCTCGCCGTGATGACGGACACGTTTTGGCGTCCAATCTCCGGACGCATGTTTTTCGTCGCGCAAGATACTCCGCAGAAGCGGCGCGATTTTGCCGAGGTCGCGATTAGAACGGTACCGCTGCCCGCCTCAGCGACTCCCGCCGAAATGACGGAAACGCTTCGCGTGGTGCGCGACATCAGCGGGATCACGCGCGCCAGCCTGGATACAAGCTCGCGCACGATCACGTTGCGGGCCTCACCGCAGGCGCTCGCCGTCGCGTCGGACGTGATCGACGGAATCGAGCAGCCGCTCGGCGAGATGATTCTCGAGGTTGAAGTCTTGGAAGTCGATAGGAACTTCGCCCGCCAGCTTGGCATTACGCCGCCGCAGCACCTGCGCGCATTCACGCTGACGCCTTCGGAAATAGCAGAAGCCAATTCTTCCGCGGCAGGACTCGTAGACGTAATCAGCAAAATCTTTGGTCTGCCGACCTCGCTCTCAGGACTATCGCCAACCCAAATCGCTGGACTACTCGGCTCGGGCAATTTGAATGCCGCTTCCCTGATTCCGCCGCTGATCGCATTCGGCGGCGGCCAAAGCACATTCCTCGCCACGATGCCCAGCGCCGTCGCAAATTTCGGCCGCACGCTTTCGCTCGTGCATCACGGTATACGCATCTTCCTTCGCGCAGAGGACGGCCAGCCGGCTACGGCTTTCTTCGGCGAACACTATCCCGTTTCGCTGGCCAGCTATTCTTCGAGTCTCGGCGGACCGCAGATACCGGGCATCTCTTCATCTAATCTTCCAAGGACGAATTATCAGGCGGGGAAGGCGCCGCGGTTCGTGGCAACCGCTGTCTTGCGCAACGGCAGTGCAATTGAAGACCTGATCGTCGCGAACGCACAGAGTGGCAACGTCAGCGTATTGCTCGGCAACGGATTAACCACGGGAGATGGCACATTTGCCGATCAGGTTACATATGCGACCGATCCCCTGAATCAAGCATCGGATCCGGTTTGGGTCGCAAGCGGCAGTTTTGACGAGAGCAACGGCTTCCTGGATTTGGCAGTGGCAAACAAAGCCTCAAACAACGTCGGCATACTGCTCGCCGGCGCCGCTGGTGACGGCACGTTCCAGCCTGCCACTACGATTCCGACGGGCCGTTCGCCTGTTTCCGTGGTAGCCGCGCGCTTTCACGATTTAGACGCCGCGAATAACCATGTCGATCTCGCCGTTGCAAATCAAGGCGACAACACAATTTCGATTTTCTCTGGAAGAGGCGACGGCACCTTTTCCACATCTCC
>DATNBB010000191.1:0-4531 GCA_035607335.1 Binatia bacterium | reverse complement strand
CGCACCTGGAAAGAAACAAAGGCCCAGAAAGTAGTCACCAAACAGGCCGCGCAAGTCGCCCGCCCCGCCGCAGATCAACATCCCGCAGCCGTCACCAATCTACTCACTCGCACAGCCACCCGCGGCCGTTAGCGCCTGACTTGGCTATTGGCGACGCCGTACGTTGCCTCAAATGCGTCGCTCGGATTAAAATTGCATTATCCATTCCAATAAACCGGAGCTAAGCCGATGCCAATGCGCGATGCACTGCTTCCCGAATTTGATCAGGAAATGGCCACCACTCGCAAATTCCTGGAACGCGTCCCCGAAGACAAGACGGCATGGAAGCCGCACGAGAAATCCATGCCGATGGGCCGACTCGCCGCTCACATCGCCGAACTGCCAGGCTGGGCCGCGATGACGCTCACCAAAGATAGTCTCGACATTAATCCGCCAGGAGGCTCGAATTTCACAGCCGCTCAGATGACATCTCGCAAACAGCTTCTGGAGTTGTTCGAGCAGAGTGCGGCAGCAGGACGTGCTGCTATCTCATCGATCTCGGATGAGGATTTGATGAAGCCCTGGTCACTGCTGAACGGAGGAAAAACGATCTTCACGCTGCCCAAGGCGGCCGTCCTGCGCACCTTCGCCTTCAGCCATGTGATCCATCACCGTGCCCAACTCGGCGTCTATTTGCGCCTGAACAATATTCCAGTCCCGCAGACGTACGGCCCGTCGGCAGACGAAGGCCGCATGTAAAGCGCATCTGAACGCCTTTCCATTGTTAATTGTTATTGCTTTTCGCGCAGGGTCACATATCGCGTAATCACGTATCCAAGCGTGGCGCCCACAAAAATATCCGAGGGGAAGTGGGCGCGGTCGGGCGCGCGCGAAAAACTGAAAACCGTCGCGATCCCGTAAGCCATCCATGGCACCCATTTGTGATTTCCGTATCTGTGCGCTATTACCGTGGCGATCGAGAACGCTCCCGCTGCATGTCCCGAAGGAAAACTGCTCCCTTTGCCAAACGGCGTGATCGTGCTCCTGAAAAACGTGTGCGTGTAGTCGCTTCCCGCGGGCACCGCGCTCGGCCGGATCCGGCGGCTCACGATTTTGATCGCGACATGCGGAATTGCGCTGTCCGCATAAGCCTCACCGGCCAGCAGCGCCGTTTTTGCAGCATAATTGTCGTGCGTGATGACGCCAAATATATACAGGGATGCAGGCACCGCTGCCTCAAACGCACCTGTGAACGCCCCATTGAATGTCTCATTAAAGCGATTGAAATCCGTCGTCCGCCCAAAGTACCGCATCGCCGGAGGATCGGCTGCAATGAGTCCCGCCGTCGTTCCCACCACCGCAAACGTAGGCAATAGATGCTGTCCATGTCCTAGGCTGATTGGGTACGAATAAAAAACCTGTTTTTCATCTCGAAGGATATTCCATGGCAGAGTCTTCCACGAGACATCACCGTTTACTAGCGGTTCCGAAGTCTGCGGAATTGGCCTGCTCGACGAATAATCCGCCTCTCGAACGGGCGAAAATGAAACCTTTGCCGGTCGCGGCGGCAAAACAATCTGTTGTGCACTCGCTGTAAGAGGCACACATAGCAAAACAAACGGTAAAAATCGCGGTGCGACGAAAAATGCCTTTGTTCGTCTCATATTCATCTTTATCCGATACGAAGCGCCTGTTCACACCCCCAGCGCCAAAGCTTACCAATGCTGCGCCCGCCCGAAGTCTCGGACAATACAGGCTTTACCCGCTTTCAAGCAGCGCTTGCGCTGCAACCCCCTCACGGTATCTCCCTGAGGAAAACACATTGCCTCAGTGGCCGAGCGGTGATAGCGTGTGGCCTCATCCACCGACAGGAGACCCTGTGGAGGGGCAAATGGAGCGCCGTGCCGCACGTCGCTTTACGATGATGCTACCGCTTCGCCTCCGCTATCCCGATGGCGCAACCGTCGTCGAAAAAGACGGCGAAACTCGCGACGTCAGCTATCGCGGTTTGTATTTCTTCACTCAGGCGGAGCCGGTGGCCGGCAGTTCCATTGAATTTGTCCTCACTCTTCCCCAGCAAATCACCCTTGCCGGCGACGTCCATATCCGCTGCTATGGCCGCGTCGTGCGTGTTGAGCCGCACGATGGCCGCCATGGCGTCGCGGCCCGTATCGACCGCCACGAATTTCTCCCCGCGCCGCTTTAGCGGGCGTCCCACGCAAATCCTCATCTGCGTGGTACAGGTGTTTTCCCCGCCTGGCTCCTGTATTCTTGTCTTCCTTGCAAAAAAATCTGAGGGGATTCGATGCCACGTCAGACTCTGCTTATCGACGCAGACGACACGCTCTGGGAAAACAACATCTTCTTCGAGAAGACGATCGAGCATTTCGTTAATCAGCTCGAACACCTCGGCTACACGCGCGAATACGTTCGCCACATCCTCAACGAAACCGAACGTCGCAACATCCGCCAGCACGGATACGGCGTCCGCAGCTTCCATCGTTCGCTCGAAGACACATACACAAAGCTCGCCGGCAACGGCGCGCGTCGCGAAATCCTGCAGGAAATCGAGCGGATCGTCACCGAACTCGAAAACACTCCGCCGCACATCATGGACGGCGTGCCCGAAACGCTTGCGTATCTTGCCAAGCGCAATCGCCTGATCCTGCTCACAAAAGGCGAAGCTGCCGAACAAGCTGCGAAGGTCGAGCGCTCCGGTCTGCAAACCTACTTCGACGCGATCGAAATCGTCATTGAAAAGGAGCCGTCTACCTACGAGCGCATGATCGACCAATTTAAAATCGTCAAATCGCACGGTTGGATGGTCGGCAATAGCCCGCGCAGTGACATCAATCCCGCCATGCGCTCCGGCCTCAACGCCGTCTTCATCCCGCATTCCGCCACATGGGGACTCGAAAAGTGCGAAATCGAAAGCGGCGCGGGCAAACTTCTTATCCTCTCCGCCTTCCGCGATCTCCGCACACATTTCTAGCCGCAACCGGCCAAATTGTCCGCGTTCAGCAGGCCATCCTCAATTTCCGCCCGCCCAACGAACTCGATAAACTTCCCTCATGACAAATCAAACCACCCTGTCCACCGCCTATCGCCAGGAATTTGCCGACTTCGAAGGCGTCGCTTATTTCAACGCTGCGCTGCAAGGCCCGCTGCCGCTCGTTTCAAATCGCGCCGCACACGAAGCACTGGAATGGAAAAAGCATCCGTATCGCCTTCCCGAAGCCGTCTACTTCGATCTTCCCGATCGCATCCGCGAAAAAATCGCGCGCATCATCGAAGCGCGCGCGGAAGAGGTCGCCGTCACCACCGGTGCCAGTTCAGGTATGGCCTGCGTCGCCGCCGGTATCGATTGGAAGCCAGGCGACGAAGTCCTCATCGGACGCGGCGAATTTCCCGCGCATTTTTCCACCTGGTTGCGCTACCAGACAGCCGGCAAATTGCAAATACGCATCATCGAGCCGCGCGGCCGCTTCATCTGCGCCGATGACTACATCGCCGCGATCGGCCCACAAACGCGCGTCGTCACGGCCAGCCTCGTTCGCTTCGATGATGGCGCCATGCTCGACGCCGCACGACTCGCTCGCGCGTGCGAAAAAGTCGGCGCGGCCTTTTTGCTCGATGTCACTCAATGCGCCGGCGCAATGAAATTCCGCATTCGCGACTTGGGCGCAACGATGGCCGTTTGCAGCGGTTACAAGTGGCTGCTTGGCCCGTATGGAACTGGATTTTTCTGGATCGCCGAGGAATGGATCGAAAGGCTTCCGCTCGGTGCCACCTATTTTATGGCCCTCGAAGGCGCTCGCGACTTCCATGCACTGCCCTCGCGCGAATTTCGTCCTGCACCCGGCGCTCGGCGATGGGATTCAGCCGAGACCGCAAACTTTACAAATCTTGCCGCCTTCGATGCGTCGTTAGACTTGCTCGAGCGCATCGGAGCCGAAAACATTCAGAATCACGTCGACGCTCTTACAAATGAAATTATCGAGCGTATGCCTCGCGACCACGTTGCACTCGCATCGCCCGAGCCGCGTGAACGCCGCGGTCCCTACATCTGCATCTCCGCAATCAACCCGGACGAGACGCGAGCGATTCACGAAAAATTGCGCGCGGCGCAAATCCACGTCAGCCTTCGCGGAACGTCCCTTCGCATCGCGCCCTACATCTACAACACACAAGACGAGATCGCGCGCCTTATCGATGTTCTGAAATCATAACGGTTGCGTTGCCCAGTTGATGTGGCTGGGATGATGTGGCCGCGACAATGTAGCTGAAATGATCTGGCTGAGACGACATAATTCGGGTGTTTCAGCAGTATCGAAAGACCGAGGACTCTCCGCCAAAACGCACATAAGTACTCGCTCTGGCAGCCAAAAAAGTAAAATTGCGGCGTCCTGAAGACCGCGGAGAGCGGCCCAAAGGATCTCTCTTGCTCTTCCGCGCGCGAGGAGGTGTGCATTGCCACGCGCGCCGCTCTCAATATCTCAACTTCCGATACTCAAACGGCACATGAATCACTGCCTCCAGGTCCACCGGTTTC
>DATNBB010000161.1:0-20451 GCA_035607335.1 Binatia bacterium | reverse complement strand
CTGGTGGCTACGGCTCTTACCCGGCTACTCCGCTCGGTGTACAATTACAAGCTTTTCCAGACGGCATCGCAGGCGGAGGACGAGATCAAGAGCGCGGCATTTGCGGGCTTTCTTTACCAGGATACCGAGTACCACGCGGGTGCCAACACGGGCGAAGTGGCCGGATCGCTCGACCGGGGCGGGACCGCGATTTTTATCGTTCTCTACGAAGTTCTCGGGCAGAATCTCATTCCATCTCTCCTTGTGTTCGGAGGCGTGTTTGCGGCTCTGCTGGCGCGGAATACATGGATCGCCATTGCTGTATTCCTGCCCGTTCCCGTGTACATTGCGATCGTCAGCCGCCTCAACCGCCGGATGCATCAGTTTGAGCAGGACGTTACGGAGTCCTTCGAAGCCGTCAGCAAGGAGCAGTACGACGTCGCGAGCAATGCGGCGGTGGTGAAAAAATTCTCGCGCGAGCGAGACGAAGCCGCAGTCCAGCGCGAACTGTTGAGCCGCGCGCGGACAACGCAGTTCCGCGCCGAGCGGCTCTGGGCGATATTCGAAAACTCACAAACTTGCATCGCGACATTGGGGCGCGTCGTCGTGATAGCGCTCGGTGGATATCTCGTGTTGAACGGGCGCTGCACCATTGGCGATTACGTACTTTTTATTTGCCTGCAAGACATGGTGTACCAGCCGGCGTCGCAACTCTCGGTGATCCTGCCGAAACTGCGGAGGAATCTCTCCAGAGTCGAGCGCCTGTTTGAGATTCTGGATCGGCGCCGGGAAGTCCGCGACGTCGAGAACGCGCCGGCATTAGCACCGCTGCGGCATTCAGTAGAATTCCAGAACGTCTGTTTCCGGTACGCGGACAGCGAGCGGTGGGCTCTGAACAATATCAGCTTCAAAGTACCAGCGGGCGCGACCGTCGCGCTAATAGGACGCAGCGGCACGGGGAAGACGACTTTAGTCAATCTGCTGCAGAGATGCTTTGATCCGCAGCGCGGCAGAATTCTGGTGGATGGGGTGAATATTCGCGATGTCGCGCAGGAAAGCCTTCGCCGTCAGCTTGCGGTGGTTCCCCAGGAAGTGGATCTCTTCTCGCGGAGCATCCTCGAAAATATCGCTTATGGCTGTCCGAGCGCGGCGCAACGGGAGGTGGAGGAAGCGGCGCGAATGGCCCAGGCTCACGGGTTCATCGAACGCTGCGAAAGCGGATATGACGCGCAGGTGGGGCAACGCGGGCTCAAGCTCTCCGGTGGTGAACGCCAGCGCCTGGGCATAGCCCGCGCGATCCTCCGGAATCCGAAAATCCTGATTCTCGATGAGGCTACCAGCCACCTGGACACGGAAAGCGAACGGCTGATCCAACATGCCACCGAACAGATGATGAAGGGCCGCACTTGCTTTGTAATCGCGCATCGGCTATCGACGGTGCGAAAGGCGGACCTGGTCGTCGTGTTTGCGGAGGAAGGGATTGAGGCGGTAGGCACGCACGACGATCTCTGGAAGACCAGCTTGACGTATCGAAAGCTTCATGGAGTCCATTCAGGCGCGCCAATCTTCCAAGGTGAAGTGTTCCGGCCGGCCCCAGCCTTGGTGAACTGAGCGTTTTCCGGAGAGGACCCCCGGAGGTTCAGCACCATCTTACACAAGCCGGTGCAAGATTCTTTTATTGAGAGAAGTGCGGCTCTGATTCCCGACGAGGTGCTCAAGCTGAGGTACCTGCGCTGGGCGTTTGGCAGGCGTGACGCGCCAAAGGCTCCACCGGCGCGCTATTCGCGATTCGCTTGGGCGGTGTGCACGGTCCTGCTGGTCTCGAATCAACTCGTTTGCCCGGTCACGCCGAATCTGGCCTTGCCGGCCGCGCCGCCATTCACGAGCCCGAGCCGGTCCGGCACAATCTGGATCGCCGAGCAACACGCCAGCTACTTCCTTTACAGCAACGGTCTTCAGGTTCGAACCGATTATCAGACCCCGTCCACTCGGCGAGCATATCGCGCCTTTTCGCGCGCCGGGCTGGTTCCCTCCGTCCAAAGATCTATTCCGGCCGGCATCGTCTATCACACGACTGAGAGCTTGCTGCTGCCATTTGAGCCGGACCGCAACCGATCGCTTCTGGCTACGAGGGAGAACCTTCTGGACAACGTCCGGCGAGAGCGCTCGTATAACTTCGTGATCGACCGGTTTGGGCAAGTGTTCCGTATCGTACCGGCAGATGAGGTTGCTTATCACGCCGGGCATTCCATCTGGGCCGATGCGGAATTGGTCTACTGCGGACTGAACGAAAGCTTCATTGGTGTGTCGTTTGAAGCGCGGACCGCCGAAGCGTACGATCTGACGGCCGCCCAAATCCACTCCGGCCGCCTGTTGACCGACGCGCTCCGGAACCTATACGGCATTCCCGCGGTAGATTGCGTCACCCACGCCCAGGTATCCGTGAACCCGGCGAACATGCATATCGGCTTCCACACGGATTGGGCCAGCCGGTTTCCATTCGAGAAATTGGGCTTGACCGGCGGCTACGATACTCCGCTTGCCGCAATCGAACTGTTCGGGTTCGAGTACGACGATCATTTTCTACAGGCCATCGGCGGCGTTCCGTGGAAAGGCTTGGCCGCCGCCGAAGAACAACTCACTCGCAACGCCGAAAAGCGCGGCGTAAGTCTGAGGAGCTATCGCACCCTTCTACAGCAGCAATATCAAAACATCAGGAGAGAATCAAATGAATCTACAGGAAACGGCGATCGGGCTTGATATCGGGACCAGCAGGCTTGTTACCGCGCGAAAGCCCGGCAAAACCTATCAATTCCAAACTCAACTCAACGCATTCTTGACGCTTCCATTTTCCAAGTTGACGGAAGGCGTACTCAGAAGAGAGGAGGTTCCTCACGAGTGCCAGGACGGCGACTTGTTGATCCCAGGAAACGAATCCGAACGCTTTGCCAACCTTTTTCGCCTCGAAACACGCAGGCCGATGACGCGTGGAACGCTCAATCCAGACGAAACCAGTGGATTGACCGTAATCCGGAAGATCATCAGATCGCTTCTGGGGCCGGAAGAAGGCAATGGGCGCCGGTTATGTTTCAGCATGCCCGGCGTGTCCTCTGGATCCCACGACAGTCTCACGTATCACGAGGCGGCCATCCGGAGCATTCTGACGGAGATGGGTTATGAGGTCACCAACATCAATGAAGGGCTGGCTGTCGTGCTGGCGGAACTCGAAGATAGCAATTATACGGGCATCGGAATTAGTTGCGGCGGGGGCATGTGCAACGCCTGCCTGGCGTATCTTTCGATACCGGTATTCAGCTTCAGCGTGCCGAAAGGCGGCGACTTCATCGATTCAAGCGCCGCTTCGGTAGCCGGCGAAGGCGCCACCAGAGTGCGGGCGATCAAGGAACAGTCGTTCCATTTCAATGGCTTTTTCAACGACAAAATACAGCAGGCGCTCAGCATCTATTACGAAGACATGATCTCGGGTATCACGAACGCATTGAAAGAGTATCTGTCGAAAGCGAAGAATGTGCCGCGCCTGGACCGTCCCATCCCGATCGTCCTCAGCGGCGGAAGCGCGATGCCGGCGGGCTTTCGCGACCGTTTCGAAAAGATGCTGGTCCCGGCGGATCTGCCTATCGCGATATCCGAAGTACGGATGGCGACCGAGCCGCTACACTCGACCGCGAAGGGTGCGCTCATCTCGGCGCTGGCGGAGATCTAACGGCCTAAAGCGTTTCGTTCCACCCGAGCCGGTACAATAGCCAACTTGGAGGTGGAAACTTTGACGGATTCAGAACCGCGCGGAAGAGTTGCGGTCATCACAGGTGCGAGCCGCGGACTAGGGAAAGCCATGGCGCTGGCCTTGGCCGCGGCCGGAGCCAAACTCGCGCTGGTGGCGCGAGACAAAGACAAGTTGGACGAGGTATCGGCCGAGGCGCGGAAACTGGGCGCCGAGGCCGAGCCGTTTACGGTTGATGTGACCGATGAGGTCCAGATCCGCAAGCTGGAGCATGACGTAACCGAGCGCTTCGGCGCGGTTCACATTCTGATCAACAACGCGGGCATCAACATCCGCAAGAGCGCTGAGGATTTTACGCTGGATGAGTGGAACCGCGTTCTCACCACGAATCTGACCAGCGCTTTCCTTCTGTGCCATTCCTTCATTCCGCACATGAAAGGCCACGGGTATGGCCGCATTCTGAATCTAACTTCGACCATGGCGCATGTTTCTATAGCGGGACGCACTGCGTACTCGGCAAGTAAAGCCGGTTTGCTTGGATTCACGAAGAGTCTCGCGCTGGAGCTCGCGCCGGAGAAAATTACCGTCGTCGCAATCAGTCCCGGGCCGTTCGCAACTGAACTGAACCTTCCGCTAATCAATAACTCCGAGCTGAACCGGCAATTCATCTCGAAAATTCCGGTGGGGGACTGGGGCAAAGCCGAGGATATTGGAAAGCTCGCAGTCTATCTCTGTTCGGGCGGCACTTCGTTCATGACGGGTACCGACATTCTGATTGACGGGGGTTGGTGTGCCCAATAGTCGCGCCTGGGCACTCTGCGTGATTTTCGTGCTGGCCCTCGCATCCTGCAATCGTGGAGGCAGGAAGAGAATCGCCGTCGTACCCAAGGGCACCTCCTCCATTTTTTGGCTCGCAGTGGAGGCGGGAGCGATGGCCGCGGGCGATCAGTACAAAGTCGATATTCTTTGGAACGGACCGCCGATGGAAACCGAATACGACCGGCAGATCCAGATTGTAGATTCTTATATTGCCCAGCGCGTGGATGGTTTGGCCGTAGCCGCGGGGGACCGCAAAGCGCTCGACCATTCCATCAATCAGGCGGCGGCTCTCGGCATTCCGGTCACGGTGTTCGATTCTGGCGTCGATACGACGAATTACATGACCTTCATCGCGACCGACAACTACGCCGCCGGTAAGATGGCGGGTGAGGAGATGGGGCATCTACTGAATGGCAAGGGAACGGTCGCGCTGGTCATGCATGCGCCTGGCAGCCAATCGACGATGGCCCGCGAGAGCGGCTTTGAGGATGCGCTCAAAGCTGGTTTCCCGAAAATCCAGGTCATCGCACGCCAGTATGGTCTGTCGGATCGCGCTAAGGCGATGGCGTCGGCGGAAAATATTCTCACTGCCCATCCGGATCTCAGTGGCATCTTCGCCAGTTCGGAGCCGAGCAGCACAGGCACCGCTCTGGCTATCAAATCTCGTGGGCTCGCGGGAAAAGTGAAGTTTGTCGCCTTCGATTCAAGTGACTCCATGATCGAAGACATGAAGGCTGGCGTGATTAATGCCATGGTTGTACAGGACCCGTTCCACATGGGCTTCGAAGTGGTGAAATCGCTGGTAGACAAGTTGCACGGCATCACTCCGCCAAAGCGAATCAATCTCAACGCCAGGGTGATTCACAAAGCGGATCTGGATAATCCGGAGGTTCAGAAACTACTGAACCCGGATGTGAAGAAGTATCTGAAATAGGATGCTCCAAAACGGCTGTAGAGGCACGGAAGTAGAGATGAAAGTCGCGATGGTGGCGTGGTCTATTCGCGAGTCGCCATGCTCAGCTTTCGATACCCATCTGCGTCAATCGATAACGCAGCGCATTGCGCGTTAGCCCGAGCAATCGCGCGGTTTGGCTCTTGTTGCCGTTCGCGCGCTTCAACGCATCTCGGATGATCGCCTGTTCGTACTCCTCCAGCGTCATTCCGTCCGGCAAAGAGAGCTCACTTGATTGGGTCCTCGCGCGCGGAGCCGTATCCAGTTTGATATCGTCAATCTCTAGCGTCTCGCACGAACAGAGCACAATGCTTCTTTCAATGACGTTCTGCAGTTCGCGCACATTACCCGGCCAGTGATACTGCATCAGCCTCCGGATCGCGTCGTCGGAAATGGAGGTCACCCCGCTGTCCAGATCCTTCGCGAGTTTCTTCACGAAATACTCCGCCAAAAATGGAATATCTTCCTTATGCTCGCGCAGCGGAGGCACATTGATCGGGACAACGTTTAGCCTGTAGTACAAGTCCTCGCGAAAATTGCCTTGCTCGAGCGCCGCCCGGAGGTCCACATTTGTTGCTGCGATCACCCGTACGTCAATCTGGCGAGTCCGGTTACTGCCGAGCCGCTCGAACTCACGCTCCTGCAGAACGCGCAGCAGCTTCACCTGCACCGACGCCGGCACGTCGCCGATCTCATCGAGAAACACTGTGCCGGTGTCTGCCTGCTCGAACTTGCCCGGCTTGCTCGTATTGGCTCCCGTGAACGCGCCTTTCTCATAACCGAACAGCTCGCTTTCCATCAGATTTTCCGGAATGGCCGTGCAATTGATCTTCACGAACGGCTTGCTAGCGCGCGGAGAGTGGTGATGAATCGCGCGAGCGATCATATCTTTTCCGACGCCACTTTCGCCCGCCAGCAACACAGTCGCGCGCGTCGGAGCAACGCGGTCCACCGTCGCGAAAATCTCCTGCATCGATGGGCTGTGGCCGACGAGATTATCAAACTCATAGCGCGCCCCGAGCTCCTCGCGCAATTTTCGATTCTCGTCGCGTAGGGAGCGGATCTCCAGCGCCTTCGCGACTCGCGCCAGCAGATGTTCCAGCGAGAACGGTTTTTCGAGAAAATCGGCCGCCCCTGCCTTCATCGCTTCCACGGCAGTCTCAACCGTTCCATACGCCGTCATCACGATCACCGGCGTGTACAGATTCTGCTCACGCAATTTCGCGAGAAATTGCAAGCCGTTCATGCCGGGAAGGCGAAGATCGGTGAGAATCACGTCCGCCGTGTCGGCGAGCCGCGCGCCATCTTCGGCGGTTCCAGCCTGTGCCACTTCATAACCCGCACCCTTCAATTGCAGCTCGATCACCCGGCGCAGTTTCTCTTCGTCTTCGATCACCAGTATGCGAGCGCTCATGCCTCTTCCGGCCTCACCGGTAGCAAAACGCGAAACACGCTGCCTTCGCCCTTTTCGCTCTCAACGGTGATGGTCCCCCCATGCTGATCCACGATCTTTGAAACGATTGGAAGCCCCAGCCCGACGCCGCTCGATCGGGTCGTGAAAAATGGATTGAAAATACTTTCAAGGTTGGCCTTATCAATTCCTGAACCACGGTCGATCACAGCTATTTCTATGGAACCGTTCAGTCGCCGGGTCTTCACGGTCACCGCTCCCTGCGCCGGACTCGCTTGCGCCGCGTTCAAGATCAGATTATAAAAGACCCTCTCCATCAACTCGCTGTCGAACGGAAAAGGCCGCACGTCCGGGGAATAGTTGCGGTAGATCACTGCGTCGAGGGGCGGATCGTGCCGCTCCACCTGCTGGATCGCGCGATCGATCGCCTGGTGAACATCCGCTAGCTCCGCGTGCACAGCCAATGGGCGCGCAAAGTCCAGGAAACGTGTCACCAGCGAATTGGTACGGTCCACTTCGCTTGAAATGAATCCGGCCATCTCGCGCGCTATTTCGTTCTCGCCCGCAACGCTCTGCAACAGCAATTCCGCCGACGTCTTCATCGTGTGCAGTGGATTGCGAAGCTCATGTGCCAAACCCGCTGAAAGTTGCCCAATTGCGGCGAGGCGCTCCGATCTTCGGACGGACGCTTCCGCCACTTCGAGGTTCCGGTTCGCCTCCGCCAACTTTTCGGCCGCGGCCTGATAACGGGCCTGCGTGAGGCTCGATTCAACCAGGTGATGCGTCAACACGCTGACCAGCAGCAAGAGAAGCACTCGAAGGTAGAGTTCCTTGATCTGGTCCGGAGGGATGTATTGGTCCGGCTTAAGGCGCAAAAGGAATGAGAGATAGGCGAGAGATGCGGCCGCTGCCGCCAAAATTGTCTCCCCCAGGTTGAGGGACGTCGCGGCCGAGATCACCGGAAATAGGAGTATCCAGTAATAGCTGCTGGCGACGCCATCCGTCCAACCGATCAGCAGGTAACAGAGCACCAGTTTGATTAGAAACGAGATCGCGCTTCCCGTTTGCGTCAAAAACCAGGGAATTTTCGATTCAGCCACCTGGTAGATGGCAAGACTGAAGAGCAGCGCGCTCATCATCGTCGTGCGATCCGGCCCAAACAGCGCGAGCGCGGAAAATAACACGATCCATAACAGATCGCGTACGCGAATCAATCGGATCAACGGCCGCGGCCAAGCGAGCGGTTCCACGCTGCCATGTTATCCGGGATTGTGCCAGAATAGGGTCACAACTGCTTTTCGAATGAATTCTTCCAATGTTTCCGCGTTTCCTCTGGACAGCGACGTTCCTCCATCGGGGGATGTTTCTTTCGGCTCGATCCTCTCTCAATTTGAAGAGGGACAGCACGATAAGCCCGGCGAAGGTGTTCGTGGAACGGTGGTCTCTCTTGGTCCCGATTCCGTTTTCGTCGATATAGGCCGGAAAATGGACGGCGTTCTGCCCATCGAAAAAGTTCGTGACGAGAACGGCGCGATTAGTGTCCACGTTGGCGATGAGTTGGTGGTCAGTATCACCGGGCGCGATCAGGAAGGAAACTACCTTCTTTCCACTCTCGAAGTAGCGCGCCCGAAGGATTGGAGCGCATTTGAAAAAGCGTTTGCCGATAAGACGCCAATCGCCGGCACAGTGACGGAACTGGTGAAAGGCGGACTGCGCGTCGATTGCGGCGTCAAGGCATTCCTGCCGGCTTCACGGAGCGGCGCGCGCGATCAGGCGGAAATCGAAAAGCTGGTCGGGCAGGAGATCCAGTGCCGGATTATCAAGCTCGACATCGCCGATGAGGATGTCGTCGTCGACCGCCGCGTGATTCTGGAAGAAGAAGAACGAAAAGCCAAGGACCGGGCGTTCGACACGCTTCAGGAAGGGGCGGTCCTTCGTGGCGTAGTGCGCAGCCTGACGGATTTCGGAGCGTTCGTGGACCTTGGCGGAGTAGACGGCCTGCTGCATGTCGCTGATATGTCATGGACGCGCGTTACAAAACCGTCCGACGTCGTGTCTCCCGGTGACTCCATTGAAGTAAAAGTGCTGAAAGTGAGCCCGGAAAACCGGCGCGTTTCGCTCGGTTTGAAGCAACTTGCCGCGGATCCCTGGACCATCGCGTTGGAAAAATTAAAAGTAGGCGATCGTGTTCAGGGCAAGGTTTCCCGGCTCACGGATTTTGGTGCGTTCGTCGAACTGATGCCCGGCGTGGAGGGCCTGATCCATATCTCGGAGATGTCGTGGACCAAGAAAATCCGCAAACCTGCCGACATAGTGAATCCGGATGACCTTGTCGACGTCGTCATACTCGGCGTGAAACCGGCCGAGCATCGCATTTCGCTAGGATTGAAACAAGCTCTCGGCGACCCATGGGAGGAAGCGGAAAGAAAATTCGCTCCAGGAACTGTCAGCGAGGGGCCTGTTACAAGCCTTACCAACTTCGGCGCCTTTGTGGATCTCGGCAACGGTATTGAGGGGATGATCCATATCTCGGATATCAGCGGCAAGAAGCGTCTGAACCATCCACGGGAGGCGCTGACTGTCGGCGAGACGGTAAAGGCGGCTGTACTTGAAATGGACAAGGCGAAGCGCCGTATCCGGCTCAGCATAAAGCGGCTCGAGCCTACGAGCTTCGACGAGTACGCCGCCGAGCACAAGATTGGCGACGTGGTGACCGGACGCGTCATTGAGGCTTCGGCCACGAAGGCGCGGGTGGAATTGGGCGAAGGCGTATCAGCCGATTGTAGCTTGACTGCCCCAGCCCCGAATGCGCCGAAAAGCTCCGCAGTCAAGCCGGACTTGGGTGCGGTGACAGCTCTTTTGACAGCAAAATGGAAATCAGGCGGGGGATCTCAACAGCAGTTGAGCGGTAGTGGCGTCCGTCAGGGCCAAGTTCAGAGTTTCAGGATCCTCAGCCTGGACGCGCCCCATAAGCGCATCGAACTCGAATTGGCCGAATAATCGGGGTAGTTTCGGCCTGGAGACGATCCGGGTGACCTTTCCCGACAAGCACCGTCTATCTCAATTAGTGCAAGGGAATTCGAACGCCGTAGCGGTACAACCGGAGCGTTCGGTTGGTTCCATGGATGAAGCGGCTCTGATTCGGGCGGCTCAGCAGGGGGATGAGTCTGCATTCGAGCAGTTGGTGCGTATTCACGACCAAAACGTGCTTCGGCTTGCCCTCAATCTGCTCCGTTCGCAAGAAGATGCACGCGACGTGTACCAGGAAGCCTTCCTGCGCGTTTACCGCAATCTCAATGCATTCCGTTTCGACTGCAGCTTTCACACTTGGCTATACCGGATTGTGACCAATCTATGCGTCGACGCTCTTCGCAAGAGGCGGGTCAGGCGCGAAGAGTCGTCCGTGCTCGCCACCCCCGACGGAATGCTGGACCGCATGGATACGGTTGAAGAGGCGCGTGCGGATGGCGATCCGCAGCGTCATCTGCTAAGCCGGCAACTGAACGGTAGAATTCAATTAACGCTCGAATCTCTGACGCCTCGGGAGCGAATTGTTTTTGAGATGAGGCACTATCAGGGCTTGCGGCTACGAGCGATCGGCGATGCCCTCGGCACCACCGAAGAAGCGGCCAAGAATTGCTTATTTCGCGCGACGCAGAAGATGCGCGCCGCGCTCGGAGATTTTCTATGAGGTGCGATGAAGTTCGGAAGATCGCTCCGCTATTTCTTTACGGCGAGCTTTCGTTTGATAGAGAGGAACAGTTCGAACAGCACCTGGAAGGTTGCCCAGATTGCCGGAGATTTCTGGAGCGTGAAAAAGCTCTTCAGAGTTGTCTCGATGAAGTGGAGTCCGATTTACCGGCAGGACTGCTCGGGACCTGCCGCCGAGACCTTCGGGCCAGCCTTGAGAGTTCAAGCGGGCACCCTGGGCATTGGGAGAGGTGGCGCGAGGCGTTTGCAATTCGATGGATTCCCTTGCCTTCCTTTGCGCAGCCCGCTGGCGCGATCGCGCTGGTTCTGTTTGGCTTTTTCGCCGCGCGCTTCTATTTTGGTTCCATCTCTCCCGGATCAAGCGACGCCCAGCATGCTGCCTTGACCGCGCCACTCTCGACACGGATAAGATACTTAGAGCCCGACGGGTCCGGGCACGTGCAAATTGTGGTGGATGAGACGCGCCAGAGGGTTTTGACTGGCGATGCGGATGACGAATCGATTCGCCGTCTTCTTTTGACGGCGGCACAGGATCCGCGCAATCCGGGCCTGCGGGTTGAATCGGTTGATTTGCTTAAAAATCACATGGAATCGGCCGAGGTCCGGCGAGCTTTGCTCACCGCGCTTCAGCATGACCCAAACGCGGGAGTCCGCCTGAAGGCGCTCGATGGCCTTAAGCAGTTCGCCGCAGATCCGGAAACGCGGCAAGTTCTCATGCATGTTTTGCTCGCGGATAAGAATCCGGGAGTACGGACACAAGTCATCGATCTGTTGGTGCGGCAGAAGAACGAAAAGATGGTGGGTGTGTTCCAAGAACTGATGCACAAGGAGCAAAACGGCTACGTTCGCCTCCGCTGTGAGCGGGCTCTTCGTGAAATGAATGCGTCGTTGGGGACGTTCTGACGTGATAGGCCACCGTGTGATGCCAGCCTTGGCCGTGGGATTACTCACTGGGGTTTTGAGCTTCGGACAGTCCTCCACCGCTGTCGTTCGCGATGGCTCGTGGTGGACTCAGACTTCTAAAGGATCCATTGCGGCGTCTGGCGTGGAGCGTGTGCGGATTCACGCCGAGGGCGGCGTGGCACTGCTCGGAAATAGCGGCACATCGGTCTCGTACTCCCTCAAGGAGCGGGTACGCGCCTCGAATTCCGCGCGCGCAGAGTCCCGTTTGCGCGCATTCCGGATAGAAAGCCGCCGAGTAGGCGCCGCGCTTCATCTCACATTCACGACCCCAACGGCCGGATATACCAGCGCGGAACTCACGGTCACCGTTCCACGTGATCTTCCGATCGTTGAAATCGAGAGCCTGGGTGGGGATGCGTCAGCGACGAATTTCGATGGTATTCTTCGGCTCGTAACAGGCGGCGGCCAAATCGATGCAGACCGTCTCCAGAATTGTTTCTTCAAAACCGCTGGTGGAGATATCCGCATCGGATTAGTTGCGGGTCCCCTTCAGTGTTATACAGGTGGCGGCACGATCCACGTTAGCAGAGCGAGCGGTGATGCTCATCTGGAAACGGCCGGCGGCGATATCGACGTGGGAGAAATTGACGGAGGGCTTACTGCTCTGACCGGAGGGGGTAATATCCACATTACACGCTCGCTCCAGGCGGTCGTCGCTAAAACACGAGGCGGCCTGATCGAAGTGCAGCATGCCGGGGGCCTTGTCACGGCGCAGACTGCCGCGGGTTCCATTCAGGTGACCTCGTCCCAGGGAGTTCATTGCGCTTCAACGAACGGAACAATCAGGCTGCGGAACGTGGCGGGAGTTTTGCGGGCTTCGACCGAATCGGGCAGCATCCTGGCAGAATTGCGGCCGGGAGAATCGCTGGGGGATTCAACGCTGAGCACTAATGCAGGCGATATTACAGTTTTGATACCGCCTCATATGGCGTTGACTGTTTTTGCGCGGAATGAATCGCGAGGCGCGACTGGGCGGATCATTTCGGATTTTCCGGAGATTCATTCAGCGGCCTATCATGGCTTGTTGCCACAAACAGCCCAGGGATCGCTAAATGGCGGCGGCCCGAAGTTACGACTCGTCGCCGCGGGCGGCACGATTTTTCTTCGTCGCTCGCGATAACTTTATATGCGTTTTTTCATCACTTTTCGTCTTTGTCTCACCTCAGCTTTGCTGCTCCTGGCCGCCGGGTCTGCTAATAGCCAGACGTGGCCTGGGCTGCCGGCTCCTCACGTTCCGTCAGTGGCATTCGCGTGGTTTGGCGGCACTAGCGGGAGTTATCTCGGTATTGGGGCCGTTGAAATCGGCTCGAAACGAGCCAAGTCACTGAAATTGCAAGAAGATCGCGGAGTCGAATTGACCTGCATTGAAGATAACAGCCCTGCTGCCAAGGCCGGCCTCCAAGTGGGCGATATCGTGCTGCAGTACGGCGGAGAAAAGATCAAGGGGATGGAACAACTCAGTCATCTGGTCCGTGAAACTCCGGCGGGCCGGCGCGTGAAGTTGGTTATCGATCGCGACGGCGCGAAGATGACGATTTCCGCTGTCGTTGGTTCCCGGGCCGTAACGGTACCCAGCGGTTTCCGGGCACTTAATACGTCATTTCCAAACGACGATATGGCGGCAGTTCCGTTTGTGCCGGGAATGCCTGGGCTTGAACAGCCGATTGGCGGCCGGAACGGAGAGCGCATCGGCATCGAAATCGAAGCCTTGCCCCCGCAACTTGCCGGGTTTTTCGGAGTCAAAGCTGGAGCGTTGGTTGGCTCCGTTCTGGCGCAATCTCCGGGAGAACACGCTGGGATTCGTGCCGGCGACATAATCGTCAAGATTAACGGGATGCAAATTAGAACACCGGCCGAAGTAGTCGACGCAATTGATTCGCGTTCCAGCGATAGAATCCCGGTGTTGGTAGTGCGCAAGCGCCGCACCAGGATACTCAGGCTCAACCTGGATAGCGGTCGGCCAAAACAGCCGTCCGGCGTTGTTGCCGAGCCGGTCAATTCGCGGTAATCTTGCGGGCTTGGCCTGCAGAAAGTTTATGTACTTTAACGAGCAAATCGACCTCTCCGCGCGGAAGATGCAACGCCGAGGCGATATCAGCCTCGCCGGTGCCGTTTCGAACCATACGGAGGACTTGGGTTCGTTTCGTTAAATTAATGCCGTTTCCGGCTGGAGGCGGAGCAAAACCTCCCCCAATCTCCTCAATATCCCGCAATTCCCGCATCAACGCCTCCAGTTTTTGCTCAAACGAAGCCAATGCCTCAGCGGTCCCAGCATCTTTCTCACTCACATGCCGTCGAACCCGGTATATGTCTTTCTTTAATGACAAAAAAAGGTACGCGCAAGCGAAAGAGCCCCCGGCGATACACAAATAAGGCAAAATTGATAATAGAATGTTCACTTTAACGCTCGCAATCTTTCCTGGCGATTAACTATCTCGTGAATTCGCACACCGAAATTACCTTCGATGACCACAACTTCTCCTCGTGCAATGAGGCAATTGTTCACGATAATCTCGACCGGTTCTGAAACGGACCTGTTCAGTTCGATAATCGATCCGGTGGTCAGCTTGATGACATCCTTCAACGGTAATTGCGCCCTGCCGAATGAGACACTCACGGGTAATTCGACGTCAAGCAACAGGTCCAGTTGTTTCGGCGCAGCCACCTGGGTTTCCGATTCGTGGCGGTCCAGGTCTCCTCTTCGGGTAGGTGCCAGTTCGCCTTCCAGGCGCAGTATTTCCTCCAGCGCTGGATGTGCTATTACCCAGATCTCTATCGTCGTTCCATTCCCGAATACGAGCCGGACGCTCCGCGCACGGGAGACCAACTCCCCAGGATCGGAATCCCGGCAGTCCGCGATTTCTAGAGGCCTTCCCAATCGCGTTGTGAGCTGTGTTGCCGTTCCGCTAGAGGCTTGGCTTATGACCTCACGATACGTTCCTTGAGCCGTTTCAGGGTCCACTTCGGAGATTTCCGCCGCCCGAAGGACGCTCGATCCAATCTCAAGCCAGGCACTCTCTACAGCTCCGATCCACAGTCCACCATCCTGGCAGACGCTGAAAAGCTGTTCAATCCAGATTGCTCCAGAAGGCGGCGGCGTCTGGGCAGGGGTATCTGGACATTCAACCGTCGGCGAGACCCCGGTCATCGAACCGAGAACGGACGCCAATTGTGCGACCCAATCCTCAATTAGGCGGATGTCCGGCATCCGTCACCTCCAGGTGCACCCTTCTCAGTTGGCCAACGTTTTGTCAGCAACGACCGCAATCTCAAAATCGCCTGCGATTTGAGCTGTGATACACGCGATTCGTGTAAATGAACAACCTTGGAGATTTCACGGAGCGTCAATTCCTCGTAAAAATAAAGACTGAGAATAATCTGTTCATTGCGTGGCATGCGCTCGATCGCTTCTGCAAGTAGGCGGTGTAATTCGGCGCGCTCGGCGAGCCTAGAGGGCCAATTCTCGTCGTCATCCGAGAGGTATTTGAGCAAATCGTGGCCCTCTTCATCCGATCCCGCTCCTTCGAAACTCCCGATGTTCACTCCCCGAATATCTACAAGCCATTCGTGATATTCGTCGAGATCGAGCTTTAACTCAGCCGCAATCTCTTCCTCCGTCGGGGTCTGGTGGAGACGTTGTTCGAGAGCGGAGATCGCGAATTCGATCTGCTTGGATCTCTTTCGCTGCTGGCGAGGGGCCCAGTCGAGTCCACGCAAGCTATCGAGTATCGCGCCACGAATCTTGTACTCTGCATAGGTCTTGAGCTTGACATTGTGAGTTGGATCGAAGCGATCTATCGCCGAGATCAGTCCCACAACGCCCGCTGAAACCAGATCATCGAGATTGACGCTCTCGGGAAGCCTCTCGTGGATCCTCCGCGCGATGAGGCGTACCTGGGGAAGGTGTTCGAGAATCAAACGTTCGCGTTCTTCCGCAGAACAAGCGGCTGTCGCGTAAGCTTGAACGGAGGGACTCTGGCCGGCGTGCAAGATAAGCCTCCCTAAGCCGCTGCTGAAACGGCGCGGACTGCGGGAACGGGGTTTCCCAGAATTAATTCAATCACGCGATTTTTGCTGGCTTCCTCGAGATCTTCGGGGATCAATGGACCTCGAGAGAAGTAGGAAAGGGGCTTACCTGTCCTGATCGCCTCATTGAGAATGGCCCCGTGCGTGTCTGTTTCGTCTAGTTTAGTGAATAACAGCCTTGAAGGATGAAAGATCTCATAATCGTCCACAATCCTACGAACATCCGCAGCTTTCGTAGATGCTGCTATCACTAATTGGACATCCGCGTGTCCCGCGAGCATCTGAGCCAGATCTTCGGCGTCTCTCATTTCATGGCGACTGAATCCAGGTGTATCGATCAGAACGAGACCCCGAGCGTGATGCTCTCCGAGTGCTTGGCCTAGAGCGGCTGGCGTTTCCACGGCCTGAAAGCCGATGCCCAGAATTGCCGAGTATGAGCGGAGGATTTCGCTGGCAGCTACTCGATGGAAATCGGCCGTCAGAATCTGACACGTCCTCCGTGCCTGCAGACCATAGTGGACCGCGAGTTTCACGAGCGTCGTTGTCTTCCCCACTCCTGGAGGACCTACAAGGGCTACCGCGCGCCGGTTTTCTCCCGGCAATGAGGCGTCCATCTTGATTCGTTTGCTAATCCCGCGTTCGAGTACACTACGAATCTGTTCGTCATTCCTCGCTGTTTCCGCCGCGGGGTTGTTGCCGCTGGAATCATCTGAGAGTAAGGACTGGACAAGATGGGGTTCGACTTCCGCGTCGATTAGTGCGGCGGCTGCCGCCGGCCAGCAGGCATTTTCCACCCCTTTTGAAGCTGTTCGGTTGACCCAGGACGACAATCTTTCAATTCCCTTGCGCAAATCCAAAATCTCACTGGAAAGTTTTTCGATCGAATCAGGCGTGGACGATCCGCGCGGCGTAGAGTGCGTGCGGCTTGCGCCGGGTCTCGCGGCAGTCTCTTCTTCCGGCACGCTCGCACAAACGACCTCGTACTCCCCAAGAAAACGGGTATCCGGACCTGTCTTTCGCGAATGGACCAACACGGCGTCAGATCCGAGTTCGCGCCGGGCTGCGCCCAGAGCCGTTTCTACCGAATGCGAAAAATATGATTTCAGTTTCATTGTTGCCTTTCGTCTATTCCCAGTTCGTCTACTGGACAACTCCCAACGAGACCGCCTTTACCCCAGGTGGAATTTCCCCGTGGGATAGAACAGCGAGATTCGGGATTGCCGGCTCCGCAATCTGTCTCAGGAAAAACCGCGCTCCTGAGCTTGCCAGCAACACGGCGGATGCTTCGGCGGAACCGCACTTCTGTTTAACTTTTTCGAGGATGTCGCGAATACGCTGTGGCGGCAGATTCAAATGACTCGAAGACTCGCTATGCTCGACGGCCGACTCAATCGCTTGTTCCAGGGAGGGATCGAGGAAATACGCCATCAGGTCACCATTCGGGTTGAGATAGGGCTTCACCAACATCCGGCGAACAGCCTGTCGAGTGTACTCGGTGAGCAAAACGGGATTTTTCGTGACCACCGCTGCTTCTCCAAGCGCCTCAAGAATCGTAGTGGCATCTCGAATCGAAACGCGCTCCCGAAGCAGGTTTTGCAACACCTTCTGCACGGTCGCGAGAGGCAGCAGCTTTGGCACTAGATCCTCTACTGCCTTCGGGTTATCTTCCGCGACGCGATCGAGAAGTTTCTTGGCATCCTGGCGCGAGAAAAGCTCGTGAGCATAGCGCTTCACAATCTCGCCAAGGTGCGTGCCGGCTACCGATACGGCATCGACTACGGTATAACCTGCCGCCCGCGCCTTGTCCGACTGTTCGGGAGGAATCCACAAAGCTGGCATCCCAAACGCCGGCTCGCGCGTTGCGACCCCTTCAATCGGCTGATTCGAACCCGCGGCACTGATCGCCATTTCACGGCCGGGCGGCAGCTCATAGCGGGAAATTTCGACACCTTTCAGCGAAATCACATATTCCCTGGCTTTGAGCGAGAGATTATCCACAACCCGAACCGGGGGCAACACGTAGCCCAACTCGCCCGCAAGCTGCCGCCGGATTGTCGCTATTCTCTTCAACAAGGGCGACGTCGCGCCCCCCTCGACTAGCTTGATAAGCCCCAAGCCCACTTCGACAGAAAGAGGCTCGATCTTCAGCAGAGACTCCACATTCTCCCGGGCGGCTGCCGGTAAGGCCGATTTCGCTGAATTATCCGCCACCATCATGGAATTCTTTCGCATGTTCCATGCCATAAGTCCGACTCCGCCGCCGAGGATTAGGAATGGAACCTTGGGAAGGCCTGGAAATGCAGCCATGGCAATCAAAACGCCGGCAGCAAGGAACAGGGGTTGCGGATTACCGAACACCTGTTGGCTGAAGTCCTGCCCCATTCTGCTATCCGAATTGGCACGCGTGATGATCAGCGCTCCTGAGATGGAAATCATCAGCGCGGGGATCACCGTCACAAGGCCATCGCCTATCGTCAGGACCGTGTATGTCTGCATCGCGCGCTGCAAGGCCATCCCGTGCTGAAGAACGCCGATGAGGAATCCCGCGACGATATTGATTCCCGTGATCAGGATACTGGCGACGGCATCACGCTGGGTGAAGCGAGAGGCCCCGTCCATGGCGCCATAAAACTCTGACTCGCTGGCAAGCTGTTTCCGCCTCGATCGAGCTTCCACCTCGTCGATCAGTCCTGCATTCAGATCTGAATCGATCGACATTTGCTTCCCTGGCATCGCGTCCAAAGTGAATCGAGCAGTTACTTCCGAGATACGAACTGCGCCGTGATTGATTACGACGTACTGGATCGCGATGAGCACGAGGAAAATAACAATTCCGATAATGTAGTTGCCCCCGACTACAAACGCGCCAAAAGCCTGAATGACTTCGCCCGCAGCGGTCGTTCCGGAGTTTCCGTTCAGCAGTATCAGCCTTGCGGAAGACACGTTCAGGGCAAGACGAAAGAGCGTCATGAGAAGCAACGTGGTCGGAAAGACACTAAACTCGACCGGCTTCCGGATATACATCGCCACAAGGAGGATGATGACCGACAGAGTGATATTGCAGCTAATCAGAATGTCCAGTAGAAACGAAGGAAGAGGCGTGATCATCGCGAGAATGATCATGAGGACGGCGATTGGAACGCCATACTCTCCCCAGTTGAGCTTCTGAAAGAAGGTGGCGGCCTTCGGTGAAGCCACGCGAGAAGCGCGTTTTTTAGAAGAGTTCGCATCGGGAATGCCGGCCGCGCGAGAAGGGGGAATGGACGGGATTGGTAGCGAGGAAGCGGACATGATTATCCTTTGCGGAATCGATTGCCGTTCATGAGCCGGAAAATGTAAGCGAGGATTTCCGCGACTGCCTTATACAGATGCGCCGGAATTTCCTGCCCGACGTCAACGGACTTATAAAGTGCTTGAGCCAACGGCTGGTTTTCAACGATCGGCACCTGATGCTCCATTGCGATATGCCTGATTCGCAATGCCAAATAGTTTTTCCCTTTTGCGACAACTCGCGGCGCCGCCGTTGCATCCACCTCGTAAAGGATCGCGACAGAGTAATGCGTCGGGTTCACTATGATGGCTGTCGCCTTCGGAACGGCCTTCATCATGCTTCGGCGAGCAGCATCACGCTGCAATCTTCGTATCTGCCCCTTAATCGCCGGGTTCCCTTCGGACTCCTTCGACTCCTCACGGATTTCTTGTTTGGTCATTTGCAGTGAACGGTAGTGACGTCTGCCTTGACGAAAGAAATCGACAGCACCCAGCACAAGCAACACAAAACCACACTTCCAGAGCACGGTCCGCAATGTGCTGACTACGAGCGCGACAGACTGTCCCAGCGGCATCATTGGCAGACGGCTATAGAGCAGATAATGGTCCCGCACGGCCCAATAAACAACCGCAGCGAATGTGGGAATCAGAACAAGCGCCTGTAGGGCTCCTCCTAGGTTTTGAGTAGGCAAGTTGCGGAGGCGTTCAACGGGACTTAAGCGGCTGAATTGCGGGAATATTTTTTTGGAGGCGAAACCAAATCGCGTGCTCGCCAAATGAATGCCAAGAGTGATCAGCATCAGCCCAGCGCCAGCAGCCATTAAAGGAGCGAGAAAGAAGGTCAGTATATGTCGGTAAAGGGTGAAAACAACGTTCGGTTGCAATTGAATTCTAAATGCCGTCGGGAAGAATGAAGCTGATATTCTGAGCGCTCTGCTGAGGCTTCCTCCTACACCCCAGGAAAGGAGGCTCAGGAACGCAAGAAGCTGAATGGCGGCAATGAAATCACGGCTTACAGCAAAATTTCCCTCCTCGCGGGCCTTCTGGAGACGCCGTTGTGTCGGCTTTTCCGAGCCTTCACCGTGGTTCGCCATCAGTGACTCGCCAGTCGCAAGAGCGTTGATAGCACGTGACTACTACTCCTCGCGAAAACAGACGGGAATAGAACGAGGCTGCTGGTCAGGACAAGAATCGCGACCAACATTTTTACCGGAAACGCGAGTGTCAGCAATTGCAGTTGCGTCTGCACACGGCTGAGCATGCCAAGCGCCAGGTCGATCAGTAGCAGCAGAGCGATCACCGGCAGAGCGAGACGCAGCCCTTCTCGGAAGATCTCTTTCCCGAGCGAGATAACCGTAAGTGCGATCGGGCCATCAATTTTGTACGATCCAGGAGGGAAGCGGACGAGGCTCTTCGCCAAAATTTTCGTTATCTCCCGCTCAAATCCCAGTGAAAAGAAAAGTAAACCAGCCAGAAGTTGCGCCATCAACACCAATACCGAAGAGTCGGCTTGCGTATTGGGATCAATCGTCGAAGCATAGGAATAGCCGGCTTGGAGACCAATCGCTTGGCCGGCCA
>DATNBB010000158.1:0-13321 GCA_035607335.1 Binatia bacterium | reverse complement strand
CGAGCACATTCACTTGCCAGTGCAATCGGGATCGACGCCGATCCTGCGAGCGATGCGGCGCACCTATACGCGCGAGGAATATCTCGAGAAGATTTCCTGGCTGCGCGGCGCCGGCAAGGAATTCAGTCTCACCACGGATGTCATCGTCGGTTTTCCCGGTGAGACGGACGCCGATTTTGAGGAGACGATCACGCTGCTCGATGCGGTTGGTTTTGATGGCGTGTTTTCATTTATGTATTCGCCGCGTCCAAATACGTCCGCTAGCTCATTGGCAGCAGCTGTTTCCGAAGACACGAAGAAGAGACGGCTCGCGATCTTGCAAGAACGTCAGCGGCAGATACAGTTGGGCCGGAACGAAACTCTGATTGGGCGAGAGTTCGAAGTGTTGGTCGATTCTCACCATGCGGCGCGCGGACAATGGGCCGGAAGGACAACGAGCAACCGGGTTGTAAATTTCATTTCAGAGCGAGAGAATCTTCTTGGGGAGTTTGTTTCGGTAAGAGTGATGCGTGCGGGGCCGAATAGCCTCGTAGGCGAAGAACTTTCTTAGCGACCGGGAGGCTGCCATGGAACTTGAGGTGAAAATCCGTGGACTGATGATGGACCCGGTCACAAATATGCCGGTGGTGGTTTTGAAGGAAACGCAGGGCACCGGCGTCCTTCCGATTTGGGTGGGCATTTACGAAGCCAATGCGATTGCGCTGGAAATCGAAAAAGTCCAGACGCCCCGGCCGATGACCCACGATCTGCTCAAGAATGTCCTGATGGGACTCAATATTCACGTACAGAAAGTGGTGGTCTGCGATCTCAAGGACGATACGTTCTACGCGCTGATCTGGATGGAGCGCGAGGGACAAATGATCTCACTCGATTCGCGCCCGAGCGACGCGCTCGCGCTGGCGCTGCGGCTGGATTGCCCGATTTTCGTGAGCGACGAAGTGCTGAAAAACTCGAAGATGGCCAGTGTGATCAACGAGAAGAGCTCCAGCGAAGAGATGCGTAAGTGGCTCGAGAATCTGAGCGACGAGGATCTCGGCCGCTACAAAATGTAGCGCTGATTTTCAGCTTCTAGAGTAGCCGCGAGAGATACAAATGGCGAATAAATAGCGAACATTCTAATCGCAACTGCACAGAATTAAAAATCAAGCTAAGTCGTGCATTATCAGCGTTGGTTTCTGTTCTAATCGCAATCAAAATGGCAAATCTGTAAAAACCGGAAGCCGGAAATTGACGAATGCGACTGACTGCTCCTGCGATGAGTCTGGAAACGGCGAAGCGCGTTTTGCGCATTGAAGCTGAGGCGATCGCGGACCTGATCGATCGCCTCGATGGCCGCTTTGAGCAGGCAGTGGAGTTGCTTTTCGGCTGCAAGGGCCGTGTTGCCGTCACCGGAATGGGCAAATCGGGGCTGATCGGACGCAAAATCGCTGCCACCTTTTGCAGCACCGGCACACCTGCTTATTTTCTCCACGCAAGCGAAGCGCTCCATGGCGATCTCGGCGTGCTTACGGCCGGCGACGTGCTGCTGGCGATTTCGTCGAGCGGCGAGACTGAAGAATTGATCGAACTGCTCGAAGCGGTGAAGCGGTTGCGGATTAAGCTCGTTACGCTGACCGGCAAGCCGCAGTCTACGCTCGCGCTTGCGAGCGACGCCGTACTCGATATCGGCGTAAAGGAAGAGGCGTGCTCGTTGAATTTGGCGCCGACGGCGTCGACGGCGGCTGCTCTTGCGATGGGCGATGCGCTGGCGATTGCACTGCTCGAACGTCGCGGTTTCAGGGAAGAGGATTTTGCCGCGCTGCATCCCGGCGGCCGATTGGGAACGAAGCTGCGGCGCGTCGAGGCGCTGATGCACAAAAACGACGACGTGCCTCGTGTGGCGCCGGACACGAAAATGCCCGACGTAATTTACGAGATGAGCCGCAAGGGACTCGGCCTCACAGCGGTGGCTGAGTCGGGCGGCAAGCTGCTGGGAATTATCACGGATGGCGATCTGCGCCGGGTGATGCAGCGCCGCAAGGAAAACGTTCTCGAACTCGCTGCCGCGGATTGCATGACGCGCAATCCGGTGACGGTTTCTGCCACCGAGCTGGCGGCTACGGCCTTGCGTGTGATGGAGGAGAAAAAAATTACTTCAGTATTAGTCGTGGATGCGGACGGAAAGCTCGAAGGCGTTCTGCACATCCACGACCTGTGGACTTTGCAACTCTTCTGACCCAACTTCCTGATCGGAGCGCTCCGTGCCCATTCGTGATACGAAATTTCCACCGGCAGTAATGCGCCGTGCGCGCAAGGTGCGGCTGTTCCTGATGGATGCGGATGGCACGCTTACGCCAGGCACGGTTTGCCTCCAGGCATTTCCGGATGGCAGCGTGGCCGAGATGAAGGTTTTCAATGCCCAGGACGGCGCCGGAATCAAGCTGGCGAGCATCATGGGAATACGCACCGGCGTGATTACGGGCCGCGATTCTCCGGCAATGGCGCAACGCGCCCGGGAAATGGCCATGGAATTTGTGATTCAGGGACAGGCAAGAAAGCTGGAGGCCTATAAAGGAATCCTGACGCGGGCGGGCGTCAGCGACGAGGAAGTTGCCTATCTGGGCGACGATTTGCCTGATCTGCCGCTGCTTGGGCGGGCGGGGCTGGCCGTTGCAGTAGGCGACGCTGTCGTCGAGGTGAAGCGCGCGGCGCACTACGTCACGAAAGCCGCCGGTGGCCGAGGCGCTGCACGGGAAGTGGTTGAACTGATTCTCAAATCCCAAGGGCGTTGGAAAGAAGCGATCCCCCGTGCGCTAGCTTGAGATTTTGTTCGTTTCAGGCGCACATGCGCATAGCGACGCACCTCCGCTGATTCCTACATAGAAAGCCGTATTGCGTAGAAGTGTCCTAAGAAGAGAATTGGGGCTTTGCTGGTTTCCATAGGCTAATCCGTGCTCATGTCTGGCTAATAGCTTTTGCGGCTGCGAGCCGTGGGGACAATTGCGCCTTGTAAGAAGCGCAGAGCCATTGAACCGGCCATTTTTCCAAATCGGCATGTCTGGGCAGCGTGTTGACGGCGGAAACTACTTTATCGTCACAATTTGGGATGCGAAGGAGATGGGGGCACTATGAGCACTACGCCAGTGAATGCAAAATCGTCGGACCTTGCGTCGATTCTCTCCCGCAAGGAGGAAACGATTCTTGCGGAGTGGATGCGCGAGATGAGCGGGACGGTGCGTCGCAGCGATTTATTGAGGGAAAACGAGCTGCAGTCGCAGTGCACGCAGTTTCTTAGACTTATGCGTGCAGCTTTGGAATCGGGCGGCACAAACTTTCAGGCCTCGGCATGGGAGCCCGTCCGCGAAATGCTCGGCAATATCTCGCGCAGCCGTGCTCTCCAGGGATTTAGCCCGACCGAAACGGCGTCATTTGTGTTTTCCGCCAAGCGACCCATATTCACGCAGATTCGCGAGGTGGCCGGGGGCGACAGCGACACGTTGGCAGCGCAGACGTGGGCTGCGACGGAGTTATTGGATGCGATGGGACTTTATACCACGGAGAGTTACCAGAAGTCGCGCGACCAGGTTATCCGACGCCAGCAGGAAGAGCTTCTTGAGCTTTCAACGCCCGTTGTCAAGCTATGGGAGGGCATTCTCGCTTTGCCATTGATCGGCACGCTGGACAGTGCCCGGACACAGGTCGTGATGGAGTCCATGCTTGACGCGATTGTGAAAAGCAACTCCCGCATTGCGATTATCGATATCACCGGCGTGCCGACCGTGGATACCGTCGTCGCGCAGCATCTGCTTAAGACGGTCACCGCCGCGCGCCTCATGGGCGCCGATTGCATTATCAGCGGCGTGCGCCCTCAGATCGCGCAGACTATCGTGCACCTGGGTATCAATCTTTTGGACGTCACAACCAAAGCCACTCTCTCGGCGGCCTTCATGCTTGCGCTCCAGAGGCTCGGTATTACATTCAACGGCTCAGTGGCAAAAGCCTAGGAGCGTTTCGTGGAAAAAATACCGATTCTCAGAATGGATCAGTTCCTGCTTGTCACGATCCAGGTAGACATGCATGACCGGCTCGCAATGGCGTTGCAGGACGATCTAACGAAGGCCATCAGCGAAACGGAAGCGCGAGGGGTCTTGATCGATATCTCGAGTCTCGAGATTGTAGATTCTTTTATCGGCCGCATGCTGGCGAACATTGCGGCAATGTCGCGTGTGCTCGACGCCGAAACGGTTGTCGTTGGCATGCAGCCGGCAGTGGCAATCACGCTTGTTGAGCTAGGACTCTCTCTCCCAGGAGTGCGAACGGCTCTGAATGTGGACGCTGGCATGTCCGTATTGCGAGCCTCAGTCAACGGCAACGGGGAGGCATATGGCAGTCGTTTCATCTGAGACGATGCCGGTGCAAGCGGAGCCTGACGTCGTCAGCGTCCGTCGACGTGTCCGCGAGGTCACGGCACAGATGGGTTTCAGCTTGGTCGATCAGACGAAGATTGTGACTGCGGCAAGCGAACTCGCCCGCAATACAGTTATTCACGGCGGCGGCGGTACTTTGCACATCGAGTCGCTAAACGGGCCCCGCACCGGGCTCCGGCTGACCTTTCAGGATCAAGGACCGGGGATTCAGGATGTGGAGTTGGCCCTGCGCGATGGCTTCACGACCGGAAGTGGCCTAGGCTTGGGACTCGGCGGTGCGAAGCGGCTGGTGAGTGAGTTCGACATTAGGTCGCGCGTCGGCGAAGGAACCACCATCGTGGCGACGCGCTGGAAATAGCCGAATGTTAATCGAGGTTACGGAATCGAGCCAGGCCGGAGAAGCGCGCCGCACGGCGGCCGCGCTTGCCGAAGAGTTGAATATGAGCGAAGAGCGACGCGGCCAAATTGCATTAGTGACCACCGAGATGGCCACCAATTTGGTGAAACACGCTGGCCGGGGACACATCCTTTTTCGTTCACTCGAGGAAAGCGGCCGGGGTGGCTTACAGATCACCAGCGTCGATAACGGGCCCGGAATCACCGACGTTGCAAGAGCGCTCAACAATGGTCCGCTCGCATCAGGTTCGCTCGGGAGTGGATTAGGGACTATCAAGCGGGTACCCGATTTCTTTGATCTCTACTCTGTGCCAGGATTTGGGACAGTAGTCAGCGCCGAATTCTGGAATTCCGCGAAAGCCAGCAGGGAGAATTCCCCGATTCAGGTAGGTGTGGTATCGGAGCCTGTCCGCGGAGAGGAAGTCTGCGGTGACGGCTGGTATGTTCGCAATTCGCAAAACGGGGCGCTTCTAATGGTCGTGGATGGATTAGGACATGGACCGTTTGCTTCCGAAGCCGCCCGCGAAGCTGAAAAAGTGGCTGCATCGAGCAGAGAAACCTCTCTGAAAGGCATCTTGACGGACGTGCATGATGCGCTGAAAAAGACGCGGGGCGCCGCTGCGGCGTTCGCGCAAATCGATATTGAACGAGGACTGCTGACCTTTGCAGGGATTGGCAATGTCGGTGCTGCAATCGTTACAAAAGGACTCGGGCGCAGCTTGACGTCACACAATGGGACGCTTGGTCATACGATGGAGCGCATTCAGGAATTTACGTATCCGTGGAGCCGGGAAAGCATTCTCGTGATGCATTCGGACGGCCTCGTAAGCCGGTGGGACCTTGAGCGATATCCCGGGATCTGGAATAGGCCTGCGAGCGTAATTGCGGCGCTATTGCATCGCGATTTCGTGCGTGGGCGTGACGACGTCACGGTGCTTGTGGCAAAGGTCGCCCCATGAAAGTGAGTCAGGCGATTGCGAGTCTCGATATAAGGTTTGAAAACGATGTGGTATTGGCGCGTCAGAAGGCGCGCACAATCGCGGCCGCGCTGAAGTTTGACCTTCAAGACCAAACGCGCTTCGCCACAGCCGTTTCCGAAATTGCACGAAATACTTTCCAATATGGCGGAGGCGGAAGAGCCGAGTTTTCTATCGCAAATGAGCCGGAAAAGATGCTTGTCGTCACCTTGAGCGATAAGGGCACGGGGATCGGAAACCTGAGCCAGATTCTGAATGGAAAATACGTGTCGCCGACGGGTATGGGCCAGGGAATGATCGGGGCCAAGCGCCTGATGGATTTCTTCCATGTTGAAACGGCTCCGACCATTGGCACGACGGTCGTCCTAGGAAAGAAAATTCCCTCATGCCTTTCCCGAATCGATGAAGAGGAATTGAACCGCGCGATTGTCTCTGGCGAGCGCGGCGGTCCCTACGAAGAGCTAAAGCAGCAAAATAAAGAATTGCTCAATGCAATGGAGGAACTTCGCTCCCGCCAGGAAGAGCTTGCGCAGCTTAACCGCGAGCTTGACGAAACAAATCGAGGAGTGGTGGCGCTGTACGCCGAGCTCAACGAGCGGGCGGACTTCTTGCAACGGGCCTCGGAATTAAAGAGCCATTTTCTCTCCAATATGAGCCATGAATTCAGGACTCCGCTGAATTCTATTATCGGCCTTAGCCAGATTTTGCTTGATCGCCTGGACGGCGATTTGACTGCGGAGCAGGAGAAGCAAGTCAAATTCATTCGCGGTTCTGCCCAGGGACTGGTCGAGCTTGTGAACGATTTGCTCGACTTGGCCAAAGTGGAAGCGGGTAAAGTGTCGATTCATCCGGCGGATTTTTCCGTGGAGAGTTTGTTCGCAGCTTTGCGTGGCATGTTGAGGCCGCTGTTAAGCCAGAATTCCTCCGTCAATCTCGTGTTTGACGATCCCATCGATATCCCGGAGATGTATAGCGACGAGGCTAAAATTTCTCAAATTCTGAGGAACTTCATCAGTAATGCGTTGAAGTTTACCGACCGCGGCGAGGTGCGTGTCACCGTGACGCGAGGTCACGGCGACACCTTGGTGTTTTCGGTCGCCGACACGGGAATCGGCATTGCCGACGAAGATCAGGAGCGCATCTTTCAGGAGTGGACGCAAGTCGAAGGAAAGAAGCAGCGCACCGTCAAAGGAAGCGGGCTGGGGTTGCCCCTATCGCGCAAGTTCGCGCAGATGCTTGGCGGCGACGTATACGTAAAAAGCAAGCTCGGCGAAGGGTCCACGTTTTTTGCGAGTATTCCCATTCGCTTTTCCGGTGAAACCGAATCGTTTTATACGCTGGAGCTTGAAGAGCCGCGCGGGGTTGGCGGACTGCCGGTACTTGTTGTGGAAGATAACCGCGAGGAGATGTTCATCTATGAGCGGGTTCTCAAGGGCACGCGCTTCCAGATCGTTCCGGCGAGAACGCTCAAGGAGGCTCGCAAAATCCTGCGATCTGTGCGGCCAGCCGCGATTATTTTGGACGTACTGCTGAGAGGAGAGCATTCGTGGGAGTTGCTCCAAGAGCTGAAGCACCATCCCACTACGGCGACTATTCCGGTCATTGTCGTCACCGTTGTGGACAATCGCGACAAAGCCCTGGCCCTGGGAGCTGATTCGTTCCATACGAAGCCGATCGACCGAGCCTGGCTCGTGGAGCAGTTGAACGAACTGGCAAACCGCTCGTCCTCCCGGCGAATCCTCCTCATTGACGACGATGCAGCCTCTCGCTACCTGCTGAGGTCCGCCCTAGGACGCGCGGCCTTCCAAATTTCCGAAGCAACCAGCGGGAGCGAAGGGCTTCGCAAGGCGCGTGAGGAGTCGCCGGACGTAGTGATTCTCGATCTCAGCATGCCGGATTTATCCGGTTACGAAGTACTTGCCAAGCTGAAGGAAAATCCGCGCACTGCCGCGATTCCCGTCATCATTCACACATCCAAGGTGTTGGACGATCTCGATAGGGAAAATCTTAGCAATGCGGCCGCTATCGTATCGAAAGAGAACTCTTCACGAGGCGTTTTGTTCGAAAACCTCGCCCGGGCATTTCATACCGCCGGCTTACCCATAGCAGTTGGGACGGCAAAAGAGGCGCAATAATGAGCGATTCAACGGCATTGAAAAACAAGATCGCACGAGAGAGAACCGACACAGGTGCCGCGAACGCCAACGGCATCACGGTGCTGGTGGTCGATGACAACGACGCGCTGCGGTATTCGATCACGCGCGCGCTCAAGGAAGCCGGCTACAACACCTTGGAAGCCAAAACAGGCACCGAGGCCCTTGCTCGCGCGGCTGAATTGCCGAGCCTCATTACCCTGGACATCAATCTCCCCGATATTGACGGTTTTCAAGTTTGCCGCCGTTTGAAAAGTTCTCCCGAAACGGCTCACATTCCGATTCTTCACGTTTCGTCCACTTTCACCGATCCAAAGTCTCGCGTGCACGGCCTTCAAGGCGGAGCGGATGCGTACCTGGCCGAGCCCATTGATCGCTCCGAACTCGTGGCGACCGTCGCCGCGCTTTTGCGGTTGAAAAATGCTGAATCGGAGGCGCGCCGCCAGGCGGAAGTAGCCGAAAGCGCCCGAAAGGAACTAGCGCATTTGAACGCTACTTTGGAAGACAGAATCAAAGAAAGAACATCTGAGCTGAACGCTGCGAACGACAGTCTCCGCGAGCTTTCCGCGCGTTTGCTTCAGGCGCGTGATGACGAACAGCGGCGCATCGCACGCGAACTCCACGACGGCGTCGGCCAATTGGTGATCGCGATCAAAATTAACAATTCTGCTATCGCCAAGGAGGCGGCAACGCTAAGCGAGGCTGCCGTCACGGCTCTGCAGCAGAATGAAACAATGCTGCAAGAGCTTCATCAAGGCATTCGCACAATATCCCATTTGCTGCACCCCCCGCTTTTGGACGAAGTCGGCCTGCCCGTCGCCCTGCAGTGGTATGTGGAGGAATTCAGCAAGCGGAGCGGGATTACTGTGTCGCTGGAATGCCCGGAATCGTTGGAGAGGGCGTCGAGCGAGATCGAGACGGCGGTTTTTAGAGTCGTGCAGGAGTGCCTGGGAAACGTACATCGCCACTCGGCGAGTCCCACGGCAAGCGTCCGGTTTGACGTGATCAATGGGAAAGCGCATCTGGAGATTCGCGATGAAGGCGTCGGCATCCCCGAGCACAGACAGCGCGAGATGCAAACACACGGCCGCATCGGAGTTGGCCTGCGTGGCATTCGCGAACGAATTGCGCAGCTTGGCGGCGAAATGCAGATCGAATCAGGCCCTAATGGAACCGTCATCAAGGCGGTGTTGCCGTGGCAGCCGCTGGCATTTTCAGCGGCGAGTCAGTACGCCTGACCTCGGTATCCCAAAGCCGCAAGGGGCGCCCTTCGCGCCAAGCTTGACAGGCGCCATTACATGCCGTGAAAGAAGAACAAGATGATGCTCGCGATGAGACTCGTTGACATCGCAACCAGCGCCCCGATCAGTGTTGGTAGCCAATCATCGGCCTTGTTCCTCAGCCAATCGTCACGCGTGTTAGGGTCGTTCCGTTTGTCGTCTTCAAACATATGCCCTCACCTTCTATTTGTTTAGACGGCGCCGAACGCGGCCGGTAATTTTGGATGAGTGTAGTTTGAAGTCGAAAGCGGCGTATTACTTCTCCCGCCTTCCCTTAGGTATTTCAATGTAGATGATGGCGAGGAAGCGATCTCCGGCCCGGCGAGAGAGAAGGCTCAGATCTTGACCGATAACTCGAGCCCGCCTGAGTACGGAAGGGTCATCGTGAGAAAACCATTTGCGGAATCGTTAAGGAAGTCGAAGTAATCGGTGTACGCTTTCCGATAGCTTTTGGTGTTGTCGCAAACGACCATTGAGCCGGTGTGCATGTTTGGCGCAACGCACGCGAGCGCAGGTCGCGCCATTGGCGCCCAGATATCAACCAGCATGAAATCAACCGGACGGTCGATGTGCTTAAGCGTTTCACGCAGATCGCCCTCTCGAAGATCGATAAATTCTGCCACGCCCGCCGCTGCGAAATTCTCGCGGGCGGCCGTCGCCTTCGCGGGCTCATGCTCTGTGCCGATTACGATGCCCTGCGGCTCACCTCCGGCGGTATTGTCGCGAACAGCCGAGGCCAGATATATCGTCGAGACGCCATATGATGTGCCGGCTTCGACCGCGCATCGCGCCCTGAGTCCGCGGCAAAGCGCGTAACAGAACTCCGCCTTATCGCGGTCCAATGCGATCAGCTTGTCCGCCAAAATTGTCTTGCCGCGTTCCGTCTGCGTAAAGTCTCTTTTATCGCGGCGAAACATACCTGCTGCCATGCCCAGCAAGGCTGGGATGAGCATTCGCTGCGTTTGGCGCTTACTCAGCGCGTGAAGACGGTCGACGACAGCGCGTGCACGTGGATCAAGGGCTTGGCTTGTCATGCAACGCTTATACCACGAGAGCGTCCGCGGCTTTGATCAACGTGTCAAGGATCGAGATCCGTCAAGCCCTCAGAACGATTAAAATTTGCAGATAGGCAAAAATTTATGGATGCTATCCATCGCGTTTTTGGATGGGAAGCTCGAACAGATTGCATTGACGCTCGCATGATTCACAGGCTAGGCTATTCCCGCTCGCCGTAAACCGGCCTCCCTTATATCGGTTGTCTAACGGCTGTGTCGGCGGATCTCGACAAAAATTGTGAGGAGATGTGAAGAGTCATGCCAACTGAACTGCGCGATTTTCTGACACACAGCTATGCGGAGTTGGAAGAACTTAACCTAGGCGCAAAAGAGAAGCGTAGGAACGGATATCCCGCGGATAAATTGCAGGAAGAGCGGCTCAAGTATTTAACGGATGAGAAGAAGATCAAGGCCGTCACCGTGCTCTTCAGCGACCTCGAAGGCCGCCTGCACATGCTCGACTATGACAAAAAATTCCTGGTGAAGAGCTGGGATAACTTGACATTCGACGGCTCTTCGATCCGTGGGTTTACGGCTCAGCGGGAAAGCGACCTGCGATTGACGATGGACTGGAACGCCTTCTATTGGGGGCCGGCGGATTATTTCGGTGACGGGAAGGTGCTGATCTTCGGCAACGTGATCGACAAGGACGGCTCGCCGTACGCCGCTGACATTCGCGGGATTTTGAAGGGATACGCGGACGGGTTGAAGAAGAAGGATGGTTACACCCTGAATGCTGCCAATGAAATCGAAGGCTTCCTGTTTGCGGGAACGGATGCGGAAAGAAAATTCCACGAGACCGCAAAATTTCAGTATGTAAATACCGGCGGCTATTTCCATTCGCTGCCTGGAGACCCTCTGCGCGTCTTTATTGACAAGGTGGCGGAGGTGCAACGCGCAATGGGTTTTGAGAACGAGAAAGACCACCCGGAAGTTGCGCCTTCGCAGTTTGAGGTGAACTATAGCTACGGAGATGTGCTCTCCGCGGCCGACCGCATCCAGCTCTATAAGCTGATTTGTCGGCAAGTGGCGACACAGATGGGAATGACGGCGTCGTTTTTGCCGAAACCCGTGGTCGGCGTGAACGGCAGCGGCATGCACACGAACGTTTCGATCAGCAAGGACAATACGAACCTTTTCTGGGACGAAAAGGGCCAGGAAAAGCTCAGCAAGATGGGATGGTCATTCGTGGACCGAATTTTGACGCACGGCAATGACATATGCCTTGCGCTCAATCCCAGCGTGAACGCGTATCGACGGCTCGACCCGCACTTCGAAGCTCCCAACCAGATCAAGGCTTCGGCCGTGGACCGCGGCTCGATGATCCGTATACCGATTGGCAACCACAAGAGTATGCGCGTAGAGGTTCGCTCGGTTGCGCCAGACGCGAACCCTTACATGGTTCTCTATTCGGTTTTCAAGACGGGCATCGATGGCGACATCGCGAAGGTGGAGAATCTACGCCAGGCAGAGCGCTATTTGCCGGACAACATTTACGTCGCGATCGAGAATTTCCGAAACGCGGAGTGGACCACCAAGCTCTTCGGGCAGGACGTGAAGGGACGTTACGCCGATTTGAAACAGGCGTCGGCGGACCGCTGCCCGCGGCTGCTCGGAACTTACGTGAAGGCGCAGGAAGTGCAGTTCCATCACGAGGTTTACAACCAGTTCCTCTGGAATCAGTTCTAAGACCTGCTGGTCTCGCAGATAGTTCTCTAAGACGCCCCGGTCATCGCCGGGGCGTTTATTTTTTGCCGTCTTGCCTCGGCTTGAAAGAACTCTTGTGGTGCGTGCGTAATACCCTATGTGAGAGACCAAGGTCGTTTGTCGTCCATGCTGTGGCCCATCGTGATTTTCCTTGCAGCGATTGGCTGCGCAGTTGCCGTGCGAAGAATCGTTGTGCTGTTGCCGGTGTTAGAGCATGGGTACCACCCGGCAGTTGTGTCGGGGAATCCGAGGTTGGCGCAACTTGCCGGCTTGGACAATATTTTTGCGCGACATCCCGCCCTGAGTCTGGTCCACATCGTTCCCGGCCTGTTTTTTATGGTGCTTGGGCCAATACAATTCAGCAGATCGATTCGGGCGCGGCATTTATGGTGGCACCGGCTCAGTGGTCGCATTTTTGTCGTTTGCGGATTAGTGATCGGTGTTTCGGCGCTGGTGATGAGTTTCGCGATACCAGCGATCGGCGGCGTAAATCAAGCGGCAGCGACAACGCTCTTTTCCATTCTTTTTCTCCTTGCGTTAAGCAAGGCGTTCTGGCATATCCGGCGACGCGAAATCGCGCTTCACCGCGAATGGATGATTCGAGCGTTTGCGATAGGCTTGGCGGTGGCGACGATCCGGCCGATTGTTGGAATTTTCTTCGCGACGAGCCCCTTGACAGGCTTAACGCCGCGTGAATTCTTTGGCACGGCCTTTTGGATCGGATTCGTGCTACATCTGGTCGCTGCAGAGGCATGGATTCACACAACTGCGGCGCAACAGGGCAGCGCAATTGCTGTGCACGCGCGCTGAAGACTGTCCTTCCGCTCGCAGGAACGCGCCTCTAGAGTTTCGAAATCAGCAATCATTTAATGTCCGACGATATTGACGGTCCCTCAGATTCTGAATAGAGTCATAACGTGCCCGCGCGAAAGGTTCAGGTTGGTCAGGTGTGGAAAAAGGACGGTGGCAACGAGACGTTCCTCGTCACGAAGGTGTATAACGAGGCCCTTGCCACGTTTGCGGTGCTTCGCAAGACTGGTGCGGAAACCGATCCGCCCGTTCGCGTAAAGGTTTCAAACACGGGCGGAGCACAGAATCTGCCTGGTTTCACCTACACGCAGGAATCCGACGACTTCTAAGAGCACGCCCCAATAGAGACGCCGATTAAGCTTTAAATCGAGCGCACGGGCATCCGCACCAGGTCGTCGACTTGCATTACTTCCTTCACGACGAAACCTTCCGCATATTTCACGCCGATCATTCTGCCGTAATGGCGCGCTATTGAATTCATTCGGTCTTCCAGTTCATCGAGTGGCAGGGTCACTCGCGATGTGCGATCCTTTTTCG
>DATNBB010000154.1:0-10370 GCA_035607335.1 Binatia bacterium | reverse complement strand
TGTCCCGAATGTAGTTGACGATCAATTGAGTGCCGCGGCGGTGGTCCTCTTCAATCGTGTCACCCGTAGGCACTTCGTGAAGTTGCATGATTGCTGCGCGGGCTTCCTTATCGTAGGCAGCTTTGGCGACTTCCTGATTGGGGATCGCGCCCATCTGGATCAACTTGGGATCCCAGAAATTCCACAGCGCCATCAGGTCCGCACGAGTCTCTTCGAGCGTGGAATAGTATTCCTTGATGTAGTAGGCGGGATCGTGGGTCAGTTTTGGGCTGATCATGCCCGATCCGTGGCCGATCACTTCGTGCATGGAGGTGAAGAGATCGCCTGCTAGATCGCCGTATTTCGCGGCACGCGCTTTTTCCTCAGGCGAATAGGCGAACTCGTCATTCACCTTGTCACCCTGCACGTCATCAAAGGCGCGGCTCGAACTGGTGATGATGAAGCTCTTCGATCCATATTTCTGGTGAATTTCGGCTTCATTGGGAAGATTGTCGCCAATCGTGTTTACTTCGAAATCGCCGGTCTCGATCACCATTTGCACCGCGTTGACGACGGGTGGAGTTGGATGTGGATTCTTGTATTTATCCAGCCACGGGGCGCGCTGCTCGAAATAGGCCGCGTTTGCGGCGAATTCCCGCGCCAGTTTGCTCATCGTGGTGTCCGTCACGCTGACGAAGCCCTGGATCGCGCCCTTTAGGCCGCGCGGGTCTTTGTAGACTTCCACAAAGCCGTCGGAAAAATCGGGATTCGTGTGGTCCTGCACCCAATCAATGCCGCACTGAATCCAGTCAGAGCGTTCGCCGCTTTCGTAATAGCGGATGAGATCGTCGATCACTTTCTTTTGCGAATCCGGCGCATACTGCCGTGCGTTTTGCAGAAATCCGATCGCCTGCTTGAGTTGGCGCGCGTAGAGACCGGGAGGAATTTTGCCGTCGGGCGTGCCGGCACGATAAATCTGCTGTTCGATTTTGCCGTTGTTCATTACGAGCCGTGAATTTAGCTCGTAATGGTCCGTGAAGCCGGCCAGGTCCTTCATGGTAAGCCCGGAATAATAGTTCACAGAGCTTGCTTGCAAGGGATCTTCGCCATTGGGCGGATTCTTGTACGTGAGCATCGGCTCAAACTTGGGATCGAAAAATGGCTTTTCCAGCGCTTTCAGTTCTGCATCGAGCTCAGCCGATGTGCCCAGCGAGGCGCCGTTTTTGAGAGCCTGCTGTGCCGCGGCTCTCAGTTCGGCCGAAGTAAAATCGGGCAGAAATTTCACGGAACTGAATTCGTTGTGATTTCCTTGATTGCCCCAGAAAAGCATCGTGTAATTTCTGATCTTTTCGAGTATGGCGGGAGAAATGCCCTTCGAGTGCGTCAGGATCCCTTCGAGCACATGCTTTTCGCGAAGGCCGTAGACGGAATTCTGGTCATAGGCAATCGGGTTGATTGCGATGGCCGCCATGGAAAGCCAATACGCATCGAGCTTTTGCTCAGGCGTGAGATCGTTAAACCCAGGCGCTTGCACCTGCACGAATCCCGTGTCGCGAATCGTTTTCACGAGAGGCGACTGCTTCTGCTGTTCCGGCTTTGACGGCGTTTGCCTCGCGCTAGCGGTCGGCAGTGCACCCAACGCGAATGCCGCTAGCGACGCAATTAACATCAGCCGATTCATGCGAGCCATCCTGTCCCCCAACTACGCCCCTTGGCAATATACACCCGCAGCGCGGGCCGCAGCAGGCTGTGGGAGTTGGGAATGTCTTCACTGTACGGGGTCAAGATTTAAACGTAGCGCGGCAGCCGTTACGTCGTCGACTTTCAAGGTGCAACGCCGAGTAGGGCAGCTAATCCTGGTTGCGCTCTTACGAAGAGCAATCAACTCCTTAGCCGACACATGTTCGGAAGGACCAGCAATTTTCTGTGCGTTTCTCAGGGATCATGCTTAATCGAAGATCACGCTCGATTTGAGCACGAACTAGTGCCGTAGGCGCGGCACAGCTTAGCCCAGCGCGGAAGCGCTGGGTGGGCAACAGCTATATGCAAGAGCGCCGTAGGTGCGGCACAGAGTTGACATGTGGCGGCTCACATGGAACATGAGCGGCAGTGTGGCGGCCGAGCCCCGGCCCAGAAGTTCCCGTCACTCCCTTGCGGTTCTGGATTTCTGCACTAAGATGTTGTGCATGAAAGACTGGCTAAGGTTTCTTTTAATCGCAACAGTCGGCGCATTTTTATTCGGAGCCATCACGGCACATTCCCAAACCAAGCCGGCGAAGAACGCCCCGGCCACGCCGAAAGCGATTTCCGCGGATTGGCATGTTGTGCCGGACCTGGCCGAGCGCGTCGCAAAATTCAAGCAGGTAAACATTTCGTTCAATGGCTCCGGGCTTTCAGCCAATGAGAGAAAGATGGTGACGAAGCTCGTCGATGCTTCGGCGCTGCTCGATGACGCATTCTGGCGGCAGAGCGATCCGGAAGGCCTAAAGCTTTATCTTCAGGTCGAAAAGAGCACAAATCCCCAGGACATTCTTTTGCGGCGATATCTCCGCATCAACGGCAGCCGCTTCGATTTGATCGAGGACAACGCACCGTTCGTCGGAACGCAGCCGATGCCGCCAGGGCGCGGTTTTTTTCCTGAGAACCTGACGAAGTCGGAGTTTGACACTTACGTCGCGGCGCATCCCGATCAAAAGGCCGCGCTCTACAATCCGCAAACGATTGTCGTCCGCAAAGGCAATGCGCTCGAAGCAGTTCCCTACCACGTGGCTTATAAGGAATTTGTCGATCCGATCGCGCAGGATTTGCGCGATGCCGCAGCGCTTTCGCCCGATCCGGCATTTGCGAAATTTTTGCGCATGCGCGCCGATGCGCTGCTCACGGACAATTATTTTGATAGCGACGTGCAATGGCTCGATCTGGACAAGCCGAAATTCGATGTGATCTTCGCGCCCTATGAGACATATCTCGATTCGTTTCTTGGCGTGAAGACTTCGTATGGCGCTTCTGTGATGATCCGCAACGACGCGGAAAGCAAGAAGCTCAGTGTGTTTCAACAATACGTGCCGCAACTGCAGGAATCGTTGCCGCTCTCCGCAGCCGATCTGCCTTCAAAACGCGGCAAGCAATCGCCGATGGAAGTAGTCGATGCAATTTATCGCTCGGGAGATTTGCTGCACGGCTATCAGGCCGTTGCGGATAATCTTCCGAACGACCCGCGCATTCACGAAGAGAAGGGCTCCAAGAAAATCTTCTGGAAGAATTTCATGGATGCGCGCGTGAATTACATCATCCTGCCGCTCGCCAAGCGCGTGATGGTTCCAGATCAGGCGAGCATGGCGACCGGCGAAGGATACCTGGACGACACGGTTCTGCATGAGATTTCGCACGGCCTCGGTCCGGTGTACGCTCGCATGGCAAAGGGAAAGGTCGATGTTCGCGAAGCGATTGGGCCGCAATATTCAGCGCTTGAGGAGGCCAAGGCAGACATCGTCGGCGAGCTCTGCATGGACTGGCTGATCAAGCACGGCGTGATACCCGCCAAAAAGCGGAATATGGTTTATGCGTCGATGGTCGCCGGGATTTTCCGGACGGTGCGGTTTGGAATCGCCGAGGCGCATGGCCAGGCGGAAATGATGGAATTCAATTATTTCCTGGAGCAGGGGGCAATTCGCCGGGACGCGAGCGGCCTTTATGAAATTGACTTCGCTAAAATGCCGGGCGCCATTGCATCACTCGCAAAAGAACTGCTCGAGCAGGAAGCTACCGGCAGCCGCGCTCGCGCCGAAGCCTGGTTCAAGAAGTACGCCGTCATGCCTCCGGAACTTACAGCGGCCCTTGCCAAGGGAAAAGATATTCCCGTGGACGTGGACCCACAGTTTTCGTTTAACCCGCCCGTCCGATAGCTGAGTGGATCGGAAGGCTGCACTGAAGAACTCGCCTCTTCGAAATTAGCGATTTTTATGGCGCCAAACGCGCCATCTTGGGTCCAAATTGCGCGTTTTAAGCGATTTTAAGGCGCCAAAATGGCCAAAATTGCCACAATTTCGCGGCGCAAATGTTCAAGCTTCGCCTCAGATGTCGGCGGGCCGACGGCGTCAGGCGCGTGCCTTTTTCGTTTTGGCAGCCAGCGTCGGCAGCTTCGTAAAGCCTAAATCCTTCGCACGCTTCATCTTAGCCACATAGATAATCTGGCCGGCATGATAAGCAAAGTGCGACGCGACGTGAATCCCCGCCTCGTATCCAGTGACATCATAACCCTGTATGTCATAACGACTTACGAGCTCTGCGTCCGACAGCCGCGTAACAATCGCGGAGGCTTCGCGCACGGTGTCGCGGAGTTGCGCGATCAATTTTTCGCGCACGATCGGCCCTTTTTCCGAAAACTCCAAATCGCGTTTGCGAACGAAATCAGCTCCGCCCAGGCCGGAGATGATCCACTGCCTGATATTCCCGCAAAGGTGCAATATGAGGTTCCCGACGCTGTTTGATGAATCGTTCGGACGCCACCAGATTTCTTCGTCGGAAAGCAAATCGAGCGAATCGCAAATTTTTGGCAGATAGCCCTCGGGAACTTCGCGTTTCCACTGTTCCGCGACAAGCGCAACTAGCTGCGGTACGGACGGTTTTGCCGGTGCAGTTTTCTTCGACGGCATATCTGTGAGGCCTCACGCTTTCAAGTTACAGAATGGATTGAATATCGGAATCGATGGAAATGTGAGATTGGGGGAATCCGTTGATGCTGTAATCCGCGCCGGCCGCGCAGACAAAATGAATGTAGCGGCTGATGTTATAGTCCTCGTCAAGCGCGTTGAATACTTTCTCCGCTTCCGCGCGCGGCAGCTTGAGCGCAGAAATCGGTATCACCTTGCTATAGCCTCCAGCTGCCGCCAGATAGCGATCCACGATTTCGCGTAGGCCCATAATGGTTAAAGTTAAGCCTTTTCCCTGATGCAAGTCAAAGGTATCAGAAAGCCGCTGCTTAGGTGTCGGGCTCATACAATTGGAAACGGGTCCTTCACATACGGCCGTGCCGAACGAGCAGGAATACAACGGCGATTAACGCGATCGCCAGCATCGGAGCCAATACGTAGTCCGGCGTGATCCGCTGCATCACTGCATGCACCGTAGCGAGCATGGTCCCCTCCTTTGCAACACTGAATTTTTGCATTTATTTGATTGGGGAGCCTGTGATCGCCGTCACTTGTTATGAGTGCTGTCTCCGGCCATTTCAGTATGAAAACAGCGGTAAGAATCAAGTTCATAGCCGTTGAAATTTGAGTGATCTGCCGCGCGCTTCGCGTGTACAATGTCGCGCAATTAAGTGATTCGATACCTGGGATTTGACGTCAGCCTGGGAGGTGCACATGGAAGTGGCAACCGGTTTTCTCCTGATTGTCGGCGCGATTATCCTGATTTTCTGCCTGAGCGTGATCCTCGGCTCATTCTTCACGGTCGAAACGGCGCAGGTAGCCATCGTACAGCGACTCGGCAAATTCGCGCGCGTAGCGGGTCCGGGATTGAACTGGAAGACACCTTACATCGAGAGCGTCGTACAGCGGATGAGCATGCGCGTGCAGCAATTTGACGTGCAGGTGGAAACGAAGACACAAGATAACGTGTTCGTTCAGATTCCCGTTTCGATCCAGTACAAGGTGATCCCCGAATCTGTGGCTGACGCTTACTACAAGCTTTCCGACCCGGTAAAGCAGATCGAATCGATGGTCTACAACGTGGTGCTTGGACACGTGCCTAAGATGAAGCTCGACGATACCTTCATCAATCAGGCCGATATCGCGGGCGATTTACGCGATAGCCTCGATGCTTCCATGAAGGAGTACGGCTATTCCATCGTGAAAGTGCTGATCTCAGACATCGTGCCCGATCCTAAGGTGAAGGCGGCGATGAACGACATTAACGCCGCGCAACGCGAGCGCGAGGCAACCGTATCACGCGCGGAGACCAACAAGCTGCTGCTCGTAAAGCAGGCGGAAGCTGAAGCGGAATCGAAACGCCTGCAGGGCGAAGGTATTGCCAATCAGCGCAAAGCGATTATCTCGGGGCTGAAGGACTCCGTCGAGGATTTCGCGAAAACTGTTCCCGGTTCGACGCCGCAGGACGTGATGCAGCTCGTTCTGATGACACAGTATTTCGATACGCTCAAAGACATTGCCGCAAACGATCACAGCAATACTCTCTTGATTCCCCACTCCCCTGCAACGCTCACCGATCTCTTCGGCCAGCTTCGAACCGCGATCATTACGGGAGCCGAGATGACGAAGCATCCCGAAGTCCCTGCTGGTGCACCAAGCAATGGCTCGAAATAAATAGCAGGAGAAGGATAAGCATACCTGCGCCGATAACTAACGTTCGGACATTATGAACGTCTAAACGGCCATTTCTCGCGACTCCTCCTGAAAGGCTTCGCATGCCAAAAACGAATATGCTCGCGATTCTCAGTCTATGCGCTTTTTTTGTTCCGTTTGCCGCCCGCGCGCAACAAGTGCCGTATAACCAGCCGACCGTCTGGGCCTCGAATCCTAATGTGGCGGCATGGGAAAAGATTGAGGACGCCCGCCTCGATGCCGCGCAGAAGTCGGTCGACCAGATAGTGGGCGTAAAAGGGCCGCGAACGATTGAAAACACGCTCGCGCCGTTCGACGAAGCGGTACGCCAATTGGATGCCGCTCTGTATCTCGCGCAGATCGTCGAACAGGTCCATCCGAACGCCACGTTCCGCGACCATGCTACGGCCATGACGACGAAGGCTAGCGCCGCTCAGACAGCTCTCAGCCTGAATCAGGACGTTTACAGAGCCCTGGCAAGCCTTGACATCTCTCACGCTGACGCCGCGAGTCAACATTACGTCCAGCGGCAACTGCTCGAATTCCGGCTCGCGGGCGTGGACAAGGATGATGCGACGCGAGAAAAGCTGAAGAAGCTGAACGAGCAGCTCACCAATGATGAGTCGCTGTTTGAGCGAAATATTGCCGACGACCAGAAATCGGTCGAAACCGATGCCGCGAGTTTAGCAGGCCTGCCCCAGGACTACATTGAAGGACACCGGCCCGGTCCTGATGGAAAAATCAAAATCACAACCGCATATCCCGATTATTTCCCGGTGATGAACTACGCAAAGAGCGACGAATTGCGTCATAAACTTTGGGCTACGTACGAAACGCGCGCATACCCTAAAAATCGGGCCGTCCTCGAAGACATGATGAAGGTTCGCTTTCAGATCGCCACTCTGCTGGGATATTCGTCATGGGCCGATTACAACGCAGCTGACAAAATGGCGCTTACCGGGAAGAACGTGGAGGATTTCATCGCGCAATTGAGCGCCGCAGCAAAACCGGCAATGCAGCGCGAATACGCGATGATTCTCGCACAGAAGCAGAAGACCGATCCTAAGGCGACGGAAGTTTACGATTACGAGCACCGCTATTACGAGGAGCAGTTGCGCCGCTCAAGTTATGCGTTCGATTCGCAATCGATACGGCCATATCTGCCTTACAACGAAGTAAAGCAAGGCGTGCTCGATACGGCGGCGACACTTTTTCACGTCAGCTTTCGCCGGGAGCATGACGTGCCTTCGTGGGACCCGTCCGTTGAAACCTGGGACGTGATCGACAGTGGAAAGATGATTGGCCGATTTTATTTGGATATGCATCCGCGACCGGGCAAATACACTCATGCGGAAATGGCTCAGGTTCTTGATGGGGTCCGTGGCAAACAGATGCCGGAAGCAATACTCGTCTGCAATTTACCTACGCCGACTGCAACCGACCCCGGTTTGATGGAGTACGACGATGCGGTGACTTTCTTCCACGAATTCGGACATTTGATGCACCACATTCTCGGCGGCCAGCAGGAGTGGGCCGGCATCAGCGGCATTAGCATGGAGCAGGATTTTGTCGAGGCGCCTTCACAGATGCTGGAGGAATGGATGCATAGCCCGCAAGTGCTCGCTAAATTCGCGAAGAATTACAAGACCGGCGAACCGATTCCGGCCGATCTGGTTGCGAAGATGAACCGTGCGCTTGCGTTCGGCCGCGCGGGTTACGTCAGCCAACAGCTCGCATTTGCGGCTATCTCCTATGACATGTATAAGGGCGATCCAGAAGATATCGATCCTTATGCTGTCGTGATGAGCGATGCCCGCCGCTATACGCCTCTGAAACTCGTGCCGGAAACCGGCAACTTCTATTGCTCGTTCGACCATCTCACGAATTATTCGTCGGCGTACTACACCTACATGTGGGATTTGGTGATTGCCGAGGATTTCTTTCAGCAGTTCGATCAGCAGAATCTGCTGGCAGGACCGACGCCCATGCGATACCGGCATCTTGTGCTGGAGCCCGGAGGGTCGGAATCGGCGAACGATCTGGTTAAGAATTTTCTGGGGCGGGCGCAGAACATGACGGCTATTGAAAAATGGATGAATGAGGAGTTTGCGAGCGTCCCTTCGACGTCTGCGCCTACGGCTCCGTCGTCGCTTTCTGTTCAGTGAAGTGACCCAAGAAAGGCGTTAAGCGCGGTTCGATATAGTGATAGCACAGGCAGGAACCAGAAGACTCGCCGCGTAACCACGGAGGCTGAGGGAAATGGTGCGTCAGTAGGAAACGCAGGACTCGCCTCCACACGTTAACTCGGTTGCATTCGCAAAATCGAATGTTGTACTGGTTCAGATTATCATCCGCGGATCATTACTGTCGGGAGCGCGGAGTGAATTTCTCGTTCAGGACGCGGATCAGCCACGGCTGAAAGCGTTCGAGCTTGACGAGCACTTTTCCGTGGAACGTGACGATCTGCTCACGTTTGCCACGCGCGACCGCACGAAGTATTTCGCGGACGGCGAGATCGGTCCGCATCTGGATCCAATCCGGCGCGCGGTCCTTCGCGCCGGGGTGAAACGTGCCTGAACTATCCACGCGGCGAAAGTTGCTCGCCACAAACCCCGGACTAAGCAAGGTGACTTTTACGCCGACGCGGCGCAACTCCGGCGTAATTGCATTCGCGAGTCCGCGCAGGGCGAACTTGCTCATCGCATAGGGCGAGCCTCCCGGCGACGCGACCCATCCTGCCACACTGCCGTTGATCACAATGTTGCCGCGCGTCTTTTCGAGTTCCGGCAAAGCGGTATAGATTGTTCGCAAGACGCCAAAGACGTTTGTCTCAAACTGCCGACGGTAATCTTCAATCGTAAGTCTTTTCAATGGACCTGTTACGCCAAAACCTGCGTTCGCGATTGCGATGTCCAGTTTTCCCCACGCGCGAACGCCCGCTTCGACTGTGCGTTCGAGATCGCCATCGCGCGTCACGTCGCATTCGGCAACCACGGGCTTTGCATGTCCGGCATGCACAATCCTCCCGGCAAGAGATTCGAGTTGTTCACGGCGGCGCGCGGCGAGAATAACGTTCGCGCCTGCTGCCGCAAGTTGAATGGCAAGCTCTTCACCAATGCCGGAGGAAGCGCCCGTGATGAGGACGGCTTTTTCACGATAAAAAGATGCGATCGACATGGCCTGTAGTCTAGCGGCGAAGAGCGAACGAGGAAAGCAGAAGCCTCGGAACGGCTCGGCTTGAAGAAGAAGAAGAAGAAGGAGATTTAAGAATTCGCCGTCGCAGGCTGGGCGTCGGGGTGGTGGGGGGATATCGATACCCAGCCGCGCGGCGAGTGAAGATACCTTAACAGCAAATCGTATCGTGGCGGTCCGTCAAATATCCGATCAAGTTGATTCAAAATCCGAATCATCGCCGAGCGAGGAATTGCATCGCGGAATGTTAATGGGACGTTACAGCTTGCGCCGCACGAAGTCATCGAACATTTCGGCGCTGGCGAGGATGTGCAGAAGTTTCTTGCGTTCTTCCGGATCCATTTTGCGCGAGAAGAGTGTCTCCCGCGCTTCGCCTAATGCGGCAAGCCATTCTTCATATTCTGGGCCGAATTGCTGCTCGAGAATTCTGCGGATGCGCTGCGCCAAAGCCGGACTCTTGCCAGAAGTGGAAATTGCGATTTGCAAGGCACCACGGCGAACAACCGAGCCGTAGTAAAAATCGCAGTGCACGGGATCATCGACTACGTTGCATAGAACTTTTTGACGTCTCGCTTCGCGATAGATCTTTTCGTGCAGCGCTGGCGAAGAAGTGGCCGCAACAACGACGAAAGCTCCTTTTAGATCGGATGCCCTGAATGCTCGGCACTGCCAGTTGATGCTTTTATCTTGTGCGAGGGCACGGATGCGCGGCGTCGCTTTGGGGGCCACGACATAGATCTCAGCGCCGGCCGAGAGCAGGCCTTCGATTTTTTCTTCCGCAATCTTCCCTGCGCCAACAACAAGGCAGTGGCGCTTCGACAATTTCAGGAAAATCGGAAAAAGATTCATTATTAA
>DATNBB010000146.1:0-8438 GCA_035607335.1 Binatia bacterium | reverse complement strand
CGCATTTGGCGCCTTAAAACGCGATAAAAAGCGTTAAAAAGCGGGTCTCACTTTTTTCCCCTGCGTGTCCCCATCAATGGCCGAGGAACGTCTCTAGTTTTTCCACGTCCGGCTCGGCGAGATCCATATAGTGCTTGGCCTGAGCGGCATCGTGGGCTTGAAGGGCGTTCTCTGCTTTCGAGAGGTTCGCTTCCATGCGTTGCTCGGCTGCCGTCATATCGCCACGAAGACTTAGTCCTTGGGTCGCCTGCTGCTTGCGGAGACCGTCGAGGCTGGCGGTGACCGCTGTGGCGCGGCTGGAGACCTGATCGAGCTGCGTTTCGACCTGCTGCAGGGAGGCTGCATCGGCTGGCGCAGGTGTGGGATTAGCGGCTGTGGTGCTCGCGCCATTTGATTGAGCGGGCGTGCCGGATGGTGGCGGGGCGGCGGACGCTGGTATCGACCTCGTTTGTGTCTGCGTGGCTACCGGAGTGGACGAAGAAACAGCCGCATGTGTCGGCTGGGCTGTGCCGTTGCGCGGGGGAACGTAGATTGTTTGGGCCGGTACCGATGAAGAGGCCGCCTGCTGGCCTGTTCCATTTCTCGGCGGCACGTTGATGTGCTGCGGCGGCGCATTCGAAGCGCTTGAGGAGGATGCGCTTTGGGAGTTTGAGGTCGGAGCTGAATTTAGCGCGGACGCTGGCGCGGCGCTGGCGGATGACGTCTCGGCAGGTGTGTTCGAACTACTTGCTGGCGCCGCCGATGAATTGTTCGCTGAATCCGATGTGCTTGCCGCAGGCTGTGCCGGGCTGCTATTTGCATTTGAGTCGGACGGCGAAGACGCCTGCGCGGGTGCAACCTCGGAATCTTTTGATGCATTGGCCTGTTGCGCGGCTTGCGTCTTTAGATGACGAGGCAAGTAGAAGCCTGCTGCGACCATCGCGAAGAGCACGATCATCGCGCCGAGCGCGATGTAAAAGCCACGGTAATTATTCTGAGGAACGGCAGCGGGTGGCGGCGCTTGCACCTTTGACGGAACAGGCGTGGCGGCTCGCGCAGAGGATGCTGCTCCTGCGGACGCCTGCGGAGTGGCTGCTGCCGCCGCGAATTGTGTCGCCTGAAATGAAGTCGCATTGCCTGCTGCGACTGAGGTCTCGCCGAAAGCGGGCGGCATCATTACCGTGGGATCAGCAACGGGCGCAACAGTTGGGACGGGCACAGTAGCCGCAGCGTCTGGAAAGACGCTCGCGATCGCACGCGAGAACGCATCGGCCGACTGGAATCGCTTTGCGGGATCCTTTGCCACTGACATCAAAATCAAATCGCTGATCGCGGCGGGCAAATCGGGACGAAGCTCGATAGGCGGCTTCGGCATTGTCTCGAGGTGCGCGCGCATGATCGAAAAACCGGTGTCTCCCACGAATGGCCGCTGGCCCGTGATGAGCTCGTAGAGAGATACGCCCACCGAGTACAAATCCGAACGCGGATCAACATGCTCGCCTTTTACCTGCTCGGGAGACATATACGCGATCGAGCCTACTGTGGAATTCGTGGACGTGATCGCCACATCGCCGTCCTGCCGCGCGATGCCGAAATCCATCAGCTTCACGACGCCCTTGGGCGTGAGCATCATGTTCGCGGGCTTAATGTCACGATGAATGATTTTTTGCGAATGCGCGTAGCTGAGCGCGGAAAGCACCTGCTGGATGTAGCCGAGCGAACGTCCATAAGGGAGACCGCCTTCCTGAATGCGCGCGGCGAGAGTGGTGCCTTCGACGAACTCCATGATCATGACGAGCTGATTATCAATCGTGAGCGCCGTTCGCAATTCGGCAATATTCGGATGATGCAGTCCGGCGAGGACTTTGATCTCACGAATGAAACGATCGGCGAGCATTTTCTGATCGCCCAGATTCGGGAGCAGAACCTTCATCGCCTCGACGCGATCGGAGAGAACGTTGCGAACTTTGTAGACCTGCCCCATGCCGCCCACACCGAGCAGCGCGAGAATTTCGTAATCGCCCTTGCGGGTCCCGACGATTTCCTGGGTCATATGGACTCCCTATGCGGCGTGAAAGTGGGGAGGATTATAGCCCTTTTTTGCCACGGAGACACGGAGCGGCTCATGCCATGCCTCGCCCTCACTCGAGGGCCGCTTCTCCTCACGCCACTCTCGCCTTCGGTCGGGCAAAGTGTAAAGCATCTCCTGATAACATCGTGTAAAGGATGTCATGAGACCGAACACAGGAGTGGCTGTGCCACGAAGGCGCCCGAAGAAAACCACTCCGACCCACGCAAGAGAGCGTGTGCTCTGGTGCTATACTCTGCGGCACGTCTTCCTGCGAGGACCTGCTCCATGTTAAAAGCGGCGATTCCGGTGATTCATGTGAGTGATTCCGCCAAGGCGGAAGAATTCTATTGCAGAGGGCTGGGATTCAATCTGCTGACGTCGTGGCGTCCTAACGAGACGAACCGCGATCCGTGCTACATGACGGTGGCGCGGGATGGCGCGCAACTGCATCTAACGTCGTTCAAAGACGGAGTGGTGGGGACGTGGACTTCGACGGTGTATGTGTTTGTGGACGATGTGGATGCTTTGTATGCGGAGTTGCGCGCAAAGGGAATTTCGACGATGCAGCCACCAGTCGATCAGTCATGGGGAACGCGCGAAATTGGCGTTCGGGATTCGGATCGGAATGTGATTACGTTTGGACAACGGATTGTGCGGTAGGCAGTTAGGCCGCGGAGTTGGGCGCGCGTTAAGACGCCGCCAAGATGCCGACGCTACAAAATAAAGCCTCGCCCTAAGCAAGACCGACTAGCGCTATATTCTGCGGAACTCGTCCATCAAAGTTTTTATTGGTAAGTCACGTCGTTCTGTGTGACGTGGACGATTCCAAAGCAGAGTAGACATTAGGACGTCGATCGTGTCGCTCGAAACACATCGCTGGCATACGCCGAAGGCAGCGACGACATCCGCGTCACCGCGCTGGGAGCATTTAGGGCATCGCATGTTTCACAGATATTATTCCAAGGAATGCCTCAGCACAATCGACTGCATACGCTTCCTATGTTCAGTGAGAATGACCGCCTGAATTATGGCCGAATCCGGCATTGCGGACGAGGGGCGCAGCACGCATGCGACCCTACAGCCTGCCAATTTTTAATGTGTTTGCGCCGTTGCGGTTGGGCCGCGGAATAAATTGGATAATGCGGACCAGATTGCGCGGATAGTGACGACGATTACGGCCATCGCGACGAGGACGATCGCGGCTGCGACGTAAGGGTGGTGCGTGGCGAACCACGTGAGAAAGACCACGGCGGCATCCTCGCTGAGGCTGAGCGCAAAATTGGACGCGGGCTCAGGCGAAGGAGTGATAGCGACGCGCGCGGCTGTTTTGCCTCCATGCGCGGCAAGGGCAATGAGTCCGCCGAGCAACGTGGCCAGCAGCCTCTCGCCGCCCGGCAGCGACGGCGTAGCCGCGTAAGCGATGAAGGCGGCCACCGGGATGCGAACGAACGTGTGCACCGCGTTCCACAGCAGGTCAAAAACGGGAATTTTATCGCCGATAAACTCCGCCGCGAAAAGAACGCAGCAGGCACCGATTACGTACCAATCCGCCGCAAAATGCAATTGAGGCGGCAGCGCCAACGCTCCCGCGTGCGCGAGCAAACCAAGCATTGCGACGGTGGCGTAGACGTTCAATCCCGCCGCGAAGCACACCACAATGAGGAAGGCGGGCCATTCGCGCGCGGGTAAAACGGACAAAGCCCATACGAGATTGGCCAAAGCAAATTCTCCGATACGTAAGTGTACGCCCAGAGACGTTCACCAAGCGAAGCTCTTCGTTTTTTGCTCGATTTGCAGAATCGGAAGAATGGCCGTCACTAGTACCGGGCATAGCGCGAGGCTGAGGCTCTCTTCAGGCGAAGTGCGGGAGGCAAGACACCCTCTGTGGGCCAACAATAGGCGCGCGTTTCCCTCACTGTTAGTGTTGCAAATCCGACGACGGGACTCAGGAAGAATGAGAGAAGAAAGTAATCGACACCGTTCAGGCTCTTTTTGACTGCGTAGATGCCAACGATAATCGAGAGCAACAGCCAGATTCCAGCGATGAGGGCAAGCATCGAGTCATCTCCAGTTGTGAAGGTGGCGGAGCTTACCAAAATGGTGTTAGACTTAGGAGTACCGTAATTCTCTTATTTATGGCGCGGAGAAGCACTGATCGCGTATGGCGGAACAGAGCAACGGCAAAGGCGTCCGACTAAGGTCAACTAATTCGGTAATTCCCCGGGCTCCGCGATGAGCTGGATTAGTCTTTCAATACCTTCGCGTTTGCTGACGACCGCATCGACGCCGATTGAAGAGGCAAGTTGATGGCCTATCAGATCGGAATAGAACGAAAACAGCACGATTTTCATTTTCGGGTTAAGCCGGTGCAATAGCGGCGCAACCTCCGCTCCATTCATGCGCGGCATCGAGAGGTCCAGCACCACTACGTCGGGCTGCAACTGCTTGGCCTTCTCGATACAGTCGACTCCGTCGACAGCTTCTCCGCAAACGTAAAACTGCCCGATCCTATCGAACAGCGAACGCAGGGCAGAGCGCACTGAAGCACTATCGTCGACGATGAGGACGCGCTTCATACAGTAATAATATTAGGCAGACCCGATGCGCCGAAGAATCGGGCGGCTGTTGTAACCGTGCGACCTGTATCTTGCAAGCGGATGTGGGGTAAAAGGCTGCCAGCATCTGACTGAGGTGCTGTAGGACCGCAAAGGCAGATTCAAAAGGCGCCCGTTGAAAGCCGGGGTTACTAACCGAGAGCAGAAGCGCTCGCCTGAACCACAACCGGCCTATACAAAAGCAAATCCAACCGCACGAGCGCTCGCCGACGAGGCGGCCGCTACGCAAGCCGACGGCGAAAGCAGCGCCGAAGGCAAAGGCTGCGAGATCGAGGCCTGCGCGTGTACAATGGCGCGCATCAAGGGGATCCTATGGGCGAACCGGGCAAGTATTATGTGGCGGTGATTGGCGCGGCCACGTCAGGATCGGTGGCAGCGGAGCTGCTGGCGGAAAAAGGCATTCACGTAGCGGTGATCGAGCAGAACAACCGGCCATACGGAAAAATCGAGGATGGACTTCCCCGCTGGCACGCGCAACAACGCAAACAGGAATATGCATTGATCGATGCGCGACTGAAAAAGCCCGGCGTGCGCTTTCTGCCGTCGACGAAGGTGGGGCGCGAAATCAAGTTCCACGATTTCTGCAACGAGTGGGGATTTTCCGCCGTGATCCTGGCAAACGGCGCGTGGCGCGATCGCGACCTCGGCGTACCGGGCGCGGACAAATTCATCGAAAAAGGCCTGCTTTACCAGAATCCTTTTATCTACTGGTACAACCACAAAAATGAAAAAAGCTATGATGGCCCGCGTTACGACGCACCGGACGGAACGCTCGTTGTGGGCGGCGGACTCGCGTCGATCGACGTGGTGAAAATTCTGCAACTTGAAAATTACGAGCGGGCGCTTGCGGCACGCGGCATTCACGTGAAAATGCATGAACTGGAAAAGAAAGGCATACCCGCGGTCTGCAAACTGCACGGAATCGATCCGCAAGCGCTTGGTGTGCAAGGATGTTTGCTGATTTACCGCAGGCGAGAACAGGATATGCCGCTCGCACAGGCTCCGGACAATGCCACGCCGGATCAGATTGCAAAAACGGAGCAGGTGCGGTTGAAACTGCTGCGGCTGGCACGCGAGAAATTTCTCTTCCGCGTGCAGGACTGCACAATGGTGACGGGCGTCGTCGAGGAAAACGGACGAATGGTAGGGCTGCGCGTTGCGCGAACGAAAGTGGAAGGGCGCAAAGCGGAGCCGAGTCCAGGCTCGGAACACGAATTGCGCGCGCCGCTCGTGATTTCGTCGATCGGATCGGTGCCCGAGGCATTGCCGGGCGTAGCGATGAAGGGCGAATACTACACGTTTTCGGGCGAGGAGATTCCGCGCTATACCGGCTGCGATCGCGTCTTTGGCGTGGGCAATGTAGTGACGGGACAAGGGAACATTCGCGTGTCGCTCGTGCACAGCCAAAAAGTGACGATGCACCTGATCGAAAATTACCTGGATGTGGGATCGAGCGACGGGATCCTTGCGCCATTCTATGAAGCAGCCGAGGCGAAGGCCGCCGCCCAGACTGAATCGATGATCGGCAAAATTATGGAACTGCCGACGCTTTCGCGCGAGCAGATCGCCGCGATTGATTCACGCGTCGCGGAGCGACAAAAGGCGATCGGCTACGCGGACTATGATTCGTGGATCGCGAAAGTTACTCCGACCGACCTGGAATGAAGTGGCGTATGATGCGGGGCACGAGCTTAGGCGACCCAGGGTGAAACGAAGCACAGAGAGGTAACTTTATGAGAGCGAAGAAGCAAGCAGGCAGCAATTCGTCGGCTTCACCGAGCAAGAAACTGAGCCGGAGAGCCATGATGCAGGGTGCGGCGGCGTTGGCCGGAGGCACGGCAGCAACTGTGCTTGCGCCAGCCGCTTCGATGTTAGCGCCGGAGGTTCATGCGGCGCCTAAGTCGATGGCCGGCAGCGAAACGATTGTCACTGCTTCGCCGAAGAAAAATATCGTCGAGACGGACAGCGGGAAAGTCTTCGGATTCGTCAGCAATGGAATTGTCACATTCAAGGGGATGCCTTATGGCGCGTCCACTGCGGGAAAGAATCGGTTTATGCCGCCGGCGAAGCCCGAGCCGTGGGCGGGAGTGCGGAGCGCGCTCTATTGGGGTCCGGTAAGTCCGCAGAATTACACGAGCACGTTCGATGGGCGCCGCAATGGATGGAATCACGACGATGAGTCATTCATGTTCGAGTGGGAAGACGGACAGCCTTCGGAAGATTGCCTGCGGATCAACGTTTGGACGCCTTCGATAAATGACAACAAGAAGCGGCCGGTGCTGATGTGGATTCATGGCGGCGGCTTTACGAGCGGCTCGGACAACGAACTGCGGATGTATGACGGCGAGAGCCTCGCACGGCGCGGTGACGTGGTGATGGTCAGCGTGAATCACCGGCTTGGCGTGCTGGGTTACATGAACCTGATCGAGTACGGCGAGCAATACGCGAGTTCGCCGAACGTGGGAATGATGGATTTGGTTGCAGCACTCGAGTGGGTGAAGACGAATATTTCGAATTTTGGCGGCGATCCGAATACGGTGCTGATTTTCGGGCAATCCGGCGGAGGCGGCAAAGTTTCGGCGCTCATGGGGATGCCTTCGGCTGGGGGCCTGTTCCATCGCGCCGTGGTGGAGAGTGGAGCGAGCTTGCGGCAAGGCACGCTGGACCGCTCGGCTCAAGTAGCAGCTGGAGTGATCGCAGAGCTCGGGTTGAACAAAGACAGCATTTCGAAGATTCACGATTTGCCCGATCACGCGATCGTGCAGGCCGCGTTCGATGCGGGACGGAAAGCAGCGGCTGCGGCGCGCGGCGGCGGGCGCGGACCGGGAGGCGGTGGCGGCGGATGGGGGCCCGTTGTCGACGGAAAAGTATTGCCGCGGAATTCGTTCGATCCTGATGCGCCCTCGTATGCAGCGAAAGTTCCTCTCATTGTGGGCAGTGTGCTCAACGAAATGGCGAATGCGGTGCAAATGGGCGATGCATCTGTGGATGCGTGGAGCAGGGACGAAATGAAGAGCCGGCTTTCGGCGCAGCGCGGGCAGGAAAAGGCCGAGCACCTGATCGCCGTGTTCCAGAAACTGCATCCGAGCGCGACGCCATTTGAAATTTATTCGCGAATCAGCGGGATGAGCGGGCGCGTGGGCGCATTGACAATGGCGCAGCGCAAAGCGGCTCAAGGCACTGCGCCGGCATACAATTACTGGTTCCAATGGCAGTCGCCAATCCTGGATGGCAGAGGACGGGCGTTTCACTGCTCCGAATTGCCATTCGTTTTCTACAACACGGAACGTTGCGCTCGGATGACCGGCAACACGCCGGGAGCGCGCGATCTTGCGGCGCGAGTCTCGGATGCGTGGGTTAGTTTTGCGCGTAAGGGGGATCCGAACCATCCGGGGCTGCCCGCATGGCCAAAGTACGACGCGGAGAGAGTACCCACGATGGTGTTTGATACGAAATGCGCCGCCGTGGATGATCCCGACGGCGAAGGAAGAAAGGCAGTCATGGAAGCGACGGCAACGGCTTAAGAGCGCGAGTGCGCGCCAGTGCCTCGCGCGGCGCCTAAGAGAACCTTTAGGCTAAGGCGGCTGGTCGGTTTCAGGATTCCATCGAAAGTTCGTTTGGCAGGGCTATGTGATATGGCGGAGAGGGTGGGATTCGAACCCACGGTAGGGTTCCCCCTACACTCGCTTTCGAGGCGAGCTCTTTCAACCGCTCAGACACCTCTCCGCAGCATGTGCGTACTTAGATTAGCAGACGCAAACGCCATGCTCAAT
>DATNBB010000095.1:0-2583 GCA_035607335.1 Binatia bacterium | reverse complement strand
TCTGCGAGCGTTTGTTTTGAGCAGTCGTACTCCGGTGTGGATGGAGACAGCGCGAGCTCGACCGAGATTTATGCGCTGCTCTCGGCGCTATCGGGATTGCCGATCCGGCAGGACCTGGCTGTGACAGGTTCGGTGAATCAACAGGGCGATGTGCAGCCGATTGGCGGTGTGAACCAGAAAATCGAAGGGTTTTATGACGTTTGCCGCCTTGAAGGGCTGACAGGCGAACAGGGAGTTTTGATTCCGGCGCAGAACACCGAGGATTTGATGTTGCGCGACGATGTGATCGATGCAGTTGCGCAGGGCCGTTTTCACATTTTTCCTGTTTCCACGATCGAGCAGGGAATCGAGATTCTCACGGGAGTTCCCGCGGGTGCACGCGCAGGCGTTTCCGGCAAGTTTGAGGATGGAAGCGTTTTTGCGCGAGTTGACGTGCGACTTCGAGACATGGCGGAAACCATGAGGAAGTTCGAACCATGAGTATGCTACGCCAACGGTTCTGAGCGAAGGCGTTTCAGAAGTAACGGTGCATCTGGAGTGTGATTTCCTTCGTTGCGCCGCCCGTTTGAACGGTTAGCTTGTATTTGTGGCCCACCTGACGGAACAGATCCCGTATGACAAGCAGTGAAAGGTCCGCGGCTGGGTCCGTATCGACGCCAGCGATGACGTCTCCCTTTTTGATGCCGCCGGCTGCGGCGGGCGAGCCAGGCTGGACATTGGCCACTTCGAATGTCTTGAAGTCCGCGCCTTTTGCGACGATCAGCATGCCGCTCTTATCTTCTTCATCGGGATCACCGAAATGGCTGTTGGGTTCGAGCATCATTTGGTGATGCGGAAAATCCAGAACGAGCGTAAAACGCCTTAGCACTCGGGATCCGATGGCTCCGGCTACGGGAGTGTCGGAAGTTGGAAAGGGATGATTGGAATAGATCCCAAACACATCGTCAATCGTGTTTTTGCCGATTTGAAAGGCGCGGAGCCGGCCGACCGTGGCGGTAGGCTCACCGGTGAAAGGATCGGCTGATGCGATCATCCGGCCGCGTTCGCCATTCATGTGGTGCGCGGCCAAGAATTTACTATCGAAGACGACCGGAGCATCGAGGCCAGTTTCCACGAAGAAATTCAAATTCCTTTCTTTGCCTTTTTCGAGCGCGACGCGGAGCGGAATGACGGGAATCCCGTCCTTTTCCGTGAGGGGGAAAAGGATTCCTTTACCGGTGTATTTGTAACTGGCGGGGGCGTAGGCGCGGACGGTTTGCCGGGCGAAGTCGATTTCGAGGACCAAATTGGAGAGAAAATCGCGGCCAAGCGTGCCCTGATATTCGAGGCCGAGGCGCGGACCGAAATCCGGGGCAGGTTTTGCGGGAAGGCCGGCGAGTGGAACGTCGAGGCCGTCCAAATTCAGGACAACAAGCGACGGGTTTGTGCGATCAATCTCGGTGGCGCGTTCGGGGCCCAAGGAAGAGTTCTCGGCAGCAGTATCGAGAAGGAATAGAGAAGGAGGGCTGACGTTGACGCGGGCGGACAGAAACACCAGATTGTCCGTGAATTGAGCGGCGAGTTCGGCGGCGTCGCCTCCGTAAGCAAATCTCGGAGATGGGACGGGGGAATTCGTTTGGGCACGCGAGAATAAAGCGGCGCTCAGCAATGTGCCAAAAAGCGTCAAAGCGAATTTGGGCCTAATTTTCATAACCTCGCGACGCTAGCAAGACTAGGGCGTGATTACAAGCAGAGCGTTCGAGAAGCTTCTGGTCATGAGGGTTGTGCGCTGCAGTTCCAGGCGAAGCAGCCAGCGAATCCGGTGTGGCACCTACGGCGCTCTTGCGTCCTCGGTTCCTCACCCAGCGCTTCCGCGCTGGGCTAAGTTGTGCCGCACCTACGGCGCTGGTTTTTGTACCAGAATGAGGTGGGGAGCGGCCAATGAAAAGCACGCGGAAGGTGCGGAACGGCTACCGTTTGGAGCTGTGTGAGCCATTAGAGTGCTGACGCTAAAGACCGACGGCGCTGCGGTCAAACCTTCGGACCGCCTTGCCCAACAAACATGCGTGGAATTTTCATTGGAATACCTCGGCCGAAAGCACTGAGAATGTCTCCTGATAGCTCACTGCGAGGGGGCGAGATAACCTTCGCGGTAGAAGGTTCGAAATTGCGGAGTTTTTGACTTCTTTGATTTTTTGGTCTGCGCATCCGGATCGACGACATCGATTGAGAGTCGATGAAACCCGCCATCGTGGTCCGGGGCGATGCCGAGAACGTATTGGTTTCGCAGGGCTGCGGCGATTTCCCGGTAGGCGGGAGCGTAATCGTCGGCGGTCTGCGGAAAATATGCGCGGCCGCCGGTGATTTGGGCGATTGAACGCAACACTTCGTCCGCATGCGCAAAAGCCGGCGTCTGACCCGAACCGGCTTCTGCTCCGCGATTTTTTTTCTTTTTCGAGGATCTTGCCGGGGCGTCACCACGCAAAGGTCCTCCAAGCCCAACGGCGAAGACAACGACATCATCGGCACGAAGCTTTTTCTCGAGCAGCTTCCAATGGCCCTCGGGTGAGTCGTCCAAGCCGGTGCAGAGTGCCACGATCGCTT
>DATNBB010000010.1:0-6460 GCA_035607335.1 Binatia bacterium | reverse complement strand
GAAGACCTTGGCAAGCGCTTTGGCGCATCATTCCATGAGTACGCAAAGCGCGTGCCGCTGTTTTTCCCTTCGCTCACCAGTAAATTTTCCGATCCTGCTTCGAACTTCTCATGGTCCCAGTATTCGCGCAACCGTGAATACCAGGCACTGATCGGCACCGTGCTGGGCGTCGCCGTGATGTGGCTGCGGATGTACATTCGCCACCGCTTCGGTCGCTGAGGCCTACTTGCTTGTGTGTGCAAGTATGGCGCTGCCGCTTGTCGAGACAAATGCGTGCACGGAAATCCTGTGGCCATCGCTTGAGGCGCTAATTGCCCCATCGCGATCCGTGCGCAGCAGGCGAGCCCCATCCTCGGCGTATCGCTCCACCACACTATCGGACGGATGTCCGTACGCATTGTTGGCACCGACGGAAACAGCCGCAAAGCGCGGCTGGACAGCTTCGAGAAATGGTTCAGTAGACGAAGTCTTGCTGCCATGATGTGCCACTTTTACGAAGTCCGAAGCGAGCGGAACGCCCTCGGCCAGAATCTTGCGCTCTTCTGCTGCTTGGATGTCTCCCGTCAACAGAAAACTCGTCGTACCATCTTCGATCCGCATCGCCAGTGAATCGTCATTCGAGGCCTCGTCAACGGCCTGTTCGACGGGCGGCCATAAGACCTTGCCGTGCACCGCACCCCACGCGAGATCTTCGCCTTCGGATTTGTGAATGACCGTTACGCCGTGCTGCCGCGCTTCTACGAGCAGATTTCGGAACTCAGCCGTGTTTTCATCGCGGCCAATCCAAAGCTGGCCAACGTGGAAATTGGCGAGCACGCTGGCCAGGCCGCCGAGGTGATCCTCATGCGCGTGAGTCAGCGCGATGATATCTAGCCGCTTGATTCCTCGCGACCACAGATAGGGCGAGACAACCTCTTCGCCCACGTCCGGCGCCGATCGCATTCCTTTAATCCACTCCGAGCCGGCCAGCCCGCCGCCATCGACGAGCATCGTTTCGCCATCGGGAAACGAAACAAAAATCGAGTCACCTTGTCCTACGTCTAGCACTGTAACTTCAGTCTTTCCTCGCGCGAGCCGTGGCGCGAACGGAAAAATCGCAATGAGGAGCCCTGCCGAAATAAAAGCAACCACCGCAGCATATTCCTGCCAGCGTACGGGCGCAGACAATTTCCGCCGGTTGGTTCGTCCGCGCCGATGTGACACCGCGCGCCTGCCAAGTGCCGCAAACAAGGCCAGCGCAACGAAGAAGCCTATGATTAGCCATCGCGGTGGTCCCGGAATGCGGTACGAAAGGCGAGGCAGCGCACTGAACCACTGAATGGAATGAAGGAGCAACAATGTGAGCCACGTGAGAACTCGTGCAAGAAACATTGCCGCCCGTGCCCACAGGAATGAAGCCCCAAGGCACAAAAATCCCAGGGGCACGATGACACCCGTGAGCAGCACCGCCGGAATGTTGCTGATCGGGCCGGAGACACTAATGCGATGAAAATCCTGCGCCAGCAACGGAAGCATCCCAAGTTGAATTGCGACCGAAAGGCAGAAAAGCTCACAAACGCGCAGCGCGAGCCGCGCGGGAACGGCGATCACCACGGTTGACCGAGCCCCGGTCGCTCGAGGAAAGCGCGTCGACAACCACTTTGCCGCGGCGCGCGCCTCGATTCGGAATTGCGCTATCTTTGGCGCGTGCACCACATCGCGTGTCACATCGCCCAGATGCGCCAAGCCCCTCAGATATGGCTCGGTCGTTCGCTCCATCCAGGGCACGGCAAGTGCCGCGATTACTCCCGCCGCTAAGAATGAAAGCTGAAATCCGGAGTCCGCGAGAATCGCTGGATTCCAAATGAGAAGGCAGAGCGCCGCGAGCGCGACCACGTTCAGCAGATCTATGCGCCGGAAGAGCGGCCTGGCAAGCAAATAAATCGCTGCCATCAACGCCGCGCGAAGAATCGGCGCACGATCTTCAACCACGCCGACGTATGCTGCGAGCGCGCCGAGCGTGATCAGAATCGTCGGCGCGATGCTCAATCTCAGTCGGCGGCACAGCCAAAGCAGGAAAACGACCAACGCGCCCGTATGCAGGCCCGCCACCACAAGAATGTGGTACGCCGCTGTCTTCTGAAACGCAACAACGGTTGTCGTATCGACGAAACTGCGGTCGCCAAGCAGCATCGCCCGAAGCAGTGCCGCGCTCTCAGGCTGCTGCGAAAAGAGTTTGTCGATGCGCGCCAGAAGAGCGCCGTGAATATGAGCCAGCCGTTGGCGCAAGCCCGGCTTCGGCCGGCCAATTAGAGTCAGCAGCTTGGCATTTCGCAGTGAGCCGGTAAGGTCGATGCCTTGCGCGGCAAGATAGCCTCTGGCATCGAAAGCACCAGGATCGTTGAAATCGCGCGGCGGTTGCGCCTTCACCAGCGCTTCCATTCGATCGCCCGCGCGCAGACTCACACTATTGGTTGAAGCATTTGGCGTGTCGCCATACAGCGTGAGGCGCAGCCCGCCGTGAACGGGCCTTGCAACGCCTGAGACTTCCACGTGATCGAGGTCGATCAAGTATTCCTGCCCCCAGGGGCGTTCAGCTGGATCGCCGCGCAGTCGTCCTTGCCAGCGCAAAGGTGACGACGTATCGAGTCGGCCTGCCGCGATAAGTTGCCCCACGTTGAGCGGATCGATTTTCGCGGCTTGCGTGCGCGCAGCAGTCGCTCCCGTCGCCGCCCACGCGATCAGACCGATAGACCACGCAATCGCCACATGTTTGCGCCAAAGCAAAATCGCTGCCACGAGCATCGAAGCCACGGCTGCAATCGCGCACTCATTCACAGAAAAATGAGCGTAGCGCGCCAAGGTAACGCCCGCGCCAAACGCCGCCGCAAGCCACAGCAGCGGCAGTTTCACGCGCGTCGCTCCAGCTTGACGACTGTCTCCATATGAAATGTCTGCGGGAAAAGATCAAATAAATCGAGGCTACGGACTTCATATCCGCCCTGCAGTATCACGGCCAAGTCGCGCGCGAGCGTTGGCGGTTCGCACGAAACATACGTAATCCGCTGCGCGCCCATTCGCGCCAGACGAGCGGCCGCGCCAGGCTCAAGCCCGGCTCGCGGTGGATCGAGCACGATCAGATCAAGCTTCTCCTTAATGCGCTCGATGACGCGCTCAACCTCGGCCGTCCGCACCGTAAGTCCGGCCGATTGCGCCGCATTCGATTCCAGGTCGCGCACCGCTGCAGGATTCGACTCCACCGCGATCACGCGCTGAAATTTCCGCGCGAGCGGAACCGAAAAAAGCCCCACACCGGCGTACAAATCGCACGCGACCGTTCCCGACGCATCGCCAACAACCGCTCTCGCCAACTCATCCGTGAGAAAACGATTCACCTGAAAGAATGAAAAATGTCCCACGCGAAACTGTTCACCCACGGTTTCGCACGTAACAAAACCCGGTCCATCGAGCTCCATACGTTCGCGGGCCGGCTCGTGAAAAAGCAGGCTTTCAATCTCGGGCACTAGCGTGCGGAATTTCGTCGCATGCTCATTGGCGCGAGCAGGGAAGCCCGCGAATGTCGCGTTCAGCAGCAGCTTGGCGTCAGCTGAATCGGCGAAAACTTCGATTTCGCGCAATTCGCGCGGCAGTTCGCCTGCCACAAGCGCCGATCGAATCGACTTAAGGCTGCGTTCGAGTAGCGGCGAGACAATCGAGCACTGCTCGATCGGGCAAAGAGCTGTGGAATTCCCGCGAAAATAACCGATGTCGTAGGTTTTCTTCGTGGCCGTCTCCTCGGACTTTTCTCGCGGCCTGATTTTCCATTGCGCGCGATTCCGATAGCCGTAGGGCGGAGAGCCATGCGTCGCAATTTCCCCCGTCCAGTCCACGCGACCGATGCGGCGAAGCGTCTCGCGAAGAATCTCTGCTTTGTAAGAAAGTTGCGCATCGTAAGGAATGTGCTGATAGTTGCAGCCGCCGCACACCGAAAAGTACGGACAGGGCGCAGCAGTTCGCTCAGCCGAAGCGGTCACAACGCGTTCAAGGCTCGCACGAACGAACTTTTTCTTCGTCTCAATCGGCGCGGCCACGACCACTTCGCCCGGCAGCACGTACGGCACAAAAACCGTCGCGCCTGAGTCATGCCCGAGCCCATCGCCGCCATACACGAGTTTTTCGATCTTCAGTTCCATGGGGTCATACTAGCTGCGCGAGCGGCTTGACCGCTCGCGAAAAACACGATCGCGCAAATGCGTCGAAATTGCAGGGAGATAGCCGTGCCCGGTGAGAAGGTTTTTGAGAACACAATTTGCTCCAGCGTTTAGAAACAAAATCGCGCGCCGCGAACTTTACGTCAGGTAAAACAAACTAAGCCGCGGCACGTCCATCAATTCAAAGAGCCGTTTCTGCGCGTACTGGCGTTCGAGCTGTGCCAATTGCGCCGCGGACATCTTACGCCTATAAGGCGCCAGCGAGCGATCCATTTCGCGGCGAATCGACAGCATCGCCTCTTCGTCCGCCTCTGCCGAAAGCGCAGCGGACAGCTTTTCTTCCAGCACAGTCAAACGCCGCTCGATATCCTCCAGATCGAGCGCACCGGGCCCGCCGATCAGCGTGGCCACATCTTCAAGACGAGCAGCGGTTTCTTCAAAACGTGCGGAGAGAGATGGGTTTTGTTCACGCCGTTTCTGTGCGCTGGCACGCAGTCGAGCCACATTATGCGCGAAATATTTTTCCAGTTCCTCGCGTGAGAATGCTTCCTTCGGCTGTGTGCGACCCGTCTCGGGCCCCGTACCTGCCTGAGCTTCCCGCGCTTCCTCCGCCGCATCGAGCACTGCATCCACGCAATATGCGAGGCTCTTTAGCTGACGCCCGCCGGCAGCACGCTTTGAACGCGCCCAACTCTCAAACGCACGATCAATCCCTTTCAGCACAGCCGGAAGCGGAATACCGGCCTTCTGCCACGTCTCGACGATCGCCCAATCGAGAGGCGAAACCAGTAGATGGGCGCCCCGCTTTTTCCAGAAATATTCTTCGATTTCGGTGAAGTAATTGAAGTAGTTGAACGATCCCACGGCTTATTTTTTCTTGGCTGCGCCGCGTTGCACAGGAGCCTGATTCCTTTCCCAGATAATCCGCAAGCCGTCGAGCGTCAGGTGCTCGTCGACTTTCTCAATGTATTTCGAGGCCGCCGCAATCAGCGGCGCCTGCCCGCCCGTCGCGATCACGGTTGCCTTATCGCCGATATCTTTCTTAATCCGCCCCAAAATCCCGTCAACGAGATCCGTGTAGCCGTAGAAAAGCCCGCTTTGCATTTGCGAAACGGTCGTAGTCCCGATCACTTTTCCAGGATCTTTCACCTCAACCCGAAAAAGCCGCGCAGCGCGGGAAAACAAAGCGTCCGCCGCAATTCCGATTCCCGGCACAAGCGTGCCACCGACGTATTCCCCGCGTGCCGAGAAAACATCGAAATTGATCGCCGTTCCGAAATCCACCACAATGCACGGCGCGCCATACTTTTCGATCGCGGCTACGCCATTCGCGATTCGATCCGCTCCGACTTCTGCCGGCACGTCCACCACAATCGGCATGCCTGTCTTAACGCCAGGCTCGATGAACAGCGCCTTCTTCTTGAAATAGCGCTCGGCCATTCCTGCGAGCGTCCCGTTCAGCGGGGGCACCACCGAACTGATGATCACGCCTTCGATTTCGCGCGGTTCCAATCCAGCCAGAGTGAAAAGATCGCGTGTGAGAATGCCGTATTCATCCACAGTCTGATCGCGCGCCGTCGTAAGCCGCCAGTCCGCCGCCAATTCTTTTCCGCGGAAGACGCCCAGCACCGTGTTCGTATTCCCCACATCCATCGCCAGCAGCATCAATCCGCCTCCGCCACGTCGCCCGAAAGAATCGCCTCGGTGCCGCGCCCGTCATCGCGCGCCACCCGCAGCACGCCGCTTGATTCGAGTCCCGCGGTCGTTCCGGTGAACGTCTCGCGCGCCGTCGTGATGCGCACGCGCTTGCCTCGAAAGTAGCTGGAAACTTCTGCAAAACGCCGCAAAATAGGCGCGTAGCCGTCCGTAAGATAAAGATTGTAGTAGCGGTCCAGATTCCGCAGCAACCGGACTAGCAATTCGAGCCGCGAATGCGTTTTTCCCGATTCGATCCGCAGCGACGTGGCAATATCCGTAATTTCCGCGGGCATTTTGCTCTGATTCACATTTATCCCGATCCCGATCACTGCATAATGCAGACGATCCGGCTCGGCATGCATCTCGGTAAGAATGCCGCCAAATTTGCGTCCGCGGACGAGCAGATCGTTCGGCCAGCGAATGTCCGGAATTGCCGTCAATTCTTCGGCTGCCGCATCTCGCGCCGCGAGGCCTGCCACAATCGTGAGCAGAGGCGCGTGCGCGGGCGGAATCGGCGGTCGTACGAGCACCGAACACGAAATCCCAGCCGACTTTTCCGTAAGCCAGCTTCG
>DATNBB010000004.1:0-13353 GCA_035607335.1 Binatia bacterium | reverse complement strand
CGTTGCGCAATTGCGCGGTACCGTGCCTTTGGGTATAGTCTAGCGCGCCGACTAAAATAGAATGTGCACGAGGTATGTGGAACTATGCCGGGGTTGTTACAAAAAATTTTGCCGCGCGAACAGTCCTTCTTCCGCATGTTTGTGGAGCAAGCGGAAAACGTGCAAGCGGGAGCGCAGGCCTTGGTTGACATGCTGGAGAACTATGGCGATCCCGCGACCGGCGCCGAGCGGGTGAAGGCATTCGAACATGCCGGCGACCTGATCACGCACAACATTGTGAAAAAGCTGAACCAGACGTTCATTACGCCTTTTGACCGTGAGGATATCCATGAACTGGCGAGCCGGATTGACGACGTGATCGATCTGGCCGACGCAGTGGCAACACGCCTGATTACCTATCGGGTGAAGGAAATCCTTCCCGGCGTATTAGACTTGGCCAAGACCGTCCGGGACTCCACGGCGCAGATTGTTGCCGCGGTGCGGGTGCTGGAAGAAGAGGACCACATTCTCGACTATTGCATCGAAATCAACCGCCTGGAAAACGTGGCGGATCACCAGAGCCGGGAGCTCATCGCGCAGCTTTTCGAGCATGAAAAGGATCCGGTGCAGATCATTAAATGGAAAGAGATCGTCGAAACACTCGAGTTCGCGGCCGATAAATGTGAAGACGTGGCGAACGTGATCGAAACAGTGACGCTGAAGAATGCGTAAGTGGAAGCCCGGTTCGTGAATCCTTTCCATCTTCTGGTTCTAATCGTTGTGATCAGCCTTGCCTTCGACTTCACAAACGGATGGCACGATGCTGCCAGTTCGATCGCGACAATTGTTTCCACGCGCGTCTTGAGGCCCTTCCCAGCTGTTGTCTGGGCCGCCGCATGGAACTTCATCGCGCCGCTGACATTCGGCACGGCGGTGGCCGCAACTGTAGGCAGAGGGCTTGTCCATCTTGAAATGGTGAACCAGCGCGTGCTGCTCGCAGGCCTGCTAGGCGCCATCATTTGGAACTACGCCACAATACGACTGGGCATACCGTGCAGTTCATCGCACGCCTTGATGGGCGGCTATGGAGGCGCAGCGATCGCCGCAGCCGGATTTGGCGCAATTATCGTGAGCGGCTGGATCAAGCCGATTATCTTTATTTTCGTCGCCCCGATGATTGGCCTGGTGGCTGGTGTTCTGGCAACGACGGCGTGCAGCTGGCTGGTGCGAAAACAACCGCCGCGAAAAGTAGACTCTTTATTTCGGAGGCTTCAGCTCCTCTCGGCCAGCGCGTTCAGCTTCAGCCACGGTACAAACGACGCGCAAAAAAGCATGGGCATCATTACCGCCGCGCTTGTGACCGGCGGGTTGATTCCGGATTACAAGGTGCCGGATTGGGTCATCATCTGTTGCGCGCTTGCGATGGCGGGTGGAACAATGGCTGGCGGTTGGCGCGTGGTGAAAACAATGGGCCAGCGGATCACCAAACTCAATCCGTTTGGGGGCTTCGCGGCCGAAACATCGGCGGCGATAACCCTGATTGGGACAGCCGCCGCAGGCATCCCGGTCAGCTCGACGCATGTAATCACGGGCGCTATTTCGGGGGTGGGCGCCTCACGGCGACTTACGGCAGTACGCTGGGGCGTGACTCGGCAAATTCTCTGGGCCTGGGTGCTGACGATACCTGGCGCCGCGATAATGGGCGCCGCTTTTCACTTCGTCTTCGCAATCTTGTTGAAGTGAATTTCGGTGGCATGCTCGCTTTTCGCAGATTATTCGCGGTCGGGAGCGGCGTGACGCACATCGCGCCCGGCAACAAAATAGATCACATCCTCGGCGATGTTCGTGGCGTGATCCCCAATGCGTTCCAGGTTTTTGGCCACCATCACCAACTCGAAAGCCGCGAACACGACCGCTGAGTTTTCCATCATATACGTAAGCAACTCCCGGAAGATTTGATCGCGCAAGCGATCCATCTGATCGTCTCGTTCAAGCACATTACGAGCGAGATCCGTATCTCCTCGCACGACTGCATTGAGGCTATCGCGCAACATTCCTTCCGCCAGCTCGCTCATACGCGGAACGTCGACGTATGGTTTGACTTGAGGATGGCGCAGCATCCTCAGCGCGGATTGCGCGATGTTCACGGCCTGATCGCCTACGCGCTCGAGATCGCCATTGATGCGGGAAACAGCCAACACGAATCGCAAATCGACCGCCATCGGCGCACGCAAGGCGAACATCCGTTGCACGCGATCGTCGATCTCGATCTGCATCTCATTGATGCCGTCTTCTTCGGAAAGGACCGTTTCAGCGAGGTTCTCGTCGGCATCGAGCACCGCGCGCACAGCCTGGTGCACGGCGCGCTCGACGAGGCTACCCATCCACAGCAGACGCTGCTTCAATTCATCAAGATCGCGTTCGAAATGGCGTTCCATACGGTTGACAGGTGCTACAGCAAGCGTTGTCCGACTCCGGAATGTGTGATGAATCCGCACACTTATACACCGAAGCATGCGGCAAGTGAACCCAATTGGTCTACTCGTGATTCGGTTAATAACCGGTGGCTTGGCTCTAATGGATGTTCGCCGAAACGCGTTCCTCAGTTGACGCGCCTTCCGCAGCGTACTAATGTGGCCTTACACCGGAAAGGAGGTGGTCTGATGGCGAATTCTGATTTATGCGGCATAGATGGTAGTACGTGTCAAAGACCAGGTGAGGTGGCTGAGACTTAGAGCTGGTTGCTCTAAGCGGGGTTTCGAAGCCGCGTAACTTCGATGCTACAAACGGCTCGGAACTACAGCCCGCACACTAACCGGTGACCAAGATCGAATCCGTCGGCGTTAGGTCGCGCCGGCCGCTTTGATCGCAATGCCCGGAGTTGCCCAACGGCCATATCGAATGGCCGTGAGAGAGGCCACGTAGAGTGACCACCTCTTTGGTCAATCCAGACAGTCCACCGGGCGGCCCGCGCTTTCATTAGCGCGGGCCGTTCTGTTTCTGGAGCACAGCTCTTCGCCGCAGCCTTGCGAAACGCAGTCAACGAATGGCAAATTCCAAGCGCCGACGAGCATTGGATTTCCAGAGCGCTCGGAATTGCTCAGCGCAGGAACGGATTCGATGCGCGCTCTTCGCCAATCGTCGTGGTCGCACCGTGGCCCGGATAGACAATCGTCTCTTCGGGCAAGGCGAGTAGCTTTTCATGGATGGAGCGAATGATTTGAGGGTACGAGCCGCCCCACAAATCGGTGCGGCCGATGCTTCCCTGAAACAACGTGTCTCCCGCGAGAAGACTTGGCGCGTGATTGTGCGCCGCTTGGCGCTGTGATGCATCGTGACGACCGGCACTTTGCTCGTCGACAACTAAACTGATGCTGCCCGGTGTGTGCCCCGGCGTGTGCAGCACTCGCGCCGTGAAATTTCCCCAGCGCAGAGCGTCGCCTTCCTTCACGAAGCTCTCAATTGGCGCAATGGCGGGCGTTGGAACCCCGAGCCACTGCGCTTGCACGTCAAGCCCCTGATAGAGCGGCATGTCCGCTTCGTGAATCAGAATGGGTGCGCCGGTCGCCTGATGCAAAGCTGCGAGCCCCCCGACGTGATCGATATGCGTATGCGTGCTGACGATGGCGCGCGGCTTCAAACGATGCCGCTGCAGAATTTCCATGATGCGATCAACCTCATCGCCTGGATCGACAACGAGAGCCTCTCCCGTTTCCGGATCGCCCAAGATCGAGCAATTACATTGCAGCAAACCGACAGGAATTACGTCGTGGATCAGCTTTTGTGCGGCCATCGACAAAAAGTATATCGCGGAATCGCATCTGCTAAAATTAGCGAGAGTCAATATCAGAGCCAATCCCAATGGAAACACGAACCTCTATCTTCGAATCGCCACTTCTCGCCGAATATCGCGCGGCAGGCACACACATCGGGGAATTTTCGGGCTGCCTATTACCGGAAGGCTTCTCCGACTTCGACACGGAATACAAGGCGGCCCGCGAGTCAGTCGCGCTGTTCGACACGAATTGGCATTTGACCGCGAATTTCGCGGGCCGAGACCGCGTGAAATATCTGCACGCGATCACATCGGGCAACGTGAAGGATCTTGCGGTTGACCGCGGGACGCTCGCACTGCTGCTGAATCCACAGGGCCGCATCCTCGCGGAATTGGAAATTTACGCACTGGCAGAAAGTATTTTGCTGCGCTCACACGTGTCGCTTCGTGAGCAGACGATCGCGACGCTGAAAAAGTACATTCTGGGGTCGCAAGTGAAACTCGAAGACGCGACGGATGCAACCGGCAGCTTTGCAATCGAAGGGCCTCGCGCCGCCGGTGTGCTCAAGCAAATTGCCGGCGTTGACGTTACCGAGCTGCCGGATATGGCTGTTTGCGAGGTTCACATCGAACAGATTCCATGCCGATTGGTGCGCCGCTCGCATTTTGGTCAACCGGGCGCCGAAATCGTGGCGAGCCGCGAAGCGCTTGCGCAATTGTGGCGGATGAGTGAAGGCGCTGTGCGCGCGCGTGGCGGTGCGCCGACCGGCATGATTGCGCTGAATTCGCTGCGACTGGAAGCGGGCGTGCCGTGGTTCCCCGCCGATTTCAACGACACGGTAATTCCGCACGAGGCGGCCGTGGAAGACACACACATTAGCTTCAATAAAGGATGCTACACCGGGCAGGAGATCGTGGAGCGCGTGCGGTCGCAGGGCCGAGTGAACCGCAAACGCGTTCGGCTGAAATTTTCATCAGCGCAACCGCCATTGCCAGGCACTAAGTTGCGAGCAAATGGCGCCGATATTGGCGCGATCACGAGCGCTGCGTATTCGCCTGCCTCAGGCACGGCGATTGGAATGGGTTATGTGCGCCGCGAACAGCATGCCGTCGGCAGCACGGTGGAATATGAAGGCGGGGCCGCTGAAGTGATCGCCTGACAAACGCGCTAAATCGCAGCCTGACCGGAGCAAAGGCTCTCCCCACTTCCCCCCAGGCGCCGATGAGAGACAACTCGTCGGCCCGTTTTCTTTTTTGCCTGGCGCGGACGAAATCAATCCCAGGCTCCACTTGCGGCGTAAAAAAAGGGTTTGCTTCTGGCACGGCGGCAAGGTATATAAACGGCCACCATGCCAAACCTACCGTCGTATATCGCCAAAGCGACGCCCAATCCGGCAGCAAACAGGGCGCCGTGGTACAAAAATACCGCGCCCAGTTATGCCGGTATCTTCCTGTGGGTGGTTTTCTTCCAGGCGCTCGCCGATGGCCCTCTCCAGCATGCCACTCCGTTGTTCTGTGTGGGAGCGATCATCGTGGCGGGCATTCTCAGCTACGCCCTCTATTACTATGCGCCGGCAATGTTTGGAATGAAGACCGGCTACCCATTGTACGTGGTCGGCAGTTCGACTTTCGGGACGACCGGCGGTTATCTGATGCCGGGCATTTTGATGGGGCTGCTGCAGATCGGGTGGTTCGCGGTAGCGACGTTCTTTGCAACGCAATACATCCTTGAAGGCCTCGGCAAGGATCCCCATGCGGGCACCCTGCTTTTTACCGTGGTGGCGATTATCTGGGGATACGGAACGGGAATCGTCGGCGCCAAGGGCGTGCAATATGTCGCGAAGGCTTCCCTGATCCTGACGATTATTCCAGCGCTAATGGTGCTCTACGTCTTTATCAAGACGGCTGGCGGGATTTCCAGTTTCCAACCCACTGACTCGAATTCAATGTTGTCGTTCAGCCTGATCGTTTCGGCCGTGATCGGCTTTTTTGCGACGGCGGGCGCGGCTGGGGCAGATTTCGGCATGAACGCCCGGAACGGCAGTGACGTGAAGCTGGGTGGAATTTTTGGCGTGGTGATTGCCACAATCTACGCGGGTGCGCTACCGCTGCTCTCGGTTGCGGGCGCGAATGGGCTGCATCCGGGCGTTGGCTTTACGTACGACAAGGTGATCGGTTCGATCGGCGGCTTTGGCGCAAGCGCAATGTTCTTTCTATTCGCGATCGCGTCCATCGTGGCTTCTTGCTTCTGCTCATTCATCGCGGGCAATAGCTTTGCCACGATGATTCCGCGCGTCCCGCGCATCGGTTCGTCTATGGTGGCCGTCACGATTGGGATCATTCTCGCAATTACAGGCGTGGCCTCGAATTTGATTAGCGTGTTTTCGATCGTGGGTGCGTCGTTTGGGCCAATCTGCGGCGCGATGCTCGCTGACTACTTGCTCTCCGGCGGCAGATGGACAGGACCGCGACAAGGGATCAACTGGGCGGGCTATCTGGCGTGGGCGGTCGGGTTCGTGATCGGCATTTTGCCGTTAATTCCCGCACTTGCTGCGCGGACGGGCGCTACGCATTGGGACCAGATCGCGCCGCTTTACAGCATGATCGCCGGATTTATCGTATACATCGTGATTGCCAAGCTCGGAGGACAGCCCAAAGCCGTTCCTGTCGCCCAGACGCAGGCTGCCGACTGATTTTCAGCCGTTCAGCAGCGCCACAAAAACTTCGTTCGAGACCGTTAGCCGTGACGGCGCTAACCGCACACGCGAGCCGGCGGTCTCGACAAAGCCTTCCACCTCTAAGCGTCTTATTCCTTCACGCAGCTTCGTTCCCCGGCGCGAAAATTCGCCATTCGATCTCGCTGCGATCACATCCAGGTCGATTCCTTCCAATTGCCGCAGCCCGAGAAAGATTTCTTCGTCGAGAGCCTGCTCAGGAGTCACGGGCTCAACCTGTTCACGCGTGGAACCTCCAATCGTTATCATTTTGACGTAGCGCGTCGAATCGTGGACGTTCGCCCAGCGCGTTGCGCCATCGAACGAATGCGCGCCCGCGCCAAATCCGAGATATAGTTCGCGCCGCCAGTATTTCAAGTTGTGCCCTGAGCGTTTGGCGGGAAGCGCCCAATTCGAAATCTCGTAATGCTCATAGCCAGCCGCCGCGAGCCGCTCACAGGCCGATTCGTAAAATTCGGCTTGGTCATCATCTGAAGGAATCGTTGCCGCACCATAACGCGGACCTCCTGCCAGCGATTCCCTTCCAAGCCGGCTGCCCTCGTCAATTTCCAGCAAGTAGATCGAGACGTGTTCAGGGCAGATCGCAAGCAGTTCGTCGATCGAGGATTCCCAGGATTTTCGCGTCTGGTGAGGAAGCCCGGCGATCAGATCGATGCTGACGTTTTGCAATCCTGCGGCGCGAAGCGTTTCTGTCGCACGAAAAATATCGGTCCGGCGATGGATTCGGCCCGCAGCTCGCAATTCGTTATCGTGAAACGACTGGACTCCCATGCTGATGCGGTTGAATCCGGCGGCAGACCACGCAGCGGCCTTTTTCGCGTCAATTGTTTCAGGATCAGCCTCGAGCGTAGCTTCGGCTGCAGCCTCAACGCGATATTTTTCGCGCAGCACGTCCAGTATTTTCGCGAGCGCAGCCGGATCGAACAGGCTCGGTGTTCCGCCGCCGACGTAAATCGTATCGACGATCTCGCCCTGAAATTCGCGTCCCTCTGAAATTTCGCGGCAAACAGCGTCAGCGTATGGCTGGTAACGCTCGCGCGCGACCACGCCCGTATGAAAATTACAGTACGTGCACTTCGTCTGGCAGAACGGCACCTGAATGTATATACCCAGCGACATGGAAATCGGTTTCAGTATAGCGCGCCACCGTGCGCTTAGCCTGCGGCATGCAAATCACGGCTTACCAATGAGATGCGAAAAGGCCCAAAGCACAATCCCCTTGACTGTGCGTCGCGCAAGACCTATATAGGTTGTTCCCGCCCTCCGCGCCTGAGAGGAGGAGTGTCCATGGACGCCGGTGTATCTACTTCCACCTTCGCGCGTGCCTCTGTCCGTTGGGCCACGGCTCTCGTGTCGGCGGCGATTGCTCTGTTGCTTGCGCGCGAACTACATCCTTTCCTGGGCGAACTCGCTCCCTTCATAACAGCCTTCCCCGCCGTGGCGATTGCCGCGTGGCGTTGCGGACTGTGGCCCTCACTCGCGACCATTACAATCACGGTTGTTGGTGGCATGTATTGGTTCATCGAGCCCTTGCATTCGTTTCGCGTCACCAACGCATCGCAGGCGATCACTCTGCTTGCATGGCTGATGGCCTGCTGCGCAATTGTTGCGATTGGGGAAATGAACCGCCGCGAAAATGAAAAGCTGTGGCACGAACAGGGAGCGCTGGAAGAAAAAGTTCGTCAGCGCACGAAGCAGCTCGATCAAGCCAACGAGAGCCTCAGCGAGTTGACGGCACGCCTGCTTCAATTGCAGGACGAAGAGCGACGGCGTATCGCTCGTGATTTGCACGATAGCATCGGGCAGACGACGGCCGTCCTTGGGGTCAATTTGGCGAGGATAGAGACCGAGATGGAGCATGTGGCAAAAGTGATCGGCATCGTCAAGGATAGTCAGGAAATCGTTCGCGAGACCGGTGCCAACGTTCGCACGATCTCCTACTTGCTGCACCCGCCTCTGCTCGACGAAAACGGCCTCTCTTCCGCGCTTCCGTGGTACACAGACGGCTTTTCAGGGCGTAGCGGCATCCATGTGGAACTGGAACTGCCGGACGATCTCGGACGCCTTTCGCACGATTCTGAGGTTGCTATTTTTCGCGTGGTACAGGAGAGTCTCACGAATATTCACCGGCATTCGGGCGCGGCGAATGCAAATATCCGAATCAGCCGCTCAAATCGCGAGGTCTGCGTGCGCATTGAAGACGACGGTAAAGGCATATCGCCCGAGAAAATCCGTGAAATGGCTTCGGCAGGTACACCCGGCGTCGGAATTCGCGGCATGCGCGAACGCATTCGCCAACTCGGCGGAACGCTGCAAATCGATTCGAAGGGAGTGGGCAAGGGAGCCGTCGTCATAATTCGTTTGCCTTTTGTCAGCGGCGACGCGCCTGCCCAAAGACTGGGCTCTCTCGATGAAATCGCAAGTGCGTCGCCAAGCGCACAGCCGCCAGCCGAGCTGAACAATAGTAACGACCAGGCGCCAGTTCCTCCTCCGAACGATGACTATCAGAGTTTCACCGCTCACGCCTCGTAACATTCGTCGCAGCAGCGTCGTGCGCCTCTTCAAACAGGCTTGATTGCAAATTCATCTCTGTCCTTGACACTGGCAGCCCGGTGATGACAACTTAAGGTCCTAAAACTAATTCCTCGGAGGGCTCCGATGCAGCCATCGAGGCGACACTGTCTATGGGCATCGCTTGCGCTGCTGGCTTTTTTGCTGCCCGCAACGCAGGCGCGCGGAAACACACTCACCATTACGAGCACGCCTTCCGGCGCGACCGTAGAAATCGACGGAGTGGTCGTCGGAAAGACGCCCTATCGCACGACCGTCCCCGGCGGATATTTCCACAAGACTCGTACCGTCTTCGGCGCGCGGCTTGACCATGCCATGATCCTGCGCGTCTCCATGGACGGCTACGGCACGGAACAAATCAATATGACCGACGGGCCGTATGCGTGGATCGCCATGACGGGCCGTCGCGAAGGCACGTATTTTCTGCTCAAATCCGATAAGTTCGACGTCAATCTCGCGGCCGCATACGAACCATCGCGGCACGTCGCAGGCGGGTCGAGCCACGTTGGCCCGATGCTGTCTGCTCCCGAGGATCCCGATGATGCGGCAACGCAGGACCCTGCGGACACGGGCAATGTGCTAGTCACATCGGAAACGGAAGGCGCCGAGATTTACGCCGATGGACACTTTGTTGGGCAGACACCCTCGACGATCAAGCTCACCAAGGGAACACACCGCATCGAGGTACGCGCGCCGGGGCAGAAAGCCTGGGTGCGCAGCCTTGACGTTCTGAAGGGCAACAGAGTCACGTTACATGCAAATTTCCCTAAACCGGACGCCGGCGCTGACAGCGCTTCCGGTGGTGGCGATCCGGGAAATCCGCCGAATTAAGCGTACCCGCCGCGTACACGGCCCCTTTTGGTGTAACATGCGTTCACCAATGGGAGACATGCGACGATCTACAACGATAGTTTTTTTGGCTTTCCTGTGCGCGCTGGCATTTGCAAACAGCGCCTTTTCACGTGCTGCCGGTCATAGCAAACAATCCGCGGCGGCTGCAACCGCAGCGCCGTCTAATGCCGACTGGACGGCGCCCTTTCCACCATTTCGCATCGTGGGCAATCTCTATTACGTCGGCAGCAAAGGCCTCGCAAACTATCTGATCGTCACGCCGCAGGGCAACATCCTGATCAACAGCGACACGGAGAAAAACGTGCCAATGATCAAGGCCAGCATCGAAAAACTCGGTTTTAAATTTAACGATACGAAGATCCTTCTGATCAGCCACGCGCATTGGGACCATGATGCCGGCAGTTCTCTCATCAAAAAAGAGACTGGCGCGCAATACATGGTGATGGACGCGGATGTACCCGTGGTTGAGTCCGGCGGCAAAGCGGATTTTAACTATGGCAGCGATCCGGCGACGCTCTATCCGCCGACGAAAGTAGATCGCGTGCTGCACGATGGCGACGAAGTGACGCTCGGCGGTTCGGTCCTGGTGGCACATCTCACGCCCGGCCACACCAAAGGCTGCACCACATGGACGATGAAGGTGTCCGATGGCGGCAAGACGTACAACGTCGTAATCGTTGGCAGTCCTAACGTGAATCCCGGGTACAAGCTTGTGAACAACAAGGCATATCCGCAGATCGCGCAGGACTATGAACGTATGTGGCGAGTGCTGAAGTCATTGCCGTGCGACATCTTCCTTGGCGCGCACGGGGAATATTTTGGGATGGAAGCAAAATACGCTCGCATGAAACCAGGCGCCGCAAATCCGTTTATCGATCCGGATGGGTACAAGAAGTACATCGCGCAAAAAGAGGCGGATTTTTACGCGGAATTGAAGAAGCAGGAAGGGTCAGCACATAAAGCCGCAGGCGCCCAATAATCGCCTGTCGCAAAACAAAATTACGTGCCTATTCCACAAGCGGCTATGCGCGGCTCGCCGCCCGACGTGACATGAGGCCAAAGCCCCGCCTGAGATAAGTGTCAAGCTCCCGAACGCGGAATGCCTTCAACAGAATGTAAAGCAGGCTCAGTCCCATCGCGGTATCTGCTGCAAGCACAAACAGTGCATAGAGCGGCCGCTGCCACGCGACCAATGTTTCAAGCCAGCCGGCAAATTGATAGCAGGCTACGCCCGTCACGACTGATGCTGCTACCACTCTGAAGAAGAAGCCGACAACTCCCGCTGTATCCGGATTTTCCGTGCGCCGCGCCAGCAGCACGAACAGTACCACCGTGTAAGCGCCGATGCCGATGGAACTAGCCAGCGCCAGACCTTCGTGCTGCATCCTGTGCATCAGCCAGATGTAGACCGGCAGGCTAGCGCACGTGGTCAGTGTACCCACGACCGCGGGCACGACCGTATTTCTGGTCGCATAAAAACCGCGCGCCAGAATGTTCTGCGCTCCCCACGCGAATAGCCCAAGCGAGTAAAAAACGAGCGCCGAGGCCGTTGCCTGATAATCCGGGCCACGCAAACGTGTGTGCGTGAAGAACAGGTGCACGAGCGGCTGGCTTTCCGCCATCATCAACGCCGAGATCGGCACAAGAGAGATGACTAGCGCCTTCACCGACGCATTGAGCACCCGGTTCAGGTCGCCAAATTTCCTTTCGGAATAAAGGTGCGAAAGCGTGGGGAATGAAGCGACGGCAAGAGCCTGCCCCACAAAGCCCAGCGGCACCTGCATTAATTTCTTGGAATACGCCAGCCACGTGACCGCGCCGTTCGCCAGGTACGAGGCGTAGTGCGTGCTAATCCAATCGTCGGCATACGTCAAACCGACAGCAAGCATGATCGGGAGAGATAGCTTGAGGAACAGCACAAAACCCGGATGCTTCACGCGGAAATTAGGGGTGAAGGACGCGCCCATACGATGCGCGCCATAAATCTGCAGCAGGAAATTGCCGCAAATCGCTCCGAGTAATACGCCGATGGCAAAACCCGTGATCCCGATTTTGGCAAAAAGCAGAATGCCGCAAACGATGATTGACGTGTTATAGACCAGTGGCGCCAGCGCAGGGATTGTGAAGTGCCCTTTGGCGTACTGGACGGCGCTCAAGATGCTGCCTTCATAAAAGAAGAGTTGCGCAGGCAGCATCAGCCGCGTAAGAAATACGGCAAGCGCGCGCTCGGAAGGCTGAAAACCAGGCGCGACGACCCGATCCACCAGCGGACCTGCAAAAATCTCACCCAATACGATCAGAAAGATAAGAACGAACGCCATGACTGTGACCACCGTCGAAAAGACGCGCCATCCTTCGCGTTCGTCGCCTTCCGCCATGTATTTCGAAAAAACGGGAATAAACGTGACGGTGAGCGCCGCTCCGGCAATCAGGTAATTCACGAAATCGGGTAGACGAAATCCAGCGTAATAGGCGTTCGTCTGGGCAGTGGCGCCGGCAAAGTGGGCAATGGCCCAGTCGCGCGCGAACCCCAGCACGCGGCTTAGGAAGACGCTGGCCATCATGATGCCGGTTGCCGCGGCGATGCGACGATGCATCGTCCCGGGCGGTAGATTGCTCGTAGGTTGAGAGGTCACGAAGATTAATCGTAGATGGTTTGTGCCGCGTGGACCAGTTGATTTCGGAATGCGCGTTCTAAGAAGCCGCCGACTGCACTTCACTCAATTCGGGAATTTCGATGCAGATCTGGGTGCCTTCGCCCTCGCGGCTGCGAATATCCATTTTGAACTGATCCCCATAAAGCAGGCGCAAACGTTCATGCACATTGCTGATCCCAATCCCGCCGCCGTACACTTCGCTGAGCCGCTCCGGCGGGATTCCCATTCCGTTGTCGTCGATCTCCAGAAATAGTCGGCCATTGCGACGTTGCGTGCGAATGCGAATTTCTCCTCCGGAAAGCCGCGGCGCGAGGCCATGCTTGATCGCATTCTCGATCATCGGTTGCAGCAACATGCTCGGTACAAACGCCTCAAGCGCCTCCGGATCGATTTCCTTAAAAATTTGCAGCTTATCGCGTCCGAAGCGGATCACCTCAATATCGAGATAGTCGTCGATAAAATCCAGTTCCTCGCGCAACGGCACAAACGTCTCATGCTTGCGCAACAACCTCCTCAAAATATTCGAAAGTTTCAGCACCACGCCGCGCGCCATATCAGGATCGAATCGAATCAGCGACGACACCGTATTCAGCGTATTAAACAGAAAGTGCGGATTGATCTGGCTCGTCAGCGCGTCCATACGCGCCTTGAGCAGCAATTGCTGATTCTGCTCGAGATTCATCTCGATGCGCGTGTTGTTCAAAATCTTAATGGCCATCGCCACGCACATCATGGACGACAAAATATCCAGTATCCAATAACCGACATTTGTCGGGTGCAACGC
>DATNBB010000315.1:0-10105 GCA_035607335.1 Binatia bacterium | reverse complement strand
TGAAGGAGAGCGGTTGACCAGCCGGGGCCGCAACCGAGATCGATAGCAATGCTTGGCGCATAGATCGGGCTGCGCTCAAGCAGCGAGCGAGTTTCCGGCTCGTAAAGCTCGGCGAGCCGCCGCAATCGTAGGCTAGCCTCTCCGGTGTCCCCGAAGGTATAGTTGCGCGCGCGTATGTTTCTCTCGATGTCGGATTCCTTGTGAGTCTAACAAGTGCAGGCCGGCGAGGAAAAAAAGGGGGACCCGCTCGCGAGTCCCCCCACAAGCTCCCCAGGATTCCGGTCTTGGCGCCATCGCGGCCAAACCAGCCCACCCTAGGAAGAAACAGTTGCTTACCAGAGTGCAAACTGCATGCCAAACGGCGCGAGATGGTCGCTGCGTGCTCGGACATTGAACCGCAAGGATTTAGCCGTCACAGCGCGTGTGCCAACGAGGTAACGCGCGCGGCAGTCTCCCGTTTTGCGGATTTTTCGCGACCGAGCCATGAGGAGTAATCCGTAAATCGAGAGCCGAATTTATAAGCACAACTTATGAGAGGCGGCATCAATATAAATTGGACACTCAGGGCGGTATAATGTAAAAAAACCTGCGAGACGAATATGAATCCACGAACACTCTACGAGAAAATTTGGGACACGCACATCGTGCGCGAAGAACCCGGCCAGCCCACGCTGCTCTATATTGACCGGCATTTGATCCATGAGGTGACGTCGCCGCAAGCATTTGCCGGCCTGAAGGCCGCCAAGAGGGGCGTGCGTCGGCCCGATCTGACGTTTGCCGTGATGGACCATTCCGTGTCGACGAAGAATCGCGACCTGCCGATTGCCGACGCGAACGCCGCAAAGCAGTTTGAGTTGCTGGCGCAAAACTGCAAGGAATTTGGAATCAACCTTTTCGACATGAAGAGCCGGAATCAGGGCATCGTCCACGTGATTGGCCCCGAACTGGGCATTACGCAGCCTGGGCAGACGATTGTTTGCGGTGACAGCCACACTTCGACGCATGGCGCGTTTGGCACGCTCGCATTCGGAATCGGCACCAGCGAAGTGGAACACGTGCTCGCGACGCAGTGCCTGACGCAATACAAATCGAAAACGATGCGCATCGAGATTCGTGGCAAGCGTCCACATGGCGTGACTGCGAAGGACATGATTCTCGCCATCATCGGCAAGATCGGCATTGGTGGCGGCACGGGCCACGTGGTCGAATATGCGGGCGAAGCCGTGCGCGGGCTCTCGATGGAAGGCCGCATGACAATGTGCAATATGTCTATTGAAGGCGGCGCGCGCGCCGGAATGGTGGCGCCCGATGAGACGACGTTCGCTTATATGGAAGAGCGCCCGTTTGTGCCGCGCGGTAAAGACTTTCAGGTCGCGGTCGATTACTGGAAGACGCTCGTCACCGATCCAGGCGCGAAATATGATGCGACCGTTACGCTCGAAGCGCATGAGCTTGCGCCGATGGTCACCTGGGGTACGAACCCCGGCATGGTGACGCAAGTAACGAATCGCGTTCCGGACCCGGCGGCGTTCGCGAGCACGGAAGACCGCGAGGCGGCCGAACGAGCTCTCAGCTATATGAACTTGAAACCGGGCACTCCGATGGAGGATATCGCCGTCGATCGCGTGTTCATTGGCTCATGCACGAATTCACGGATCGAGGATTTGCGCGCGGCGGCGAAAGTGGTTGCCGGGAAACATGTTGCGAAGTCGTTGAAGCAGGCGCTTGTTGTGCCCGGGTCGATGCAGGTAAAGGCGGCGGCCGAGAAAGAAGGTCTCGACCGGATTTTCCGCGGCGCGGGCTTTGAATGGCGCGAGGCGGGCTGCAGCATGTGCATCGCGATGAATGAAGATGTGTTGCCGAGCGGCGAACGCGCGGCGAGCACGTCCAATCGCAATTTCGAGGGCCGGCAGGGCAAGGGCGGGCGCACGCATCTCGTAAGCCCGGTGATGGCTGCCGCCGCAGCAATCGAAGGCCATTTCGTAGATATTCGCAAATGGAATGGCGCGGAGTTGGACGCGGCGGAATAAGGGTGCAGCAATCAGCGCCCCTACGTTCGTTTTGGGAGAGTCGGATGGAAAAATTCACAAAACACACAGGCATCGCCGCGCCGCTCGATCGCGTGAATGTTGACACCGATCAGATGGTGCCGAAGCAATTTCTCAAGCTGCCTTCGCGCGAAGGCTACGGCAAATTCCTTTTCTACGACTGGCGTTATCTTTCTGGCGAGCGGGCTGGCGAGAAACCGAATCCGGACTTTGTGCTGAATCAGCCGCGCTATAAAGGCGCGAGCGTTTTGCTGGCGCGCGCGAATTTTGGCTGCGGCTCGAGCCGCGAACACGCGCCGTGGGCGATCCAGGATTATGGCTTCCATGCGATCATCGCACCCAGCTACGCCGATATTTTCTACAATAACTGCTTCAAAAACGGCCTGTTGCCGGTCACGTTGAAGCCGGAAGAGGTTGATGAGCTCTTCCGCCGTGCTGAATCGCAGGAAGGCTACCGCCTCACAGTTGATCTGGAGCAGCAGGTCGTCAGCGACGATGCCGGTCTCCGCTATTTTTTCAAGGTCGATCCCTTCCGACGCGAATCGCTGCTCAAAGGTCTCGACGAGATCGGTCTTACGCTCGTTCATGAACCCGAAATCGCTGCATTCGAGGCCAAACATGCGAACGCGCCCGTGATGCACGATCCAGTTGATGTGAAATACCATCACGAGGCTGCAGCACGTTAGTGGACTTGTGTGGTCTAAGCTTGTGTGGTCTAAGAAGGATCCTTCGCTTCGCTCAGGATGACGGCCTTGTTGTCTTGTGGCGACCGCGAGAAGAACTGACGCTGTTCCGCTGAATAGCCTGGGTATGTTGTTTATCAAGTGCTCCTTGCGGTGCGCTGCACGCGCTCGCTATCATATTTCCTCGTGAAATCAGGCGCAAAAAAGAGCGATCGTGACGGCGTTAAAATCGTCGCGCAGAATCGCGCCGCCTCCTACAACTACACGCTCGGCGAAAAATATGAAGCAGGCATCGTGCTCGTCGGCACGGAAGTGAAGGCGCTGCGCGAAGGCAAAGGCGGGCTGCGCGAATCGTATGCCGACGTGAAGAATGGGGAAGTGTGGCTCTTTAACTGCCACATTCCCGAATACCAGCCGGGCGGCTATCGCAATCACGAGCCGCTTCGCAAACGCAAACTCCTGCTTCATCAGCGCGAAATTCTAAAGCTCATTGCCGCGACGCAACAGAAGGGCATGACTATCGTCCCAATGAAGATTTATTTTCGCGACGGCATGGCAAAATGCGAACTGGCCGTCGGCAAAGGTAAAAAATTTCACGATCGCCGCGAATCGGAGCGGCGCAAGGAAGCAAAACGCGAAGCGGACGAAGCGATTCGCCGCTCGCGCCATCGTTAGCAGCGGACGCGAACGCAGACGGGAAAGGGACACATGCAGATCCAACTTGATGCTCAGCCATACTCCTCGATTGCAGCCGACGCCCTGGTGGCGTGCGTTCTTGACGACGAGAGCCGTTTCGAAGGCGGATTGGGGGAGATCGACCGCGCAATGAAGGGACGACTCGCGAAGCTGGTTGAGAACGGCGAGCTTTCCGGCAAATCGCTCGAAACCGTGCTGATCCACTTCCCTGAGGGTCTTGCCGCACAACGCCTGTTGCTCGTCGGCGTCGGCAAAAAAACCAAGTTTGCCGCGGCGGATTTGCGCAAGATCGCGGGCACGGCTCTGCGGTACCTAAAGTCCCGCGGGGCGAGAAAATTCGCGTTTCTCGCGCCAGAGGGCGAACGCGGCACGGCCGGCGTGCAGGCCGTCACAGAAGGACTTCTTTGGGCTGATTATGAATCGGACAAGTACCGTACGGAAAAGAAGCCGGTGCGTGAGATCGATTCCGTTTCCCTCGTCGGCTTCGACCTGAGCCTCGGCGATGCATTGAAAACCGCGGTGGAAGATGGCCGCATCATTGGAGAGTCCGCGAATTTTGCGCGAGATCTGATCAACGAGCCTTCGAATCGCCTCACACCGCGCATGCTGGCCGCGCGTGCGGAAGCGATGGCGAAAGACGTCGGCCTCGGCATCGAAGTTCTCGACGAGCGAAAGATTGCGGAGCTGAAAATGGGCGCGCTGATCGGCGTTGCGCAAGGCAGCCACGAACCGCCTCGGGTGATTGTGTTGCGTTACAAGCCGGAAAATCCGAAGGCGGGTGCGCCGGTGCTCGGGCTCATCGGCAAGTCGGTCACGTTCGATACGGGCGGCATCTCGCTCAAGTCCGCCGACGGTATGGAAGATATGAAGTACGACATGGGCGGCGGCGCCACGATGCTCGGCGTCATGCGTGCGCTGGCGTTTCTGAAACCATCGGTGCCTGTGATCGCCGTTTTACCTGCGACAGAAAACATGCCGGGCGGACGCGCCCAAAAGCCGGGCGACGTGCAAGTTGCGATGTCCGGCAAGACGATCGAAGTGATTAATACCGATGCGGAAGGGCGGCTGATTCTTGCGGACGCCGTGTTCTACGCGCGCAAATTGGGAGCGACTCACCTAATCGACGCCGCCACGCTCACGGGTGCGGTGCGCGTTGCGCTTGGCAACGTGAATGTTGGCGCGTTTGGCACGCCTCGCGAGTTTCTCGACGATTTTCTACAGAGCGCAAAGGCACAGGGCGAAAAAATGTGGCCGCTGCCGCTCGATGATGAGTACGAGCAGTTCATCAAGAGCGACATCGCGGATATTCGCAATACGGGAAGCGGCAAAGGAGCGGGCGCGACCATTGGCGCGTGGTTCATCAAGGAATTTGTCGACGATACGCCGTGGGTGCACCTCGATATCGCGGCGACGTGCTGGATTCACGACGGCAAGCCCTGGATCGCAAAAGGACCAAGCGGCGTCGCGATCCGATCGATCATCGATTTCGCGCGCAGGTTGGCCTAACGTTGAACGGCACCGTAGAGGCGCTTTTTGGGCGCTACATTTTGTCCGGTGCGCTGATACCCAGCAAATCTAGCGCGCGCACAAGCTGATCGCGCACGAGCAGCGTCAGCCGCAGCAAAAATGCCCGGCGAGCATCGTCCTCTTCCGAAAGAATATGGTGCTTGTGATAAAACGCATTGAATGCCTGCGCGATTTCAAACGCATATCGCGCGATGAAAGCCGGCTCCTGTGCGCCGAGCGTCATATCGATTCGCGCGTCGAGTGAGCCTGCGAGCAGTGCCAAGTCCCATAGATCATCGCCCGTACCCGTCGCGATAAAGGGCGCAACATCCAATTCGCCACTCGCGATGCGGGTGTAATTCTTCTCGTTTGCAGTAGCGGATGCTGGATCGGCTTCCGCGCCTTTGCGCAAAATTCCGTTCACGCGCACGACCGCATATTGCGCATACGGGCCGGTTTCGCCCTCAAAGCTAAGGGCATCATTGAAATCGAAAGCGATCACTGTGGACCGCGTGAAGCGCAGCAGAAAATAACGCAGCGCGCCGATGGCAATCGCGTGCGCAATGGCGACGCGTTCCGAGTCCGGCGCCGAGGCGTGGCGCGAATCGACTTCAACGCGGGTGGCGGCTTCGAGCTGATTGATCAAGTCGTCCGCCTTCACGCCCTGACCTTTTCGACCGCTCACTTCGATGTACGGCTTCTTTTTGTCTTCCTCGGGAATTTCGTAGCCCATTTCCTGCGCGCAACGCGGCGTGAGCGCGACTACGTTGTAAGCGAAATGCTTCAGGTGATCGGCCTGCTCGGTGTATCCGAGTGCGCGAAGGCCCGCGGCGACGACGCGCTGCGGATACGCCTGACGATCATCGATCACATTGTAGACTTCCTCCGCATGGCCGAACGCCGGAGCATTCGCATCGCCCACGGCACTTGTGGTTGACCACGGCTCGGGTCCGCCAAGGTGGTCCCTGAAGATCTGGTAATGAAAATCGCGGCCGAGCAGGCCGAATTTCCAGAGGTGATACGCAATGTCTTTGCCGACGTACGTTACGGTGCCGTTGGAGCGAACAATAATCTTGGCTTCGGCCTCTTCGGGGTTTTCCTCAGCCACTTCTTCATTGGGCGTGCCGGCTTCAGGTACGGCATCTTTGTTCGAAGGCAACTGCATCACCCAACAGCCAGCATTTTTGCCGGAGTCAGCGAACTGGATCGCGCCTTTCTCTTTCAGCAACTCGAATGCAGCGTCCCAGAATTTCATGTGCAGGATTTCGCTCTCGCGTGAGAGCAGGTCATAGCCGATGCCGAGCCGGTCGAGCGTGCGCAGGTGACAGCCGACAATTGCATCGGAAATAATTTCCGCCATCTTCGCGGCCTCGCCATGGCCTTCTTCAATCTCTTTCAGTGTTTGCGCGCGCAACGTGAGCCGCGTCTTGTCTTCGGCGAGAAACTGCGTCACGCGTGTGTAAAGATCCCAGCAGTGGTAATCGAATTTCGGCGCGGCCGCGAGCGCGCGGACCTCTTCGAGCGACCTCGGCTCGATCCGCAAAAAACCGAGAACCACATCCGCGACCTGCACGCCGGTATTGTCGATATAGTTTTGTACCTCGACGGTGTGGCCCGTAGCGCGCAGCAGGCGTACAAACGTGTCGCCGAGCACGGCGTTACGCAAATGTCCAATATGCGCCGCCTTGTTGGGATTGATGCTTGTATGTTCGACGATGATCTTGCCGCTGTGCTTGTCTCGCGCTGTCTCGGCCGGTTTGCCAACTGCCTCTTTGCACATAGCGCGAAAAAACGCGGCGCGATCAAAATAGGCATTCAGGTAGCCGCCGCCAGCCACTTCCACGCGTGCTACGCCTTCGATTGGCTTCAGCGAATTCGCAATTTCCTGCGCCAACGCGCGCGGCGCTTTTTTCATCCGCTTCGCCAGCTCGAAGCAAACAGGCGACGCAACTTCGCCCATCGCCAGCTTTGGCGGCCGTTCCAGCACGATCGGCACGTCCGTCTTGTAGCGCTCGTGAATATGACGCCGCAGCGCCTTACGAATCCGCTCTTCGACGACTTTGTACACGTGGCTCCTTTTGCACAGATGAATCCGCGATTATATCAGGGGATGCGCGGGGTCCTATCTGGAGTTGAGAGAGCCTTGCTGCGCTCTTTATTTGTTGCGCTCTACCACGCTACCCATCGTAGTCGTTCATCACTCGCTGCGCGGCAATCCGATTTTTGTCCTCAAACAGACGCCCCAGCAACGCGCCAAACGCGACACCGCCGATGTGCGCCATGTACGCGACGCCACCTCCGCTGGCAGCCGTGGTGGGAACATGCGTGATCACGCCATAGCTAACCAACTGAATCACGAACCAAACACCAATCAAGACAAACGCGGGGATCATCGTGATTCGCCCGAACCAACCGATGAAAAAGACCGATTTGATCTTGTCGCGCGGATAGGTCACCAGAAAGACGCCCATCACCGCCGCGATGGCGCCGCTCGCGCCAAGATTCGGCACCGTCGAGCTGGGATCGACTGCCACCTGCGCCAGCATCGCGGCGAATCCGCCGAGTAAATAGAAGATCGCGTAGCGCAGGGGATTCATCGCGTCTTCGATTTCCGGTCCGAACGCCCAGAGGAAGATCATGTTGCCCAGAATGTGTGACCAGCTCGCATGCATGAACATCGAGGTGAGCACCGTGATCCATGCATGTCCTGCGACGATATTGGCCGGTACCAGTGACCATCGTGCGACGAACGCGTCGCCGCCATTCAGTTCCAGAAGGAACACAGCCGTATTGATCGCAATGATTGCAGCCGTGACGATTGGAAAGCTTCGCGGCCGCCGCGAAGCGTCCGAGAGGGGAATTACGCCTCCCATTCATCCTCCTTATTGTCCAGATCGTGCCGCGCTGTAGGGACACATCATAGCGGACGGTCGTATCCGGCCTATTGCATGCATTCGCGATTTCAGTATGCAATCGATTCGGCGGCTAGTTTTTCGAAAGGCAAAGCGTTCGAGCAGGTTTGAAGATATCATCGGCGCTGTGCCTCGAACGAACTACTCGGAGACTCCGAGCATTATGACATGCTAGAACAATCGCATAGCGATTGTGGTAGCAAGAAAGCGTCCTGGAAAACGGCGGTCCGATGGAATTACTGCTCGCGTTCGCGATCACTCTCGTAATCGCGGTATTGATCTCTGGGCTGGCTGAAGAGACGGTGCTATCGGTCGCCGTGCTGTTTCTCGTGTCCGGCATTTTGCTCGGCTCGGGAGTTTTTGGCGCGCCTCCTACCATCAATCCCGATCTCCTCCAGCGAATCGCGGAAATTGCGCTCTTCAGCGTGCTGTTTACGGATGGGATGAAAACGGGTGGCTTGAAGGATTTGCGCAATTCATGGAAATTGCCGGCGCGGGCGTTGCTTATCGGAATGCCGCTAACAATCGGCGGCATCGCACTGCTGGGCCATTACATGGCGGGCCTCAACTGGCTGATGGCGCTGCTGATCGGGGCGGCGCTGAGTCCGACCGATCCCGTTTTTGTCTCCGCGATTTTCCGGTTCGAGGCGGTTCCTGCGAGGATGAAGCATCTTCTGAATGTGGAAAGCGGGTTGAACGACGGGCTGTCGCTCACACTTGTGGTCATCTTGATGGCCCACGGTAACACGGTGGGATCCCTTGGAAGCCTGGTGGGAATGCCGTTCGGCATCGCCATCGGATTTCTGATTCCATGGGCGGGAATCCGGTTGGAAAAGACGAGATTCTTTCGCGCATCGGGCCTTTTCCATCCGCTGAATGCGTTTGCCGTGGGACTGCTGGTGCTGGCGACGTGTTACGTGACCAATGCGAATCTCTTTCTCGCCGGATTTGGCGCCGGAATCAGCGTAGCGACATTCGGGCCTGCGTTCAGCGAATCTTTCCGCGAGTTTGGCGAGCTTGTCACGGAGCTTCTGAAGTTGGCGGCGCTGCTGGTATTCGGCGTCGTAATTGCGCCGCAATTGTTTACGACGCTGACCGCGTTCGAATATGGATTCATTTTGCTTGCTGTGTTTGCGGTGCGAGTGGGAGCGGTATGGCTCTCGTTAGTGGGCTCGGAGCTGACCACGAAAGAATCGCTACTGACCGGGTGGTTCGGACCGAAGGGTTTTGCGTCCGTCGTATACGGTCTTTTGATTTTTCGCGCGGGAGAGGTACATGTGGCACGGCTCATTGCGGTGGCCGTGACGGCGTCGATTGTGGTGTATTCGTCGACGGATATTTTGATTGCACGGTGGTTTCAAAAACACGGAAGCGACAGCAAACCGCCATCGGTAGGCGTAGGCGGAGCGCCCGGAACATAGGGCGCATTTTTTTGTTGAACCTCGCCGTTAGACATTCCATGTACAGCGGCTTTGTCGCTTTCCTTTACACAACATCGGGCATTCGATAAGTTACCTACAGGAAGAGCAATTGCGCACGAGCCAAAATAGAGCCGATGGGATCGTTTGACACATTGGATTTGTTGACGCTGATGCTGAAGGTGGGGTGGTCGGCATCATTGGCCGCGCTGCTCGTGCGTTTTGCTTCGTTCAGAAAACTCGTATTTACGGAGACCCGCGACTCGGACCAGAAGGTGATGCTGCTCCTTTTCATGACGCCGCCGCTGGCCGTCGGCGTGATGATGCGCGTCCTTTTCGGCTATGCATATTTCGACTTGATGATTGAGGGTTCATTTCTAATGGGCCTGCTCGGCGGACGCGTCGTGGGATTGCTGGGAGGTTCGCTAATCAGCCTTACGGCGTTTGGTCATCACGAGTGGCTTTCAAGTCCGATGGCGGCGCTTGTTGGGCTGTTGGCGGGATTTGTTCGCGAAGCAATCCCCGACAAAGAGGACGTCTGGCATTTCGGACCATTTTTATTTCTGGGAATTCCGCGGTGGATTTCAGGGTTGGTGCGGCGCGGAGAAGGGAACCGCGCGATGCTGCCACTCTTTGCGTGCGCGGCGTGCGAAGCGGGCAGACTCCTTTTGGGCAATATGCTGCCCGCGCACTGGCTGTACGCGTTGCACCCGACAAATGTCGGTTATTGGATACTGGATATTTTGTCGTCCATGATGTGCGTGGCGATGGCCATTAAGATTTTGAACAACACGCGCATCGAGATGAATCTCGAGCAGAATCAGCAATTGCTGCTCAAGGCG
>DATNBB010000300.1:0-19182 GCA_035607335.1 Binatia bacterium | reverse complement strand
GCGACGACTTTGCTGCGGAGGTGAATGAGAATTTCGGGAATATTGATTTTCACCGGGCAGACTTCGTAGCACGCGCCGCACAACGAAGAGGCGTACGGCAGCGATTGCGAGTGCTGCATCGACTGCAACTGCGGCGTGAGTATCGCACCGATCGGCCCGCTGTATGTGGATCCATAGGCATGGCCGCCGGTCTGGCGATAGACCGGGCAAATATTCAAGCATGCGCCGCAGCGAATGCAGTGCAACGTCTCACGCGATTCGGGATCGGCGAGCACGCCGGTACGGCCGTTGTCGATGAGGACAGCGTGAAATTCCTGCGGCCCATCACCTTCGTGAACGCCACTCCAGATCGAATTGTAAGGATTCATGCGCTCGCCGGTGGCTGAGCGTGGCAGGACCTGGAGAAAAACGTCGAGATCGCCAAAACGCGGGATCACTTTTTCGATGCCAATCAGGCTGATCAACACGCGCGGCAGAGACACGCACATGCGGCCGTTGCCTTCGGATTCAACAACGCAAACGGAGCCGGTGTCGGCGATAGCGAAATTGGCTCCGCTGATGCCCACTTTGACGCGCAGAAAGCGTTCGCGAAGATAGAGTCGCGCGGCCTCGGCGAGCGCTTCGGGCGTATCGCCGAGTTCCTTGAGGCCCATTTTCTTGAGGAAAATTTCGCGGACCTCCATGCGATTGCGATGGAGCGCGGGCGCGACGATATGCGAAGGCGCGTCGCCGCCAAGCTGAATGATCAACTCGGCGAGATCCGTTTCATACGGCGTAATGCCTGCCGCTTCGAGCGCCTGATTAAGGCGAATCTCGTCGGAGGTCATCGTTTTCACTTTGATGACTTCCTTTTCGTTGTAGGAGCGGACCAAGTCGACGACGATGCGGCAGGCTTCATCGGCATCGCGCGCCCAGTGGACTTTGCCGCCCGCGCGCGTGCAGGATTCCTCGAACTGCTGAAGATAAATATCGAGATGCCGCATCGTGTGTTCCTTGATGCGGCGCGCCGTTTCGCGAAGTAGCTGCCAGTCCGTTGTTTCGTCAACGACATGCGCGCGTCTTTTGCGGATTACATCCGTGGCATGGCGAAGATTGCGGCGAAGCTGCGTATCGCGGAGAAGCTTTTTGGCGGCGGTCTCGAAATCGGGCGCCTGTGCGGCGTCGCCCACGCGAACGGTCACGATTTGCCTCCGATACTCGATTGCGCGTCGAATTCGGTTGAGGCGAGAATTTCGGCCAGGTGCATGCAACGGACGCCGGTCTGCTGGCGACTGAGCGCGCCGCCGATGTGCAGAAGGCAAGAATTGTCCGTGGCGGCGCAAATTTCCGAGCCGGTGTCGAGGATGCAGCGGACCTTGTCCGAAAGCATCGCGGCGGAAACGTCAGCATTTTTCACAGCGAACGTGCCGCCGAAGCCGCAGCACTGGTCGAAATTGGCGAGATTCGTGAGCGAAAGGCCGCGGACAGCTTGCAAAAGGCGCTGAGGGCGATCGCCGATATTCAACGAGCGCAGGGAATGGCAGGGCGTGTGAAGCGTGACCGTATGCGGGAAAAACGCACCGACATCCGTGACGCCCAGTTTATCGATGAGAAGCTCGGAAAATTCGAAGACGCGCGGCAGAAGGTCTTGTACTTCGCGGATCACGGCCGGATCGTCGATCGCAGCGGCCATTTTGGGAAAGTGATCGCGGATCATTGCAACGCAGGAGGAGGATGGCACGCAAATGGTTTCGGCACCGCGAAACGTCTCGAGGAAATGGCGCATCAGCTTGCGGGCTTCGGCATGATAGCCGGAATTGAAGTGCATCTGGCCGCAGCACGTCTGGGCGGAACGAAATTCTACGGTATGGCCGAGGCGTTCGAGCACGGCGACAACGGCCTTGCCGGTGTCAGGAAATAAGGCGTCGTTGTAGCAAGCGACAAACAGTGAGATGAGCATGTAAGTTCGAAGAGGCTATTTTGCGGTATAAGACGCCCCGGTTCTAGTCCTTTTGACAGAATTTCAATAAGGAAATTTAAGGCTGGACGCGGGAAGGAGCGAATTATATTCTTGGTGCACTTTCCATAAGAGGCGGACGCGATTGCGGAATTCATCTTCGAATAATCTTTACGTCATCCCAGTTCTGTCAAAAGCCCTGGATGTTTTGGAACTTCTACAAAATGAAGGCCAGGCGCACACGCTCGATGAGATTTACAAGCAGACCGGCATATCGAAGAGCACCGTTTATCGCATATTGAAGACGTTTGCGCACCGGGGATACGTCGCGCAGACGGGGAACGGCGCCTACCGGCTCGTATCGAGGCCGCGCAAGATGCGATTCGGTTTCGGCAGCCAATCGGCGGATATGCCGTTTTCCGTGGCGGTTACGGAGAGCCTGAAGGCGGCGGCATCGTCCGCAGGCGTGGACCTGATGATCCTGGACAATAAATATGACGGAACCACCGCGCTGGCGAACGCGGAGGAGTTTGTTCGCGAACGCGTGGACCTGGTGATCGAGTTTCAAATTGATCAGCAGATTGCGCCCGTCATTGCGGACAAAATCAGCGGCGCGGGGATTCCAATTATCGCCGTGGACATTCCGCATCCGCATGCGACGTATTTTGGCGTAAACAATTATCGCGTCGGATTCGAGGCTGGAGATTGCCTGGCACAGTACGCAAAAGAAGAATGGGGCGGCAAAGTCAGTTGGGTGCTCGGCATTGACATTGAAGAGGCAGGGCCGCTCGTGCAGAGCAGGATCAAGGGAGCGTTTGCCGGAATCCGGCTGCACGTGCCTGAACTGCGCGATGAATCGTTTGTGTTAGTCGATGGACAGGGATTGCGCAAGCGCAGCTTCGAGCTAACGGCTGAGTTTTTGCGCAATCATAAGAAGGATCAGGGTATTTTGATCGCGGCGGCGACGGATACGAGCGCACTGGGCGCCGTGGAGGCCGTACGCGAGGCCAAGCGCGAGAAGCAAGTCGCCATCGTGGGGCAGGACTGCATCCCGGAGGCAATTGAAGAAATGCGGAGGCGCGGAACGCCGCTGGTGGGTTCGGTGTCGCACGAAGCATCACATTACGGCCCGCGCTTGATCCATTTAGGGCTGCTGATTTTGCGCGGCGAGACGGTGCCGCCCTACAACTACATTCAGCACCGGCTCGTCACGCCGGAGTCGCTGCGAAAAGCGAAAGCGGCGGTTGCCGGTGCTGCGGCTGCACGGCCGTAAGCCGCCGATTGTGTGCGTCCGAAGGCTTCCTTGGTTAGCTACTTGAGTTAGCTACTTTGAAAAAGCATCGGTGCGACTTGCGTCAAGTCGCCACGCCAGACCGACCACGTGTGAGCACCGGGCGTTTCAACATCTTTGTACGAGATTCCCTTCTGCTTGAGCCAATCCTTGAACGTCCTGTTAACGCCAAGCAGTGAGTCGTCCGTGCCGCATGCAACGTAAAGAAGTTTCAGTTTCGCGGCTTCCTTTGCATTGAACTCCGGAAATACCTGGGCAAAAATCGCGGGATCGATTTTGGGAGGAGCTTGTCCGCGGCCGCCGCCGGGCGTACCGGCAGATGCACCAGGATACATGACGAAGGCGTTACTCATTCCGGCGAGATAAGCGAATTCGTCGATGTGGTTTAGGCCGATGTAGAACGTCTCCGCACCGCCCATCGATAGGCCGGCCAGCGCGCGGCCGTCACGGTTCTTGATGGTAGGGTAATCCTTATCGACCATCGGAATCACTTCGGTAAGAAGCGACTGGCCGAATTTGCCGAGATTATCGTTTGGATTGGGAACGATTTCATTGAAGTGCTCGCCTGGATTTGCGATGCCATAGCCGAGCGTATTGACCATGATCATGGGCTTGGCTTTGCCTTCGGCGATGAGATTGTCGAGGATCGCATTCGCGCGGCCGATCGTGGTCCATGCGTCTGCGTCGTCACCCAAGCCATGGAGCAGATACAGGACGGGGTACTTTGTCTTCCCGCTCGGGTCGAAATTAGGCGGCGTATAGACGTAAAAGTCGCGATTGTCGCCGATCACGTTGGAGTGGAAGAACTGGTGAATGACCGAGCCGTGAGGCACATCTTTCGTGACCCAGCTCTCGTCCGGGCCGCCGACTATGACTGCACTCTGGAATGATCCCGCAACTCCGGTCTTGCGATCAAGATTCGATGGATCGGGAACCGAAGCGCCATCGACGTTGAACATATACGTGTAAATATCTGGCTTGAGGACGTCCGTCGTGCCGGACCAGATGCCTTTGTCGTCTTGGTAAGGGCGAGGCGCCCCCCGACCCCTGTGACGGCGACTTCCTGCGCGTTAGGGGCGTATAGGCGGAACGTGGCGCGAAGATCTGAGCTGACTTCCGGCGATTTTACAGGGCCGGGGCCGCGTCCGCGACCACTGGCACGGCCAGCGGGAGCCGCGGCGGGCGCAGAGCCATTTGGAGGCGCGTTGTTCTGCTGCGCGCTCTCCGTAGACCAAGCCATGCCGAGCAGGAGCAAGCTAAATACAAGGAGTACCGTCTTCATTCTTCCCTCCCGAACAAATTGCGGTGGTTCGGCGCGTGCGGAGCATCAGTCCGAGCCGCCGGCGAAAAGACGCCCTATTGCAACGAGTAGAATCGCGCCTACGGTGGCCGCAGCAAGGCTGCCCAAAAAACCGAGAGCCTCGACGCCAAGACGCGTAAAGATCCAGCCGCCGATCACGGCGCCGATCAGGCCGAGCAAGATGTTGACAATGCAGCCGAAGCCGTGGCCGCGCGTGATCTTACCAGCAAGCCATCCCGCTAGCAGCCCTACGACGATCCAGGCAAACCAGCCATTCAACGCGAAGACAACGACGCGAGATTGCTGCTGTATGGTGATCGCTGCGAGGCCCGTCATCGTTTCGACTTTCCCATTTCACATCCGGCAAAAGATATAGCCGAGACACTTATACACTAATTTCGCTGCCAAGAATCGGACGCGTGATCACCGGACTGAGGAAACCGCTCGACAACTGAGGCATTGCAGAATGCAAAAGAATAAACGTGACCAGAGATATCTTTCCGCAGAGCCGTCCGGGACGCAAACGCCGCGCCGGTTCGTTCAGCGCTCGTGACGGAATTCGCGCCAGGGTCGAAGTCGGCAGACGCAAGAGGGATCCTTCGCCGCGCCCTTAAAGACGCGCGCGGCCAGAATGACAAATTAGGCTTCAAGATGAGGGGACGTTTCGTATCACCGATCAATCGTCGTCGCCGAGGAGAATGGCAGCGGCGAGCACGGTGGTCCAAAGGCCGCGCTTATCGCCGACGGCGGACTGGGTGATGTTCATCGTGCGGACGATTTTATTCGAGATGCGGTAAACCTCTTTTTTTTCGTCCCACGAGAGGTCCGGATCGAATTCCACGTTGAGCGTGGTGGCGAGCATTTCGGCAGCAAGCTCTTCCGCGTATTCGCCAGCAACTTCTTCGGTCTCGCCGAAGGAGTGATGCTCGGAGAGATAACCGTACATCGATTTATCGCCGGGAAGCGCCAAGCCAACGCCTGCCGCGATCAGGCGGTGCGGTTCGCGCGTCTGATTCTCGCTGATGACGGTGAAAGCCACCTGGCCGGGCTTCAGATGTTTTAGGCCCTCGCTGCGGGAGATCAGCTTGCAATGCGGCGGAAAAATGGAGGAAACGCGGACGATGTTGCACGCGGCAATACCGGCACTTCGGAGGGCCAGCTCAAAGCTCGAGAGGCGCTCGCGGTGCTTTCCAACCCCTTTGGTGAGGAAAATTTTCTTCGCGACGAACGCCATATTTTGAGCCGGGTTACGGTGCCTCCACTTTCAAAAAGGAAAAATCGCGCAAAAAAAATTAGCAAGCGCGTGGGGCGATGTCAATGTAATTCCGCAAAGCTAACACTGTTTTAATGTTTTCGCGGTGGCCAGGCTCGGTGCTCACAACGCCGCTTCGGTGCGGGCGTCTATCTGTCTTTTTGCCTCGCTGGTCGCGATGGAGCGTCCGATCCATGCAAAGACGAACAGTGTGAATCCCGTGACCCATGCTCCGAGACTGAATGAAGCCGAGAAATAGACTGCGATCATGTAGCCCTCGGCAACCAGAATTCCGGCGAGGAAGAGGAACATGCGCATGCCGTAGGAAGTAGCAAACGGCAAATAGTGCGCACCCACAAGGATCATGAGAGCCGGGAAAAACCAATTTAGGCGATACAGACCTACGGGCCAAAGAAGCAGCATCGAAAGCGGCAGTACAAATGCGATCTGCATGCAAAGCCAATAGAACGGATTCTCTTTGCTCATGGGCCGGCGGCCCTCCAAACGCAGCATCAACTGCATGAGGGGAAAGACGAGAAAACCGCCGATTATGGCCGTCAGGATTGAGGCTTTGGGAGTAACCCACGTGCCGACGGCAGCGGAGAGGAAGTAAAGGATAGAGTAGAGAAGCTGTCCCCAAAATCCGCCGACGGTCCCACTACGAATCTCGTGTTGAGCATCGCGAATATCCACCGAACCTCCGAGCCAGCATCACAGCTCGCTGCATTGGTCGCGCGTTCGCAGCGTCAGCACGTTCAAGCGACTGCTTTCAGAAGACACAGCCAAGGCTGTGCCACGTGGCACGGACTCTAACGGCCGCCGGATTTGCGCTGTTTTGCCGGTTTTGATTTCGTATCGACAGGAGCGGGCGCTTTGGGAGCTTTGCCCGGCGGCTGCGGGGCAGCCGTCGTCCCAGAATTTGCGGCGGCTTTCTTCACGGGCAGAGCGGCTTCTTTTGCGCCAGGCTTCACTTTTAGAGTTTCCGCTTCCTTGCCCTTGGCCTTTTTTTCCTTTTCAGGCTTCTTTTTGGGCTCGTCCTTTATACCGGCGTACTGGCGAAGGAGCTTGGTGCGATCTTCGGGGGTTTTGCCTTTGCCGCGCAGCTGCGCATCGAAGAGCTGCTCCATAATTTTGTCGAATTGTGGACCGCGAGGAACTCCAAGCGCATCGAGCTCGGCCGTGGGCAGTGATAGCCGCAAAGGGCGCCATTTCTGCACGTATGCACGAATTTTAGAAAGCGCGGCCGGATTTGGCGTCTCAACCTCAATGAAGGCAAGCATCTCAGGCGGCAAGGAAGCGAGATAAGCGTATGCATCACGCGCCGCATTCATTTTGCGATTCTTCAGCATTTGCACGATCTTTTGCGCATCGGGAACGAGTTTCGCCACCGCGTCGATCTCGGCGGCGCGGAATTCGAGGTTTTTCATGGCCGACGAGGCTTCCCGGGGTTTGAGGCGCGAAAAAATGTAAAAGGTGTTTGAAGCCTGGAGTCGCGGGCGAATTCCAGCGCCCTGCAGGTTCATGCGGGCTTTCGCAAGCTTGTTCAGGCTATCGTAGTCGGGCTTGCGCTTTTGCAGTTGCTCGTGAGCGGCGGCAAGGAGGCCACGGGCTTCCCACTGCTTGAGCGTGCCAACCGGATTCTCTTCGCGGGCCGCAGCGCGGATTTCGCCTCCGACGTCAGTAATCTCAAAGTGCTCCTGCAGGCCACGCTCAAACGCAAGATCGAACCACTCTTGCGTTCGCGACTCCATCTTGAAACCCATTCGGGCGCAATAGCGCAGAATACGCATCAGGCGAATCGGCTGATTTGTGAACGAATGAATCGTGAGCGCGCGCACTTCCTGGCGTTCGAGATCGGCAAGACCGTTGGTCGGGTCAAGGAGCAGGCCACGCGACTGCGCATTTAGCGAAATCGCGATGGCATTGATCGAGAAATCACGCCGGCGCAGGTCTTCCATGATTCCCGAAAAGCGAACTTCGGGTTTTGCACCGGGACGCTCATAAACGTCTTCGCGGGCCGCGGAAATCGAACCATCGGCTTCCCCGGCAAAGAGGATTTCATAATGGCGAAGCTTCTCGCTTTCATAAAGGACGCGCGCGCCGCCCTTTTCGAGTTCGCGGACGATCTTCACCGGATTCCCTTCCACGGTGAAGTCCAGATCGCGGATCGGCTGGCCTGAAATCAAATCGCGGACCGCCCCGCCGGTAAGGTAGATGTTCAGATCCTGCGATCGCGATAATTCCTGGACGCGTTCCAGGGCCGCCCGCTGTTCCGGCGAAAGCCGACTTTCCAGCAGGTACATGTAATCGGGCATGAAGCAAGCCTCCTCGAATTCGCGCAACTCTCCCTAGGCGCGCGGGTGATGGGCCTTATAAACCTGTTTCAAACGTTCTTCGACGACATGGGTGTAAATCTGCGTCGTGGAGATGTCCGAGTGCCCCAGCATCATCTGGACCGATCGTAGGTCCGCGCCACGATCCAGGAGATGCGTCGCGAAACTGTGACGCAGCATATGCGGTTTGAGCGACTTTGGCAACTCCGCTTTGCGGCCGTAAGCAGCCAAAAGCGCCCAAAAAGCGATGCGGTTGAGCGGTTTGCCGCGCGGCGTAACGAAAAGAAAGGGCGAAATCCTATCACCTAGCAAATCGGGGCGCGACGCATGCAAATAGTGCTGTACGGCGTCCAACGCCTGCCGACCCACCGGCACGATGCGCTCCTTATCGCCTTTGCCGACGCACCGCAGGCATCCCGGATCCATTTTTAAATCATTCAGGCGAATGCCACACAATTCCGAAACGCGAATTCCTGTCGAGTACATGAGCTCGATCATGGCGCGATCTCGAATGCCTATAATGTCATTCATATCGGGCTGCCGCAGCAGAAGCTCCACTTGTTCGACGCTCAGGAATTGGGGCAGTTTCTTGGCTGTCTTGGGAGACTCGATCGTCATCGCCGGATCGGCCGTGATGTAATTCTCGATAACAGCGAATCGGAAGAAATGGCGCAGTGTGGCCAGATGCCGCGCCACAGTCCGGCTGTCCAGATTTCGCCGCTTGAGGGACGCGAGAAAGCCAGACACGTCATCGCGGACGATTTGAGCCATCGGTTTTCTATGAACGAATTGCGCAAACCCTTCGACGTCACGCCGATAGCACTCGATCGTGTTCTTCGAAAGCCCCTTGTCCACACGTAAATAGTTCAAAAATGCCCGAATTTCGGCGTCCATGGCCCGTTCCCGCTCTCAAACTTAATCAGCAGCTCCTCCATTGCTCATCATGCCAAATAACCTGTACCTGGCGCCGCATCCGGCTCCGCGCGTCTGAGCAGAAGCAAGAACTCGCTTAGTTCTTCGCAGCGCAAGAGGCGAGCCAGACCAAGGTAGACGGCAACAGCCGCGAGAATCATCAGCGCCAAAGCACCTATTTGTCCCGTCACATGCCATGCTCCGGCTTGAACGCGCCAAAATAGCAGGGTTGCGAACGCCACTGCGCCCATTACGACGGTGCAAATCGTGGTTTTCGTAATCGACGCGGCTATGCCGCGAGTGCCGAGCCGCCCATAGCGACTGCGAAAGATCGAAAAGAGCGCTACGAAATTCAAATAGGCGCAAAGCGAACTCGCCAGCGCCGGGCTCCCGTTGGAAAGCTTGCGGTAGAAAAACAGGAGGAAAACGCCGTTGAATATGAGATTGGCGACGATCATGAAGACGCCAATTCGTGCAGGAGTGCGCGTGTCCTGAGTGGAATAATACATCGGAGTGATGAGCCAGATCGCGGCGTAGGCGGGCAGGCCAAGCGCGTAGTAAAGCAGAGCGTTTGCGGTTAGTGCCGTGGAGCGCGCGGCGAACTGGCCATGCTGAAAAAGTACCTGGATAATCGGCTCCCGCAGGAGAATTAGGCCGACGGCGGCAGGAATCGTTATGAACGAGACGATTCGCAGCGAAAAGCCGAACGTCTGCTTCATCTCGGCGTAGTTCCCAGCGGCGGCTTGATGAGACATTGTCGGCAAGAGTGCTGTTGAGATTGCGATCGCATAGCTTCCGAGGACGAGCTGCATCAGGCGCTCTGCCACGTAGAGAGATGCGACGCTCCCGCTCGGCATTCGAGGCGAAGTGGCAAAAAAGGTGCCCAACAGGAAATTCACTTGGTATGCGCAGGCCGCGAAGATGCCCGGGCCCATCATCCGTCCAACCTTTCGGACGCCCGGATCGGTGAATTCGACTGTAGGGGCGAACCGAAACCCGCGACGGGCTAGCGCTGGTACCTGAATGAGAAGCTGAAACACAGAGCCGACCAAAACGCCGATTGCCAACGCCGCCGCCGGCACCGCGAGCGAACCTGACAGATGCGAGATAAGTGGTTTGTATACAATGCCCAGCGAGAAGATAATGAGCGCCAGATTGAATGCTATTGAGGTGGCGGCCGGGAGCGCAAAGATATGGAAGCTGTTCAGAACTGCAGCCGCTACGGCGGCGAGACCGATGAAGATCACGCACGGGAAGATCACGCGGTTCAGCGAAACTGCAAGATCCCAATGGACTTTGCTGGCGCTGAAGACCGTGAACAGATAGATTATCTGGCGCGAGAAGACGACGCCGAGGATGGCGATAACCGTAAGGATCAGCCCGATATCCCAAAAGATGGCGCGGGCCAGCCGGAATGCCTGTTCGCGTGATCGGTCGCGTAAATAACTGGTGAATATGGGGATAAACGATCCGCCGAACGCGCCTTCGCCCGCCATCCGTCGCACGAGGCTGGGAATTCGGAACGCGAGAATAAAGGCGTCGGCGGCCGGAGAAGTCCCGAGAAGAAGTGCGATTCGCTGATCTCGTAAGTATCCGCAAATCCGGCTGATAAGGGTGATCAGGGCTATTAAGGAGGCCGATTTCAGGATGCGACCCTTGAGAGTCAAACGTCCCGGCTCCAGAGCTAACCCTTTCAGCACCAATAGTTTGAAACAAAACGGGTTAACGATAACATAACCCGCGCGCTGTGGCAATATGGCGCCTTAAAATCGCATTAAAAGGCCAATTTTGGTCAAAAATCGCCCAGTTACGACGCATAAAAAGGCCGTCATTTCCTTATTTGAAGGAAAGCCGGAGCAGGTGTATCTGAACTCACAAACGCTGGGACGCGAAGAGAGTGTGGAATTTCTGACACGCGACGGCGAACATAAGACCGCTGAGTTACGGGATGTGAAGGCGGTTTACTTTGTTAAGGAATTCACGGATTCATTCGAGCCGGACCGTAAGACGTTCCTGAGTCGGCCGAAGCTCGACGGGCTTTGGGTCAGGCTGCGGTTCCGTGATGGCGACGAGATGGAGGGGCTCGTCTCAAACGACCTGCTCGAGTTGCTCGATAAGGGCATCCGGCTGACGCCTCCCGATCTCCATGGGAATACGCTTTGGGTGTTCATTCCACAGACCGCGCTGGCTGAAATGAAGGTCTTGGGGGTGGTCGGGGTCGCCCGGCGCACGCCTCGCGACAAAGCGGCGGCAGCGAAGGCGGGCGACACACAGCCAAAGCTCTTCGGCGAATAGCCCGGCCGCTGGTATATTCAGCTTCTCGTGCCTACCCTAGACAGCAGCAACAACATACGCGTTGGACTGATCGGATTCGGCCTTTCCGGGCAGACGTTTCATGCGCCGATGATTGTGGCCGTGCCCGGGCTGGAGCTGGCGTGCGTTGTCGAACGGTCTGGTGAACTAGCCCAGCAGAAATATCCGCAGACGCGCGTGGTGCGAACGGTCGAGGAGTTGCTGGCTGACGAAAGCATCAAGCTTTGCGTGGTCGCCACACCGAATGAATCGCATTTTCATATTGCGCGGCAGTGCCTGAACGCCGGCCGGGCTGTACTGATCGACAAGCCGTTTACGGTGACATCGGAAGAAGCGCGGCTGCTGATGCATCTGGCGGAAAAGCGCGGCGTATTGCTCACGGTCTACCAAAGCCGGCGGCTCGACGGCGATTTCAAGACGGTGAAAAAGATTCTCGCCGAGGGATCGCTCGGGCGCATCGTGATGTTTGAATCACACTTCGATCGCTACCGTCCGACTCTCAAGAATGCATGGCGCGAAAAGCAAGGACCGGGCGCCGGCATGCTCTACGATCTCGGGCCGCATCTGATCGACCAGGCGATGCAGCTATTCGGCAGACCTGAATCAATCACGGCGGACATTCGCTGCGAACGCGAAGGCGGGCTCGTGGATGACGCGTTCGATTTGCGCCTGGATTATGCCGGCATGCGGGCGATTCTGCGCTCAACGATGATGGCTTGCGCGCACGCGACGCGATTTGTGATTCACGGAACCGCAGGATCGTTTTTGAAGACCGCGCTCGATCCGCAGGAGGAGCCGTTGCGCCGCGGAATCGCACCGGGCGGCCCGGGCTGGGGCGAGGATCCGGAAGCGCACTGGGGAACGCTTTATCTTGCGACTGATCCTGTGCCGGGCGGGCGGAAAATCAAAACGGAGCCGGGGGATTACCGCGAGTTCTACGCGAATGTGCGCGACGCGATGCTCGGCAAGGCGGAGTTGGCCGTGAAGCCGGAGCAGGCGCTCGATGTGATTCGTGCGATTGAGCTGGCGTTTGAGAGCAGCGCCGAGCTTTGCACGGTGGAGTGGCGGGATTGAGTGGCCTATTTGCGGGTTAGTGTTGAGCGCAGGAAAAGCAAGAGAGGTCCTTCGCTTCGCTCAGGATGACGGATTTTTTTTGAAGACGAAGGTACTCTTGATCGCGATGCCGCCACAAACGCGATAACCACGAGAACTTCGTGATGGGAGCATGCTTATGAAGCTGGGTGAGATTGCGCAGAAGTTGGGCTGCCGCCTGGAAGGCGATGGCACCGTGGAGATTACGGGCGTTGCGGGCATTGAAGAAGCGCAGCCGGGGCAACTGACTTTTCTCGATAATCGAAAATATTATCCGCTGGTAAAGACGACGCAGGCTTCGGCGATTCTGATCGCGCCCGACGGTCCCGCCGTGACGATTGCCGCGCTGCGCACGGCGAATCCGTATCTGGATTTCGCGCGTGCGCTCGAACTGTTTCACAAGCCGCCGCGCTACGCACCGAACGTTCATTCGACTGCCGTGATTTCTTCTACTGCGAAAGTTGGAGATCGCGCGCACATCGGGCCGTATTGCTTCATCGATGAGGACGTGGAGATCGGAGATAACGTTGTATTGCACAGCTTTGTGACGATTTATCGCGGCGCGAAAATCGGCGACGATTTTTTCGCGCATTCGCATTGCGTGGTGCGCGAGGACTGCCGGATCGGCAATCGCGTGCTGCTTCAAAACGGCGTAGTGGTTGGCACGGACGGCTTCGGCTTTGCGCGCGATGCGCAGGGACATTGGCACAAGATTTTGCAGGTCGGCGGAGTGGTGATCGAAGACGATGTGGAAGTTCAGGCGAACAGCGCGATTGATCGCGGTGCGGTAAGTGACACGCGCATCGGACGCGGCACCAAAATCGACAATCTTGTGCAGGTGGGCCATGCCTGCACCGTCGGCGAAGATACAATTCTTTGCGGACAAGTTGGGCTCGCGGGAACGACGCACATCGGGAACAAGTGCATTCTCGCCGGCCAGTCCGCGTCCGCCGGGCACCTGACAATTCACGATGGCGCGATCCTTACGGCGCAGAGCGCGGTGAATAGCGATATTCCCGCAGGCGCGATTTATTCCGGATCGCCCGGATTCGACAACAAGGATTGGCGCAGATCGGTGGCTGTTTTCAATCGTTTGCCCGATTTGCAGCGCGAAGTGCGGCAATTGCGGGAAGAGGTTGCCAAGCTGTGCGAGGAACGGCCGTAGCACTTACGGGTATTGATATAAATACGCAATATGCGTAATAATATACGCATTATGCGTAACTCGACGCTCGATGCCCTCTTCCCTACCATCAGGCAAGCAGTCCTCACCTCGACGCTATTGCAGCCGGAAAGGTGGTGGTACCTTTCCGAACTTGCGCGCTTCGTTCGAACGATGCCATCAAGCCTGCAGAGGGAGCTTTCCTCCCTCGTTCAAGCTGGAATACTGGAAACGCGAGTTGAAGGCAGACGTGTTTACTTCCGGGCGGAGCGGCGTTCGCCCATTTTCAATGACCTCAGTAATCTACTCGAGAAGACCTCTGGAGTGGCGACGACGCTGCGTGAGGCACTCGCGCCGCACACCGATGGTATCAAGTTGGCGTTTCTATACGGATCAGTCGCGAGAGGCGAAGAACGAGCAACGAGCGACGTAGACCTAATGCTTATCGGGAGTACTCGTCTTGCAGACCTTGCACCAGATTTGCGAAGAGCGGAGACGCGGCTCGGCCGCGAGATCAACATCAAGCTTTACTCCGTGCCAGAATTTCGTACGAAGATCAAGAACGGCGATCATTTTGTGACTAGCGTGGTCGACGGAAAGCTTTTGTTTATCAAAGGCGGGCGACGTGACCTGGGCAGACTTATTGGCAAGGAACGAAGTCAAGCGGCATAGAACGTCGAAAAAGGAACTGGATGCGATTCGCGCGGTAATTGCCCGCGATCTGGCGGATGCGTCGATTCACGAACTATCCGCCGATCGCCGCTTCGCGACCGCATACAACGCCGCCCTTCAAACCGCCAAGATGGCGATCGCTTGCGCTGGCTACCGCGTTGGAACAACCGCGGGTCATCACAGAATTTCTTTCGAGAGCCTGCGACTGGCTCTCGGAAAAGCCGCCAATCCTTACTGCGATTACTTTGACAGGTGCAGGCGCAAGCGAAATACGATCGATTACGATTACGCGCTTGTAGCTACCGAAACCGAAGCGCAGGAAATCGCAGCAAATGCAAAAGAGTTTCTCGATGTAGTGGAACACTGGATTTCGGTAAAGCATCCGTCGCTTAGGGTTTGATCACGAGTACAGCCTGAGTGCGCCTTTCCCAGCTCTGCGCCATCAGTTGCTGCATCGAATTCCCAGAAGGAGAACTGAGTGCGACAACGTTTTGCGAAGATTGGCCCTGAGCCTTTCAAGATGATGCTTTCGCTGGAGAAATACCTGCATGAGTGTGGGCTGGAGGAATCGCTGCTTCACTTGATTAAACTGCGCGCGTCGCAGATCAATGGCTGCGCGCATTGCATTGACATGCACTGGAAGGACCTGCGCGCGATAGGCGAGAGTGAGCAGCGGCTCTATTCGCTCAACGCGTGGCGCGAGTGCCCCTGGTACAGCGACCGTGAACGTGCGGCGTTGACTTGGACGGAAGCGGTGACGCTCGTGACCGATGGCTTTGTGCCGGATTCGGTATACGAGCAGGTTCGGCCTTATTTCAGCGAGGAGGAATTGCGTAGCCTGACGCTTGCTATCGCGACGATCAATTCGTGGAACCGATTGAATGTGGCGGCGCAGACGGTGCCCGGAAGTTATCGAGTGCCGGAAAAATCAGCATAGATCCACAAGTGTTCGCCCGAAATTGATGAATCATCGTGGCAGCCCCTGCTCGTCATATAACAGTTCGCTATGGTCAGTCCGATAGGGCGGTTTCAAATGCGCCGCGCAATCCTTTCCAATCTCCAGCAGGCGTTCTACAAGCCCATTGCCCCGCTCACGGCGGACCCGATCCAAACGCTCGCGGACCGCTTCGGTCACGGCGACGGCCATGCTCTCGCCAGTCAATTCCGCTAGTTCTTGCGCCAGCTGTTGAGTTTGTCCATCCTTAATGTTCAAAGCCATTGCAAGTCACCATTCCTTCGAGCGTACTGCAACGTTCACGCTATCAAGTCATCCTCTGTTCCAGCAGAGTCCGAGATTCTGCCGCACCCGGACGAAACATGGCTTCAGCGGCTGAAGCCGCGCTCGCTCTGCGCCACATTCGGCATGGCTGGAAGCCGTGCCCTTCCAAATTCTAGTTGCGACCCGGACTGGAACAATCATGGGGCTTTCCACAGGACCTTTTTATCTGGATCGGTGAGGACGAGGGAGGCGGCATTGGAGTGCGACGATGCACCGTTGGCGCCGCGGATTTCGGTGCTGCCGATGGCGGCGGAGTAGCCATCGCTATCTGAAATTTCCAGCGCCTGGCCTGGCAGATATGACAAGTATCCGGTGTTCCCTTCGATGAAGAGGTCTCTTTCCGCATCGTCAGCAGCAGTGAGTCTCACGTTCGGCTGGCCCTGCGAATTCGACAACGTAAGGGCCGAATCGCCGACGATGGTGCGCACGACGCCGCCTTGCTGCAGGAGCATACCGGAATCGGAAAGCGAAGCGGCTTCGTCGCCTTTGGCCGTTTGCATCCAGAGAACAGCAGAATCATTCTTCGGGTCAACGCCGAGCCGGATGCGCACATTGCCGTGCGCGTCCTTCACGACGAATTCGTTCGCCTCGACGGTCTTACGCGCGGACGTCTGGCCCATGACGATGAGCAGAGCGACGCCTGCGAGCGCGGCGACAGCAATCCTTTTGAAGCGACGATTTTCTTTTTCGAGTCTTTCGATACGAGTTTGCAGGATTCCTGCGCTATTTGAGGACGGATGTTCCATGATTGCCTCCTATTTTTTAGAACGGTTCGAGTGTAACAGAAGGCCGCAGGGAAATTGGTCGAGTTGGATGCCGAAGCGGAAGCCTAAACGCTCGCTTTTGCTTGCGTGGCGCGCGCTGAGAGCAATTGCAATTCGCGGATAAAAACTACGCCGCAGTGCTCGCGTGCTTACAAATCGCTCGCATTCGTGCAATTTTGCCGAAAGAAAGGCAGGAGGGGTCCTTCGCGAAAACCGCTCAGGATGACGACGTTTTTTGTTGTTGTCTTTTTTTTGATGAAGCAAGCGGCTCTTGAACATGCGCAAAACCGTAAAGAACAAAGCCAAGAGCGGCTGTGCTACGCGGCGCAGGCGTCTGAGTAGAGTTTGTGCAGAGTGGCGAGGCCGAGAGGCGCGTCTGTGGCGAAGTCATGCGTGCCAGCTTCGATGCTGATGCGGCCGTTGTAGCCGATGGCGCGCAGATTTGCAAAAAACGGTACGTACGCGGGGCACTCTGCCGCATCGCGCGGAAACGCCCGGGCGTTGCACTCGTTGGCGAAATGCAGATGTACGAGCCGGTCTTTCACCTTGCGCAGAATTATGGGGTCTTCGTGTTCCGTAGCGAGGTGATAAAAATCGCAGATGATGTTGATCTTGGGATGGTTCGTATCGACGGCGAGTTGATAGGCTTCGGCGGTCGTATTGACGATATTCGATTCCTGATGGCGCAGCGCTTCGATGCCGATCACGAACCCGTAATCTTGCTTTACGATTTCGTCGCCCACGCGACGAAGAAAATCCTGCAACTGCGTCCAGGCCTGTTCGCGCGGGAATCCTTCGGGAACCTGCCGCGCAGTGCCACTGCCGAAGACCACGATCTTCGTGCCAAACGCGTTTGCCCTCGCCAGAGATTTTTGCACATAGTCATCCAGCGCGGCACGATCGATCGAAGGGCCGACAACTTTCATCTTGCCCGGAATAAAAGAGTTCATCGATTCGACGCGGCAGGGGGTGGCGGCGACTTTCGCCCGGATCGCCTCGAAATCCGCATCGCTGAGCGACATCGTCCTGACTACGGCCGGCTCGCAATAATCGAAACCCATTTGAGCGAGCGTGGCGCTGTTCTGCAGAATGTCAAAGTTGCCGCTTTGCGTAACGCCATAGCGAAGATGAAATCCGCCGCACGCCTCGGCTGGAGGAACGGCATCCGCCAGTCCGCGCAAGGGGAGTGCGGCAGTTGCGAGAGCGGCACCGAGCGAGCGAGTGAGAAATTCGCGGCGGTGGATCATTTGCACGTCACTGAGTATTCACCGAAACGAGATTTAATTGAAGCGTTTTGTGATCGCCTTCGGCGAGGTTCAACGTCTCCGCTTTATTCGCGTATTGCTGCATAAAATCAGGGTCGAGGAAGGATTGGTCGTCGCTCATGCCTTGCAGCGCGATGATCGTATATTCGCCGGGCGGAACGCCTTTAACGTCAAAGCGGCCGTACTGATCGGTGGTCGCGGTTCTGTAACGTCTCTCGCGATCGGGCGCGTCTGCATTCGGAATGACCACGACGAGCGCTCCGATGCCCGGCTGATTGTCACTCGCGGCGACGGTGCCGCTCACGTCCGCAGTGTTACTGCTGTAAACGATTTCGAGCGGCGACGGACCTGTGCCGCCTTCGATGTCGACCGGCTTGCCGGAGAGGTCGGCACCATTTGAAGTTACTGCCTTCACAAAACAGGCTCCGCAGCGCGAGAAAAGGTTAACCGTGTATTGTCCATCGGGAACTCCGGTCACGGTAAATGTACCGTCCGGCTGAACCTGCGCTTGGCTGCCGCCAAAGCCAATCTGATCGTTCGAAGAAAAGTTGACTGCAATTGCTCCGCCAGCCGAGCCAGCGTCTCCTTCGAACGTCACGTGGCCTACAATAGTCGCTCCGGCGCTAAGGACAAGCGAAATGCCGGTGACGTTTGAATCTACGACTGAGATTTCACGGTTCGCGCTTTGCGGCGGGCCGCTGGCTTCGCCTAATCGATGGAGTCCAGTCGTCGCGCTGATCACGTATTCTCCTGGGGCCACGCCTGTAAACCGAAAGGCGCCATTGGCGTCCATGGTGGCCTCGCGGCGCATGAAACCGGTCATGAACTGCGTCTGGGGGTTCTTGCTTGTGAGTGTGACAAATATTCCGTTTGCCCCTGACGCACTAGCAGCCCTTCCGCTCACTTCGTAGGTATGGGTGTTGCTCGGCGCGAGCTGAAAATCCATGCCCGGAAGTTCATCACCGGGCTTCAGGTCAATTGGCGCGGCGCGTTCGGCGGAATCGGCATTGGGATAAAAGACAGGCGCATACGTGGGTTCGCCCTGATCGCCCGGACCGGCGAACATACGTCCCATCCCCCATGATGCCATCACGTAATAGTGACCCGGCTCGATGCCAAACATGCGATACGCGCCGCGATCGTCCGTCATGACCTCGTTGACCGTGGTCATCGTTCGCTTTCCGTTCATGTATGCCCTGCGGAGAATTTGCACCGCCGCGCCTTGCAGCGGGTCACCGTCTTCATCGTAAACGTGGCCGTCGATGACGGCGGTCTGTTCAAGACGGAAGATTATGTCCTTTACTGCTTGCCCGGCCGAAAGGGCGAGCAGCGCGCCGGGAGAATCGGCGTTTTCCTGGTGATAGCGCTCGGAAACGTAGCCGCGGTCCGATGCGGAGAGAGCGTAACGACCCGGAACGATATTTTCGATTTCGAAATGGCCGCTTACATCGGTGATCGAGCCGAGTGGCCGATTTCGGCTGTCATCGGGCGAAAGTTCGACGCGAGCTTTTCTCAGAGGCTGACCTGTACTCGCGCTGACAACGGTGCCCGAGACGGACGCAAAATTTTGCGATTGAGTTGAGGAACCGGCTGCGTTCGAGCCAGACGAAT
>DATNBB010000291.1:0-5962 GCA_035607335.1 Binatia bacterium | reverse complement strand
CTTCAGGCCGGCGGTGAGCGCGGACCAAATTGTCGGCATGGTCTTGAGGAGCGTAATCAACCCCGAAGCGGCGACGGCGCCCGCGCCAATGGGACGAATATAGCTGGCCGAGAGCATGTCCGGCGTCATCTGCGGGATTGGGACTGTGCTCGGATAGAGCGCCACGTTGGGCGCGAGCGAACCGAAGAAGCGAATGGCGGGCATCAGGACGAGCCACGAAATCACGCCGCCGGCGAAAAGCGTTCCGGCCACGCGCGGGCCAATGATGTATCCGACGCCGAGATATTCGGATGTGATGGTGCAGCGTGCCGAGGCCCCGGGAAGCCACTTCGGTTGGTAATCGGGCTGGCTCGGCCAAAGACCGAAGGTATTCATGCAAATCGTATAAACTCCGCCGAGGCCAAGTCCCCAGAAGACGCGGCTGGCGAACGATCCGCCGCGCTCCCCCGCGACGAGTACGTCCGCGCAGGCGGTTCCCTCGGGGAACGTGAGATTGCCGTGCTCTTTGACGATCAACTGGCGACGGAGCGGAATCATCATGAGCACGCCGAGCGCCCCGCCGAGAAGCGCGAGGAAAAAGACGCGCCAATATTCCGTGTTAAGCGAGAAGCCGAGAAAAATCAGCGCGGGGATAGTGAAGATCACGCCGGCGGCAACGGATTCGCCCGCGGAGCCGGTGGTTTGGACAATATTGTTTTCGAGAATGGTGCTGCGGCCAAATGCGCGCAGGATGCTGATGGACAGAACGGCGATGGGAATAGAGGCGGAGACCGTGAGGCCGGCGCGCAGCCCGACGTACACGGAGACAGCGCCGAACAGAATGCCGAAAAGCGCTCCGAGCACGACTGCGCGCAGAGTGAATTCGCGGAGGTTCTGCTCGGGCGGCGTGTAAGGCTTAAACTCACCGGCGGGCGCGGTGGAACTCCACGTTTTTGTGGCCAAGCGTTGCCTCCGTAGCGTCTGGCCTGCGACTTTCGAATATGTCTACGATGCGCGCACTGGGCCGCACGTAACTTGCGGATCGCGTTTACTATTTTTGCGCCAAGCGCTGGCGCACGCGATCGCTCAGTAGCTTGCCGTCGACGGTTTTGCCTTCCAATCGTGCGCGGGCAGCTTTGACGACAGCACCCATCGCCTTGATAGAATCGGCACCGGTTTCCGCGATCGCTTCCTCGATGGAGCGGTGCATCTCTTCGTCGCTGGGAGCGGCAGGCAAATACTCCTCTATGATGGCGATCTCCTGCGTCTCTTTGTCAGCTAGATCGCGCCGGCCGCCCTTTGTGAACTGATCGACGGACTCGCGCCGCTGCTTGACGAGTGTCTGGAGCATTTGCAAGGACTCCATATCGTCGAGAGGGCGCATTTTTTCCACTTCTTTCAATTTGAGTGCGCTCTTGACCATGCGCAATACACTGAGGCGGAGCTCGTCCTTTTCCTTCATGGCCGTGGTCAAATCAGCCTGAATGCGTTCCAGGTAGCTCATTTTGGCTCGTTTTTCTCCGCGCAAAGAATAGCACAGGCCGGGCTGTCCACGTCGGTAGCGCAACGTTCGCATCGGGAATTATCCGTAAACAATTTGACAGCGGCAAGCTCACCCATTAACCTTTTTAGGCCATGAAAATCATCGTTGCAGACAAAATCAGTGAACGCGGTATTGCACTTCTTCGTGAAACAGGATGGGAAGTTCTAACACCTTCAGCGGCGGAATTGCCCGCGGCAATCGCGGATGCAGACGGCCTTGTGGTTCGCAGCGCCACGAAAGCGACGGCGGCTCTTCTTGAGAAGGCACAGAAGCTTCGCGTGATCGGCCGCGCGGGCGTAGGCGTAGATAACGTTGACGTCGACGCGGCGACACGCCGGGGCGTGCTGGTGATGAATACGCCGGGCGGTAATTCGGTGAGCGTCGCCGAGCACACGCTGGCGCTCATGCTGGGGCTTGCGCGCTCGGTGCCGCAAGCGACGGCCTCGACTCACGCCGGGCGGTGGGAGAAATCGACACTTTCGGGCACGGAGCTTCGCGGCAAGACGCTTGGCCTCGTTGGCCTCGGCCGCATCGGAATGGAAGTAGCGAAACGGGCGCGCGCTCTCGGCATGAAGGTGATCGCGCACGATCCGTATGTCAGTCCGGCAGCAGCGCGGGAGCTGGAAGTCGAACTCCTGCCGCTCGATGAGGTTCTCAAGCAATCCAACGTCGTCTCGCTGCACACTTCGCTTAGCTCCGCGACGGAGAATCTGATCAATGCGGCGGCGATCGCGAAAATGAAAAAGGGCGCGTGGATTATCAACTGCGCGCGCGGAGAGTTGATTGACGAAGCTGCTCTCGCCGATGCTCTGAAGTCCGGCCAACTGGCGGGCGCTGGGCTCGACACGTTTGCAGTCGAGCCGCCGAAAAGCTCGCCGCTGATGGGGCTGCCGAACGTGATCGCCACTCCTCATATCGCCGGTTCTACGCGTGAGGCGCAGGAGGAGGTGGGCATCGCAATTGCCCAACAGGTGAAGGACTATCTCTCCGACGGAATCATCCGCAACGCGGTGAATATGCCTTCGCTCTCGGCCGACCAGTATCGGCGGGTGAAGCCGTACCTTGAACTCGGCGAACGCCTCGGCGCTTTCGTGGCTCAGGCCGCGCCGGGACGCAGCTTCAGCCGCGTTCGCATACGTTACACGGGCGAGCCGTCGGAATTTGGTTCACACATGATTCGTGCGTCGATACTCGCGGGTATTTTGAATGCGGTACTCGATGAACAGGTGAATCTGGTGAACGCCGGGGACATGGCTTCTTCACGCGGGCTCGTAGTGGAAGAGACGACTCATCGGCGCGAGCGCGGATTCCCAAACACCGTCGAAGTCACGATCGGTGGCGCCGGCAGCGAGCTTACCGTTGAAGGCACTGTCGGCCAGGACGGTTCACCGCGAATTCTCGCTTTGGACGGAATCGGCCTCGAAGCGCCGCTTGAGGGAACGTTGCTTCTGATTCGCAACGTCGATGTACCTGGTGTGATCGGTAAGATTGGTACGGCGGTCGGATCGCTCGGCATCAACATTGCCACGTTCACGCTGGGCCGGCGCTCGGCCACGCGGGGCGCGGATGCGCTGGCTCTCGTCGGGCTGGATGGAAAAGTCGAGGCTTCCGTGGTTCAGCACATTCTCGGCTTGCCGTCGATCACGGATGCGAAACTGGTGCGCTTGCCCGGCGCGGCTCAGGTAACCGCCGCCGGCTAGTTTGAGCTCAACGCGCGGGTGCCCAGCCCGCGCGAGATCGTGCAGGGCGCATGCGTATTTGCAGCAGACGGCCATGCGCCCTTTCTAATTGCCACATAGAAGACTCAGCAAGGTCGCAATTTGCGACCTCAAAACGGGAGACCCATGCCGAAAGCGACTGCAATTCTGCCCGCCGATCGAATCGAATCCCGCATCCTTTTGGTGCGGGGAGAAAAGGTGATCCTCGATTCCGATCTGGCGGAGCTTTACGGCGTAACGACGAAGCGGTTGAACGAGCAGGTGAAACGCAACAAGGATCGCTTCCCGGCCGATTTCATGTTTCAGATGAGTTCGGCCGAAACCGAATATTTGAGGTCGCAAACTGCGACCTCAAAAAACGCACGCGGAGGCCGCCGTTACCGGCCTTACGCATTCACCGAACACGGCGCCATCATGGCGGCGAGCGTCTTGAACACGCCGCGCGCGGTGGAAGTGAGCGTCTATGTGGTGCGCGCTTTTGTCAAATTGCGCGAAACAATCAGCACCCACAAAGATCTCGCCCGCAAATTTGGCGAACTCGAAAAACGAATGGAGACTCAGGACGAAGATATCGCCGCGCTATTCGAAGCTATCCGCCAGCTCATGGAGCCACCTGATAAGCCCGCGAAACGCATCGGCTTCTCGTGAACAAATAAAGTCTCACGCGCTCCCCCGCCTTTGCAGGCGCTCCAGCGGTTCTTCTAACCTCTAACCTTTGACCTCTCGTATGAGCACATGGCTGACGCTGCGGCAACGGGCCAGGCGCAAGTCGGTAAGCAGCACTTGAAACTAGGGAATTGCGAATGAGGCCCAGATTTTAGATTGATGATCAATAAGCCCAGCGCATTAGGACCGCGCCGGTGGTATAACCGGCGCCTACGCTTATCAGGAGCACGAGGTCGCCTTTGCGCAGCCGTTTTTGCTCGACGGCGTCGGCGAGGCCCAGCGGAATCGTCCCGGCGGTCGTATTCCCGAAGCGGTCGATATTTACGAGCACTTTCGAGTCATCGACGCCGATGCGCTCCTGCATCGCGCGAATAATTCGCAGATTCGCCTGATGAGGCACCACAAGCGCCAGATCGCGCCCGCTGAGGCTGTTTCGCTCGAGAATCTGCGAGGCCAGATCGCTCATGCGGCGCACCGCGTACTTGAAAACGCTCTGGCCCTCCTGATGCACGTAATGCATGCGCTGCTCAACTGTCTCGCGCGAAGCCGGATGTTTGGAGCCACCGGCGGGCATATACAGATTGCAACCGCCGGAGCCGTCCACGTCGTGGGAGAAATCGATAATGCCTTCCGAATCGCCGTTTGCCGGCTCGAGCAGCACCGCTCCGGCTCCATCTCCAAATAGCACGCAGGTCGCGCGATCCTTGAAGTCGAGAATCGATGTCATCACGTCAGAACCGATCACGAGCACCTTCTTGTGCGTCCCCGCGCCGACGAATTGCGCGCCCACCGTAAGCGCATAGGCAAAACCGGAGCAGGCAGCGGAAAGATCGAAGCCCCACGCGTTTTTTGCGCCCAGCCGGTCTTCGATCAGGCAAGCCGTCGCGGGAAACAGCATGTCCGGGGTCACCGTCGCCACCACAATCAGCTCAATCTCCTCGGGCGAAACTCCCTTCGACGCCAAGAGCCTTTTTGCGGCTTCGGTACCCAAATCCGACGACGCCACACCGGGATCGGCGTAATGCCGCTCGCGCATCCCGGTCCGCGTGCGAATCCACTCGTCGGTCGTATCGACGATCTTTTCCAGATCGTGGTTGGTCACCACGCGCGGCGGAACGTAACCCGCCACTCCGGTAATCTTTGCCGCGATGCGCTTGCCCATTCGCTCTCCGTGAATGTGGAGTGAATTCGGGATTGTATGCAATCCCTTGGACAATGCCAAGCAAATCGCTTCAGCGCTGCGACGTAGGTTATCGTTCAGCGAAGTCAATAGGGATAGTATCGCCCGCAGGGGAGCGGGCTTTGTCGTTTCTAACAAAGCGGGTAGGACTCGCTACGCAGCTCCCCACTACCACGCTCCGACTACTGCGTGCCACCACATCAGGTGAACCGATACCTTCAAACAGCATACCCATGCATCCTATTCGTGATCTTAACTCACATGTGCCGCATTCGTTGCGGGATCTGTCACGAGTGGAAGCTCACCTTTGAATCACAAACCAATATCTATCGCCCGGAGATTGTCATTCAACGAGAACGGCCACAACCAATTAGGTTTTGCCACAGTGAACTTGTGCGCCTTTGCCTCGACGGCACAGCCAGGACGGCAAGGCCTAAAAGCCCCATCGCGAGCATCGAGATGCTAGAGGACTCTGGAGTATTCACGGGCACGAAACTGGCGTTAGGGTTGAAGCCGGACTCCGATACAATCGGCACACCTTGCACTACGTTGCCGGTTGAATCCACAATCTCAGCTCCGGTGATCGTCAACGGATCGCTAAAATCCGAAGAAGCGTTGCAAACACTACGCGCAGCGACAGAGCAGTATAGGGCACTACTCAACTCGAGCTCGAGTGTGGCAATGCCGTTTGTGATCGGCGTCGTAACATTGAGGATCGTCGTACCGCTTGATAGCGCTAGAGCCTCGCCGTTACCACTAACAATATGCTCATAAATGAGCGGCGCGTCAAACTGAGACGACACCGGGTTGGAACTGCAAACTCCCGAGCAACTCGATAGGTTTGTCCCTGATGCGGATATGTCGAACAGCAGTGTG
>DATNBB010000265.1:0-6190 GCA_035607335.1 Binatia bacterium | reverse complement strand
GGCCTCGATTTGCTATGATTTGCGAGCCGCTTCACGGCGGCGCTTATCCAGAGTGGCTGAGGGGACAGGCCCTAGGAAGCCACAGCAACCTGGCGGATGCCAAGGTGCTAATTCCTGCCCAGTGGGGAGAGATAAGATCCTCAACGGACCGCGTTCAAGGGCCCTTGAAGATTCAACTCCCAAACTGAAGTAAAGACGGCGTCGCATTCTGCGAATGCGGGTGCGAGGTCGATCTATCTTGGCGCATATCGGCATAGGCGCATGCCCTCTCTCGGCCGTTAAGCACATAGCGGCAAAGAGGAGGCAAGTAAGCCGATAGAGTGCCCTAAAAGGGAGTCGAGAAGATGAAGTTCGCGACAAAAACGATCCATGCAGGACAGCCCTCTGAACCCGAAACCGGAGCGCTGGTTGCACCCATATTCCAGACTTCCACTTACGAGCAAGAGGCTCCCGGGCACGATAAAGGCTTCAGCTACTCGCGGACGAACAATCCCACCCGCGAACGGCTCGAAGCGGTACTGGCGGAGCTGGAGAATGTGAAATACGCGGCGGCATTCGCTTCCGGGCTGGCTGCGGAAAACGCGGTGCTGCAAGCATATCTACGGCCCGGCGACGAAATTGTGCTGCCGAGAGACGTATACGGCGGAACTTATCGAATCCTGAACAAGGTATTCCAGCCGATCGGGGTGAAAATCCGGCAGATCGAGACGGAAAATCTCAAGCAGGTGGAGTCCAACGTAAACGAGAAGACGAAGATCGTATGGATTGAGAGCCCGACGAATCCACGGCTACAGATCAACGATATCGCCGCCATCGCGCGGATTGCCCACGCGAAGGGCGCGTTCGTGGTGGTAGACAATACTTTCGCGACGCCTTACTTTCAGCAACCCTTTGAATTGGGGGCAGATATTGTGGTTCACAGCGTGACGAAATACTTGGCGGGGCATTCGGATGTGATTCAAGGCGCGGTCCTGGCCAAAGACCCGGCGATATTTGAACCAGTGAAGTTCCTCCAAAATGCAACCGGAGCAGTCCCTTCGCCGTTTGATTGCTGGCTCACGATGAGGGGAATCAAGACGCTTGAATTAAGAATGCAGCGGCATGAAGAGAACGCCGCGGCGATCGCCAAGGCGCTGGACGCGAATCCTATGGTGCGGCGCGTCTACTTCCCCGGGCTGCCGAAGCATCCGGGACATGACATCGCCAAACGGCAGATGAGCGGTTTTGGCGGGATGGTCTCATTTGAGATGGACGGGACGATTGACGAGGTGGTGTCATTCGTTTCCTCGCGGAGGTATTTCACTTTGGGCGAGAGCCTGGGCGGAGTGAAGTCGCTGATCTGCCATCCGGCGACGATGACTCACGCTTCGATCCCGGCGGAAGCACGGGCCGAATTGGGATTGTCCGACACGCTAATCCGCCTATCGCCGGGCTGCGAGACTGCCCAGGACCTTGTGGAGGATCTCACAGAGGGCCTGCGCGAACTAGAAGCGGCACGTGGCACAAAACAGGGCGCGACAGCCGCGGCTCGCTAGCATTTTATGTGTGATGAACTTGAGGGCCATTTTGCAGGTTGGGAATGGCCCTTTTCTGTTTGGCGCACCTGAATTCTCGTCTTGACAGGCCGTTGCGCGCATCCCAAAATTCAAGCAAATGAAAATGGCGACTGTGGGCCGCCAGCGAGGGCAGGTAACACGTGAAGAGAGCGTTTAGAACCTTTCGGTTCTCCAGATGTGCGATCGCCTGCGTTTTCGTTCTTGTCGCGGGCGTTGTCGGCTTACATTCCTATGCAGTGGTGGCGCAAGCGGCGGCGTCTACCGTAACTGGCACCGGTTCGCCGATGGCGATCGGAGCGGCGGCGCCCGATTTTAATTTGCCGGGCGTGGACGGAAAAACTCACAAGCTCAGTGATTACGCTAGTGCGAAGGTTTTGGCTATCGTGCTGGAGTCCGACCACTCACCTGCCTCACAGCTTTATGAGAGCCGAATCAGAAAGCTTTACGAGGCCTACAAAGACAAAGGCGTAGCTATTGTGGCGATCAGTCCGGACAATCCGGATGCGGTTGCAATCGACCAGATGGCATACACGGATGTGGGCGATCACCTTGAAGACATGAAGGAGGCGGCGGAATACCGCCATATCGACTGGCCGTACCTTTATGATGGCGATAAACAAACGGTGGCGAAGGACCTGGGCGCTACTGTGACGCCGGAGATTTTCATTTTCGACCAAGCGCGGAAACTGCAATATCGCGGACGCATCGACGACAATATCGATGAGTCGCTTGTGAAATCGCGCGACGCGCAAAATGCGCTGGATGCACTGCTCGCCGGACAGGCGGTTGCCGTGGCAACGACTGAGGCGAACGGCAACTCGATAAATTGGGCTTCGGGGAAGGCAAAGGCGCAGGCGGAAATCGCCAAGATAGAGACTGAGCCGATCAGCGTTTCCCTGGCTTCGAAAGAGGAGTTGGGCAAGCTTCGCAACAACCCCACCGGCAAATATCTCGTCGTGAATTTCTGGGCAACGTGGTGCGGGCCGTGCGTCGGCGAATTCCCCGATCTTCAAGACACCTTCCGGATGTACCGCAATCGGGATTTGACATTCGTTACAATTTCGGAAAACGATCCGACGGAAAAGGCCGGAGTAATGGATTTTCTGCAGAAAGAGCACGCGAGCAGCGAGAACTATCTTTTTAGCGATTCGAATGTTTACACCATGCAAGCTGCGTTCGATCCAAATATGCCGGGTGCCGTCCCCGTGACTCTCTTGCTTGCGCCAAACGCAGACGTGCTCTATCAGCAGGTGGGCGACCTCGATACGATGAAATTGCGTCGAACGATTCTGGCAAGCTTGCCCGATACGAAGGAGTATCCGGGCGAGCAGAAGTACTGGTCGTCGCTGGCTGGGAATTAGTCTGGTTGCAAGGCAAGAGTTGCGTTCGTTGACAGCACGTCGGTCTCAACCGATAGTGCAGCCACACCCTTGAAGCTCAGTGGAGGAGAATCCGTATGAATAGCTTTTGTGGTCGGTATCTTCGGTCAATGAAATGGCCGTTTGCCTTGATTTGCACGGCGGCGATGATTGCATTTGTTTGCGCCACGGCGCGAGCACAGGAGACAGGTCAAAATAATTCTCAACCGGCGGCTGCGAATGCGGCGCCAGCTTCAGGCGTACAAGCACAGGCCACAGGGCGCGGACGAGGACGTGGGCGTGGCATTCAGGAGGATCTTGAGCATCCGGTGCTTCCGATCGGCTCTGCTATGCCGAGTTTCAATCTGCCCGGCGTGGACGGCAAGATGCATTCGTCAGACGAATACAAGAACGCGAAGATCCTTGCGATCGTCTTCGAATCGAATCATTGCCCCGTTTCAATCGCCTACGAAGGGCGCATCCGGCAAATTTACGAGGATTATAAAGACAAGGGAGTTCAACTTATCGCAATTAACCCGAATAACGCTTCTGCGATCCGCCTAAACGAGCTGGGCTATACGGACTCGACAGACGACATGGCCGACATGAAGATCAGGGCCAAGTTGCGGCACATAGACTGGCCGTATCTCTATGACGGGGAAACCCAGGCGTTTGCGGCGAAACTGGGCGCAGTAGCAACGCCGCACATTTTCATCTTCGATCAGGACCGCAAGCTTCGTTATGAAGGACGAATCGACGACTCGACAGCAATCGCCAAAGTGAAGGTACAAGACGCGCGCAACGCGATCGATGCGATGCTGGCCGGCCAGCCGGTTGCTGTGGCTTCCACACATGCATTTGGGTGCTCGACAAAATGGCTCTCGAAGGCAACGGGCGTGGAAGAGGAAATGGAGAAGATCAAAGCCGAGCCTGTGAACCTGACGATGGCGAGTGCGGACGATCTGAAGAACATTCGCGCAAACAATACGGGCAAGACCGTGATTGTGGCGTTCTGGTCGCTCAAGTGCAAAGATTGCGTCGACACATTCCACGATTACGAAACAACGTACCGGATGTATCGGCTGCGCAAATTCAACATGATCACGGTGTCCACGGACAATCCGAGCGAACAGGCGCAGGTGCTCGATTACCTGAAACAGCAGCACGCTTCTGGCATGAACCTGCAGTTTAATGAGGCGGACACAAACGCGCTTCAGGCGGCATTCGGCGAGAAGTGGAACACGACTGAGCCGTTCGTGATGGTAATCGGGCCGGATGGAAACGTGGTTTATCAAAAGGCGGGCAAGGCCGACATTCTCGTGGTTCGGCGACACGTGCTGGCGACGATTCCGAATGACGGGCCGTGGTTTGGGGTACAGCAATACTGGACGGACGTGCTCAACGGAAAGTACTGAGCGATTTAAGCGCATTTGCGAATCCGCCGGAGACGATAGCGCGTCTACGGCGGATTTGCTTTTTGTAAGCGGAAAATTGGGCCTATCGAATCGTATGGAGCGACTAATCTTTTTACCGGGTACCCATGGACGCTGGTAAACTTCTTCACGCTATGCAGAAAGTCCGATGGGGTGTTCTGGGTGTGGCGTCAATCGCTACGCGAAAAGTGGTCCCCGCCATGCAGCAAGGCGAGTGGAGCACGATTTCGGCGATTGCGTCGCGCGATTTGGCCAAGGCGGAAGCGGCGGCAAAGTCATTAGGCATTCCGAAAGCGTACGGATCCTACGACGAACTGCTTGCCGATCCTGAAATCGAGGCTATTTACAATCCCCTGCCAAATCACTTGCATGTACCGTGGTCCATTAAGGCGGCGGAGGCACGCAAGCATGTGCTGTGCGAAAAGCCTTTGAGCATGACCGCCGATGAAGTGAAGTCGCTGATTGCCGCGCGCGATCGCGCGGGCGTGAAGATCGGTGAGGCTTTTATGGTGCGCACGCACCCGCAATGGCTGCGGACGCGCGCGCTCATTCGCGAGGGGCGCATCGGCGAATTGAGGTCCATTCTGTGCCACTTCAGCTACTTCAATCGCGATCCGAAGAACCCCCGAAACGTGCTGGAATGGGGCGGCGGCGCTCTACTGGATATCGGCTGCTATCCGGTGAACATTTCACGCTTTGTTTCCGGGGAAGAACCGAAGCGCGTCTGCGCGTTGATCGAAAGAGATCCTGAATTTAAAACCGACCGGCTGACTTCGGCCATACTCGATTTTCCCTTCGGCCAATGCGTCTTTACGTGCGGTACTCAGCTGAACTATTTTCAGACGATGATTTTTGTCGGCATGAAGGGCCGGATCAACGTGGAAATACCGTTTAACGCTCCGAATGACCGGCCATGCCGCGTGACTATCGACGATGGGCGCGATCTTTTCGGCGGCGGCGCAACGGTTGAGACCATTCCGAAGTGCGACCAATACACCGTGCAAGGCGATGCGTTCTCGCGGGCGATTCGCGAAGGCGGCGAGGTGCCGGTCCCACTGGAGGACGCGATTCGCAACATGGCTGTGATTGACGCGCTTGTGCGCTCTGGCGCATCCGGGCAATGGGAACAGCCGCGGGTCTAATTCTTTGGTTTTGATCATCTCGGTTGCCCAGCGTTTTGTTATCTTAGAAGGTTCCACCAGAGGACTAATCCATGCAGATGAGGCATGACTGGACGCGCGACGAAATCAAGGGAATATTCCGGTTACCATTGCCGGAACTGATCTTCCGCACGCAGACTTTGCACCGGCAATTTTATGCCGCGGATGAAGTGCAACTTTGCCGGTTACTTTCGATAAAAACGGGGGCATGCCCGGAGGACTGCGCGTACTGTCCGCAAAGCGCGCATTACGATACAGGAGTGCAGCGCCAAGAGCTCATGAATCCAGATGATGTGTTAGCCGCTGCGCAAAGGGCGCGTGCGGACGGCGCGACGCGGTTTTGCATGGGCGCAGCGTGGCGACAAGCGCCGGAGGGTAAGGATTTTCAGAAAGTGCTGGAGATGGTGCGAGGCGTTGCCTCTCTCAATCTGGAAGTTTGCTGCACGCTAGGCATGCTGACGGAAAAACAGGCGCATGAGCTGAAAGAAGCGGGCGTCACGGCTTACAACCACAATCTCGATACGTCACCGGAGTTCTACGGCGAAATCATCACAACGCGCGTTTACGAAGATCGCTTGCGCACGCTTAAAAACGTTCGCAAGGCCGGCATTACGGTGTGCTGCGGCGGAATCATAGGCATGGGCGAATCCGAAGAGGACCGCATCGGCTTGCTCCAACAACTG
>DATNBB010000252.1:0-4769 GCA_035607335.1 Binatia bacterium | reverse complement strand
TGCAGAATTCGACAGAAATCATTTTTTTCGCCGCCGCCGCGCAGCCCGAACAAGTCCAAAACCTGGCTTTCGAGCGAATCGAGTGGCGGCTCCCGCAGACTCTTGGCGAGCTCGATTTTCTTCCGGCCGACCGCGATCTGGTAGGCCAACTCGCCTCTGGCTCTTTGCGCATTCCCCACAATTGGATGCCAAGCGCAAAGCAAATCCCGGCGAGGCGCGAGAACGCCTAGTACGGGACGCGATGTGGGTGTATTCTTACTCTGACCAATCATTGGCACGCGAATGCTGTGGGGGCGTTCGCTCGTTTTAGATAACGCAGGAGCACGGAAGCGAGGCCATGGACAACGAAATCATCACGCAATTCCAAAGCGTAGAACCGAAGCTGGAAGCCGAACTGCCGCTTGAATCGCCTAATCTCGATGGCGAAGAAATTCAAGAGTGGCTGGAGTCGCTCGATTCGGTTCTTCAGTCGAGCGGACCGGAGGTAGCTTCTTACATCCTCCAACGCCTCCGCGCCCACGCAAAGGTTGTCGGCATCGATCTTCCCTTCACTGCCAACACCCCCTACGTAAACTCGATCCCGGCCAGCATGCAGGCGGACTTCCCCGGCAATCAGGAAATCGAACGCCGCATCAAGAGCATCATTCGCTGGAACGCAGCCGCCATGGTCGTCCGCGCAAATCGCGAAGAAAACGGCATCGGCGGCCACATTTCCACTTTTGCGTCATCTGCTACGCTCTACGAAGTCGGCTTCAATCATTTCTTCCGCGCGCGAACAGACGATTTCGAAGGCGACACGGTCTACTTCCAGGGCCACGCTGCTCCGGGTATGTACTCCCGCGCATTCGTCGAAGGGCGGCTCTCCGCCGAGAATCTCCACAATTTTCGCCGTGAAATGAAGCCCGGTGGCGGTCTGTCATCATATCCACACCCTTGGCTGATGCCGAATTTCTGGGAATTTCCAACTGTTTCAATGGGACTGAGCCCCTTGATGTCGATTTACAATGCGCGCTTTGCACGTTACCTCGAAGCACGCGGCCTGAAGCCAAAAACGGATGCAAAAATTTGGGCGTTCCTCGGCGATGGCGAAACCGACGAGCCCGAATCGCTCGGCGCGATCACGCTTCCGGCCCGAGAAAAGCTCGACAACCTCATCTTCGTCATCAATTGCAATCTGCAGCGCCTCGATGGGCCCGTACGCGGCAATGGACAAATCATTCAGGAACTTGAATCCGCATTCCGGGGCGCCGGCTGGAATGTCATCAAGGTTCTCTGGGGCAGCGAATGGGATCCCATCCTCGAGCGCGATACAGAAGGTCTTCTCGTCAAGCGCATGGGCGAAATGGTCGACGGCGAGTATCAAAAGCTTGTCGTCTCGTCCGGCGCGTACGTCCGCGAACACTTTTTTGGGACAGATCCGCGGCTGCTGAAGCTCGTCGAGCCTCTTTCGGACGAAGAGTTACGCCGTCTCCGGCTCGGCGGCCACGATCCTCTCAAGGTCTACGCGGCGTACAAAGCTGCGTTTGAGCATAAGGGCAGCCCGACCGTCATTCTGGCGCGCACGATCAAGGGTTACGGTCTCGGCGAGGCCGGCGAAGGCAAGAACGTTACTCACCAGCAGAAAAAGCTCAACGAAGAAGAGTTGCGCGAATTCCGCACGCGCTTTTCAATTCCCCTCACCGACGAACAGTGCGATCAGATTCCGTTCTACCGTCCACCGGACGACAGTGAAGAGATGCGCTATCTCCGCGAGCGTCGCGAAGCGCTTGGTGGCTATACGCCCCATCGCCGCGTTCGCTCGAAGCCGCTCACAGCTGACAATGCCGAGCTGTTCAAGGAATTCTCTGAAGGCAGCGGCGGCCGCGAAGTTTCCACGACCATGGCATTCGTCGGCATGCTGCGAAAAATGTTGAAAGACCCCGAGATCGGACATCTGATTGTTCCGATTGTTCCCGACGAGGCCCGCACCTTCGGGATGGAATCGCTCTTCCGCACCGTCGGAATCTATTCGAGCAGCGGTCAGAAATACGAGCCTGTCGACGCGGATAATTTCCTCTACTACAAGGAAGCCAAGGACGGCCAAATCCTCGAGGAAGGCATCACCGAAGCCGGCTCGATGGGCTCATTCATTGCCGCCGGAAATGCGTATGCCACTTATGGCGTGAACACAATTCCCTTCTTCATCTATTACTCAATGTTCGGCTTTCAGCGCATTGGTGATTTCATCTGGGCTGCGGCCGATATGCGCGTACGGGGCTTCATGCTAGGTGGGACCGCTGGCCGAACTACTCTTTCAGGTGAAGGCTTGCAGCACCAAGACGGAAATAGCCACGTTCTCGCGCTCACCATTCCGAATTTGCTCGCTTACGATCCGGCCTACGCTTACGAAATCGCTGTGATCATTGAAGACGGCATTCGCCGCATGTACAAGGAAGGCGAAAGCGTCTTCTATTACATCACCGTAATGAATGAAAATTACGCCATGCCGCCGATGCCTGAGGGCGTTCGCGACGGCATTCTGAAGGGTATGTATCGTTTCCGCACCGCGGCGAATCCGAAGTCGAAGCTTCGTGCGCAGCTTTTCGGCAGCGGCGCCATTCTCAATGAAGCCCTTAAGGCGCAGCAAATCCTTTCCGAAAAGTACGGCGTCGAGGCCGACGTATGGAGCGTAACCAGCTATAAGGCGCTCTATATGAATGGCAACGAAACCGACCGCTGGAACCGCCTCCACCCCGGCGAAAAACCGCGCGTTCCTTATGTCACGGAAATACTCAAGAATGCGCCCGGTGTTCTCGTCGCCGCCTCTGATTATCTGAAGACGTTGCCCAATATGGTGAGTAAGTGGATGCCGCGTCGTCTTGCCTCACTCGGCACAGACGGCTTCGGTCGCAGCGAAGGCCGTACGTCCTTGCGTAATTTCTTTGAAGTCGATTCCCGGTTCATTACGCTGGCTACGCTGCACGAACTCTATAGCGACGGCAAAATCGAAAAATCCGTCCTCGATAAAGCCATTACGGACTTAGGCATCGACACGGAAAAATCGAACCCCGTCGCATCGTGAACCCTACAATTCCTTGCGTGGGAATTTACTGCGCTGATGCAGTAGGTATTGTTCCGCCGAGCGGGACGATCAGCACGTGACCGCCGCCGTCGTAGCGCTTTACCTTGAAGAGAACATCCTGACTCGGCTGTAACTTCGACATTTCGCGATGATAGGCGGCTAAATTCCCCACGGGAACGTCGTTGATCGCCTGGATCACGTCGCCTATATGGAATTCCAGATCGTCCGCAAAGCTGGCCGGATCGACATTCGTGACCACCACGCCCGGATTGGCCCCGGCCGAAATCTTGCCCAAGCCCAGCTTCTGCGAAAGGTCCGAACTGAGATCCTGTACGTGTAATCCCAATTGTCCATTGTCGGCGCTCTGATCCTGCGTGTCCGATTCTGCGGGCTCAAACGCCGTCGGCACGATTTTCGATCGATCTTCCACCGTCAGCGTTATGTCTTTCGGCTGCTTGCCTCGGATCAGATGCAACTGAACTGTTTGGCCAATGGGCGTGGCCGCGATGGGACTCACCAGTTCGTACCCGTTGTGCACGGGCTGGCCGTTTACGGAGGTAATCACGTCTTCCGGTTGCAAGCCGGCCTTCTGAGCGGGGCTGCCCGGGTCTGTCGCCTCCACCACAATTCCGTACGGAGCACCAAGCTCCTTCATCGTCACGGGATTTTGGCTCACGCGATCGTCAAACGTGATGCCGATCGCGCCGCGCGTCACTTTGCCGGTTGTGATGAGCTGGTTATATATTCCGATCGCAACGTTCGAAGGCATCGAGAGGCCGACGCCTTCAAAGCCGTGGCTGCCGGTATATATCGCCGTGTTGATGCCAATCACTTCGCCAGCCATATTCACCAGCGGGCCGCCCGAATTGCCGGGGTTAATCGCGGCATCCGTTTGAATGAAACGTTGGAATTGCCCCTGCCCTTCTGCCTCGGCGGCGCGGTTCTTGGCGCTCACGATGCCGGCGGTCACCGTTGACGAAAATCCGAACGGGCTGCCGAACGCCAGGACCCAATCCCCCACCTGCACGCCATCGGAATTGCCCAGCGGAGCCACGGGCAGGTCCTGATCGGTGTCGATCTTGATCACAGCAAGGTCCGTCTCTTTGTCGCTGCCGATCACATGCGCCGTGAAGCGCCGCGAATCGGCATCGAGCGAGACTTGAATGCGCGTGGCACCGTCGATCACGTGCTGATTTGTGAGGATGAAACCTTTCTTGTCGACAATCACGCCGGAGCCGATGCTGCGCTCCGCGTCCGGCGAATCGTCGGGAGAATTGAAAAAGCGATTCAGCAGATCGTCTTCGTTGTTGCCGAAATTGTGCGATTTCCCGGCGGATTTTGGCCTCTGCAACACCTGCGTGGTCGAGATGTTCACTACGGCGGGTTCGACTTTTTTGGTAATTCCGGAGAAAGCGTTGGAGAGCGCCACCGGTTCAGGAACCGCGAGCATCGCGGCTCCGCTCGGTCCTTCTGCACGGCGCGCCAGCGCCCCGCCCGGCACGATCGCGCCGATCAGGATCCCGATAGCAAGCGTCGCTCCGACGAGAAGGGACGCGAAGGTTTTTCGCCTGCGCGCCCAGTTCATGAACTCGCGAAGTTCAATTCCCATGGCCCGTCCCCGGCCGGCCGCAGCGTTAGTCGCGCAGCCTTTTTCGGATTATAGCATCGTTGGATCGCCGGAAATCCATTGCGCTCTTCAAGTTGTTGC
>DATNBB010000251.1:0-8674 GCA_035607335.1 Binatia bacterium | reverse complement strand
CACAGCCACTACTCACGCCTCATCTTCCCGCCCTTGCGCCTTCGCCAGACGCTCGATTACGCTCATGTCCTCCAGCGTGGTCGTGTCGCCGGAAATTCCGCCCTTCGCTGCCAACTCCCGCAGCAACCGCCGCATGATTTTGCCGCTGCGCGTTTTTGGCAGCAGGTCGCAAAAGCGCACATCCGCAGGCCGCGCAATCGTTCCGATCGTGGACGCGACATGCTCCGTCAATCCGCCGCGCAGTTCATTCGAAGGACTCTGTCCTGCCCGCAATGTGACAAAGCAAATAATTGCTTCGCCCTTGATCTCATCCGGCCGCGCAACCACCGCCGCCTCAGCCACTGCCGGATGGCTCACCAGCGCGCTTTCAATCTCCATCGAGCTGAGCCGGTGTCCCGCCACCTTGATCACGTCATCGACGCGCCCGAGCACCCAGATGTAACCGTCTTTATCGCATTGCGCGGCATCGCCGGCAAAATAAACGCCCGGGATGCGCCCAAAATAATCCCGCGCGAAGCGTTCATCGTCGCCATAAATCGTGCGCATCATCGAAGGCCACGGCTTCTGGATTGTCAAGTAGCCGGTCTCACCCGGAGCCACTGGCTCTCCGTGCAAATTCACCACTTTGGCGATGATGCCGGGGAGGGGCAGTGTCGCCGATCCGGGTTTTGTGGGCGTAGCTCCGGGCAGCGGCGAAATCAAGATCGCCCCGGTTTCGGTTTGCCACCATGTGTCCACAATCGGGCATCGGTTCTTCCCGATCACCTCGTAATACCACTTCCAAGCTGCCGGATTGATCGGCTCGCCCACGGTTCCCAGCAGACGCAGGCTGCTGATATCGTGCGCATTGATCCAATCAATTCCCCATGACATAAAAGCGCGCACGGCCGTCGCCGAGCTGTAAAAAATCGTCACTTTATAGCGCTCGATGATTTCCCAGAAGCGGTCCTTGCGCGGCTGATCCGGCGCGCCCTCGTACATCACGATGCTTGCGCCATTCGCCAGCGGCCCGTACACCAGGTAACTGTGCCCGGTCACCCATCCGCAATCAGCCGTGCACCAGTAAACGTCATCCTCTTTCAAATCGAAAACGAGCCTTGTGCTCCACATGCATTGCAGCAAATAACCTGCCGATGTGTGCAGAACGCCTTTCGGCTTGCCGGTCGTCCCGCTCGTATAAAGAATATAGAGAGGGTGCTCTGAGTCGAATGGAAGCGCCGGGCAATTCGTCGTAGCCTCTTTTTCCAAATCCTCCCACCAGAGATCGCGCCCCTCTTGCCAGCCAACTTTTTCTCCTGTTCGCCGCACGACGATGCATTTCTGGATCGTGGGGCAATTCTTCATAGCGGCATCTGCAGTGTCCTTCAGGGGAACAATCTTCCCGCGCCGGTAACCGCCGTCCGCGGTGATCAGGATTTTGGATTTGGCGTCGCCGATTCGATCCGCAATCGCTGTCGCGCTGAAGCCGCCAAAAATCACGGAATGCATTGCGCCAATTCGGGCGCATGCCAGCATCGCGATCGGCAGTTCGGGAACCATGGGCATATAGATCGTCACGCACTCGCCAGGTCCCGCGCCTAATTTGATGAGCGCATTCGCAAACTTTGAAACGCGCGCGTGCAATTCGCAATAGGTAAACTCAAGCCGTGACCCGTCCTCGGCTTCCCATAGCAGCGCTGGCTTGTTGCCGCGCTTTTCCAGATGCCGGTCGAGACAGTTGTGCGCCACGTTGAGCTTGCCGCCGACAAACCATTTGGCGTGTGGGAGCTTCCACTCCAGCACGGACCCGAACGGCTCGAACCAGTCCAGCATTTTTGCCTGTTCCAGCCAGAAGGCCTCCGGATCGCGCTCGGCCCGCTCATAGATCTTGCGATACTCATCGAGCGATTTCACGTGTGCGCGCTTGCTGAACTCAGCTGGTGGAGGAATGGGCTTCTCTTCGAGAACGTGCGGGTCAAACTCTTGCATGAATCCTCCGATGCGAGAAATTTCGAGCTGAAAAATCCATCCGGCCAAGCAGAGTGCGCTGTGGGCGCAAACTACGTTAATGAAAGCCTCAGGGGCGGTCAAGGCCAACTGATGATTTTACGCCGGTTATCCCGCCTCCCGGTGCGGGAACTATCGGCGCTCCAGCCCGTAATAGCCTTATGTAACGCCGAATCGCACGGGCCGTCCTAAGATATGCGATGCCGACAGCCGTGGAGCTGACAGACGAAGCTTTGCTGGCAAAGATGATCGAAGGCGACGAGGAGGCTTTTACCGCTCTGTATCGCCGTCGGCACCCGTCCGTCTACCGCTTTGCCCTTCGCATGAGCGGCAATCGCGCGCTCGCCGAAGACGTGACGCAGGAAGTCTTTTTCGCCTTGATTCGCGATGCAAAACGATTTGACCCTGCGCGGGGTACCTTTGGCGCATTTCTTTTTGGAATTGCCCGGAACCATCTGCACAAGAGATGGGAATTAGATAAGAGGCTGGTTCCTTCGGGCTTGGGAAACGAAGATATGAACGGCAATGCCTCGCGCAATGGTGCCGGAAAGAGTCAATTCAGCGTGGCGATTCAGACGGGAACAATCTCCGGAAACCAACTGCGCGCAGAGGGAAGTCGTAGTACCATCCCCGGCGTTCCTGAGGAAGTCGTGTCGAAGGAAACGGTCGCACGCGTTCGCAAAGCGGTCGCGAGTTTGCCTGAGAACTATCGAGAAGCCGTCATTCTTTGCGATTTGGAAGAGATGAGTTACGAAGAAGCCGCTCAAGCTTTGGAGTGTCCCGTAGGAACTGTGCGTTCCCGGCTGCACCGCGGAAGGGCGATCCTGCTCGAAAAACTGGATGAAGCGCCGCTCCGCTCCGCTGTGGGCGAATGAAGAGCGGGAAAATGAGGAGGAAGAATATGGCGATTGACTGCGCGCAATTCGAAGAAATTGTCCACGAGTTGGAGCGCGCCGGTACGCCTGGTTTCGATTTTCGTGAAGACGCTTTTGCCCATGCAGAATCTTGTTCCCGCTGCGCCAGCCTGCTCGACAAAGTGATGGCGCTCGAGTTTGCTCTGGATAGTCTTGCCGTGCAGGACCGTGGAGAACGCGCGTCAGCGCGCGTCGAAGCCGCGCTTATTGCGGAGTTCCGGCGGCAGCATGCGGAGTCCGCTCATCCGCGCCGCAATCTCCGATTGCGCACGGCTCTGGCGATGGCCGCAGCACTCATCCTGGCGATTGGGGTCACGGTACCGTTCTGGATGAATCACAGGTCGCCTGCGACGGGAAGTCCGGTGGCGATTGTGAATCCAGTGAGCACATCAGCCGGTGTTGCGGGCGCGAATGAAGTCCCAGTCGACAATTCGTCGTCGGATTCCGAATACACCACGGATTTCATTTCTCTGCCTTACGCGGACGATCCGGGCACGCTCGAAGGCGGTACGGTAGTGCGTGTCACGCTTTCGCGGTCGGCGCTTGCGTCCTTCGGCTTGCCCGTCGCAGGCATGGGGTCTTCGGAACAAATCCCGGCGGATATCGCACTCAGCGAAGACGGCGTCCCACAAGCGATTCGTCTCGTGGCCGACGCGGATTTGGATCAGACGAATTAGCAATCGTGCTTGGCGATGCAGACTGAAGGAGACGCAAAGCTCTCAGTCTTGGAGGAGGTAGCTCCACAATGAAACAACGAACGAAACGCAGCTGGATGCCAACGATCGGCACAACGATATTGCTGCTTGCTGCGGCCGTCAGCGTAAGCGCCCAGGGCGGCCCTTCCGCGCCTCTCGGCGGCTTTCGCGGCAGAGGCGCCGGGCCAATCGGTTCAGAGGACGCTCTTGGATTTGTCGGCTTCGAAGCCGGTCTCTTTGGAAAAACCGTAACGGGTGCGCCGTTCACGGCGGACGTATCGACCGAGTCCGTGCAGACACTGCCTGATGGCAATCGCATCGACAACAAGACTACCGGCACAATTGCTCGCGATAGCTCCGGCCGTACGCGGCGCGATCTGACGCTCCCGTTGATCGGCGGCTACTCCACTTCTGGTAACAGCGGCGGTCCTGCGCACGCGGTCGTCATCAAGGATCCTGTAGCCGGCGTTTCCTATGTGCTCAACGACAATCGCAAAGAAGCACGCGAGATGCGCTTGCCGACTAATTTCTTCCGCCGCAATGCCGGTGGACCGAATTCCTCGCCGCGCACAAATTCGCCCAACGTAACCACTGAATCGCTCGGCACGCAGTTGATTGGTGGAATTTCGGCCGAAGGCAAGCGCACCACTCGAACGATCCCGGCCGGCCAGATCGGCAACGAAAAGCCCATCGCAGTCACGGTCGAGCGATGGTATTCCCCGGACCTTCAGATGGACATCCTGATTAAACGCAATGATCCACGCGGTGGAACCACCGTCTTCCAGTTGACGAACGTCGTCCGCTCGGAGCCGGATGCGTCGCTCTTCCAGGTTCCGTCCGATTACACGGTTGTTTCCGGTCGCGGAACCGGGCGCCGCGGAGGAAATCAGCAGGGCGCGCCGGCTCCTGCGCCACAGTAGTAGCAGCCTCGCCTTTGTTCCACCCCGGGATTTGCGGGCGGAGAGATGTCCGGCTCCGCCCGCGAGTCCTTGCCGCGTATAATCCTCCCGGGGACCGCCATGGACATCCGCAAACTCGAATCGCAATTGCACTCCGAGGGCTTCTCGCACACATTTGTCTGGCAGGACGGGCCAAACGCCTATTATCCCGACCACACGCACGACGGCCTAACCGCGCACATCATCCTCGACGGCGAAATGACGCTCACAGTCCACGGCAAATCGCAAACGTACCGCGCGGGCGACCGTTGTGATGTGGCAGCCGGCGAAGTCCACTCCGCAAAAATGGGCCCAAGCGGTTGCCGCTATTTAATTGGTGAGATGTAAGCCGGTTTATTGAGATATCGGGATCGCGCGATCGAGCAATTCCATCACGTGTAGCACTTCTTGTCCGGTGCCATGCATCGTCGCGCCCGCGCGCAACTGAATCATGCATCCGGGATTCGACGTCACGATCGCTTGCGTTTCGGTGTCTTTCGCCCAAGCCATCTTTTGCTCGAGCAATTCGAGTGACGCTTTCGTCTGCGTCACGTTGTAAACTCCTGCCGACCCGCAACACTGATCCGCGTGGGCCATCTCCATGAGTTGCACGCCCGGAATGCTGCGAATCAGCATCCGCGGAGCCTCGCGAACTTTTTGCCCATGCAGCAAATGGCACGAATCCTGGTAAGTGACGCGCAGCGGCACCGTCTGCAGCGGAGCGCTCACGCCAAGCTGTGCAAGAAACTCGGTCACATCGTGCACCTTGCTTGAAAACTCATCCGCCCGCATGTGCAGGGGATCGCCCGCCGAAAAAAGAAGCGTATATTCCTTCAGTGTCGAGCCGCACCCCGCGGCATTAGTCAGAATCGCGTCGAAGTCCGCTGCCCGAAACGCATCGAAGTTCTTCCGCGCCAGCCCACGCGCCACATCGCGTACTCCCGCGTGCGCCGCCAGCGCTCCACAGCAAACCTGCGCGCTCGGCACAACCACTTCGCAGCCGTTTGCCTGCAATACACGAATTGTCGCGCGATTCAGCTCCGCAAAGGTCACCTGCGCCACGCATCCGGCGAAAAACGCAACGCGCGCCCTCCGCGTCCCCTGTGCGGGAAATGTCTTTCCCAACTCGGAGAAGAAAAATCGCGAGTCGATCCGTGGCAGCAGTGCCGCGCGCTGTTCCATGCCCAGCAGTCGCAGAATTCCCATGCCTCGCGCGAGCGTCTCCAGACCCGATCGCTGGTAAGCGCGCAGCAGGCGCGCCGCAAACGCGATTCGCGCGGGATATGGCAATAGCCGCCGGTAAACAAAATTGCGTACAATCCGCGCGCCGAGCGGCCTCTTATAATTCTGTTCAATTTGCGCGCGCGCCAACTCGACCAATTTTCCGTACTCGACGCCTGAAGGGCACGCCGTCTCGCACGCGCGGCAATCCAGGCACCGGTCGATATGCGTCACAAAATCGTCGCCCAGCGCGAGTTGCCCTTGATCGATGAGCGCCATCTGCCGCAATCGTCCGCGCGGCGAATCGGCCTCGCGACCCCAAAGCCGGTAAGTAGGGCAGTGGTTCAGGCACAGCCCGCAATGAACGCATCGCGCATAATCCTGGTAAAGCGGTCGGTCCGTATCGGAAAACCCGCTCCTCTGCTTGTTCTCGGTAGTTTCTGTAACGACTGAAGAATCGTGGTAAGTCACTTCGCTAATTTCCTGAGCCGTGGGTTTGTGCATTGGCATAGTTCATTGACAGATGCACTGGTGTTTCAATGTTCCGTTCGAGCGCCGCAGGCGCGGCACAACTTAGCCCAGCGCGTGAGCGCTGGGTAGACGGAAAAATAGGATGAGCGCCGTAGGTGCGATACAAGCCGCCAGCGCCGATTCAGCATCGAGGCTCTATTTGATTGGCCCATCATGCTAAATCCCTCCAACGAAGCGGCCGGGTGCGAGGATTCCTTGCGGATCGAACACGGACTTCACTTTGTGCATAAGCGGCAAGTCCGGTCGCTCCGGTCCCCAAATGCTCAACGAGCTTTTCCACTTGCTCGGACACCACGGAATCGTCGAATTGCCGCCAAGACGCGCACAGCAGTCCTCATGAATGCGATTCGTCGCTCCCGCCACGCACTTCATGTGTTTTTCGTCGTTCGCATCGGCAAAGAGCGCGACGTAAATCACACCCACTCCCCGCGCCACGGCCGCCCATCGCAACGAATGATCGTCCGCCGCATGTTTCGCCGCTGCTATGGCATGCTCCAAATGTTCCGGCAGCACTGCTATTTTCATGATCGTGCATGCCGCCGACGACTCCAGCGCAATCGGCACAAATTCCCTTACGCGGCCAAACGCAGCAGCGATCGCGCTCGGAGTCTTTTCATCGCCGATCCTGCAAAAATGCGTTCCACCCGCGCCTTCAACCATCGGACGCAATTCGCTTTCGCAACGATTGAGCACTTCATCGTTCCCCGAAAAGCCCGTCGTAAGCGTCCATCCATCGCACGAAAGCAGGCCGCCAGGCAATTCGTTCGGTTCGATTCGGTTCGCCGGCTCGTCTGAAAAGAGATCGCTGACGCCCGGGCTCAAAATGTCGAGAGTCATCGGTCGCAACGCCGAGGTAACAACGCCATCCCGGCACGCGACGGCATCCGCGGCGTGCGTAAAATGCGCTGCAAACCCGCGCACCGACTTCGGAGCAGGGAACGTCCGCAAATTGATTTTTGTTATGACGCCGAGCGTCCCGAGTGATCCGATCATCAGTTTGTGCAGATCGTAGCCGGTCACGTTCTTTACCACGCGCCCGCCGCTCTTAGCTGCCACGCCGTCGCCCGTGACGAATTCCATTCCCAGCACAAAATCTCGCGCTGTCCCATACATCTGCCGCAATGGACCCTCAACGCCCGATGCGATCGTCCCGCCGACCGTCGCCCGCGTCATGAATGGCGCCCCATGCGGCAAAAACTGACCATGCTCGTTAAGGGTTCGGTGCAAATGGCAAATCGCCACGCCGGGCTCGACACTCAACGTGAGATCGCCCGGATCGTAAGCCACAATTCGATTGAGCCGCGTTACGTCGAGCGCAATATCGTAACGTCGCGGTGCAAGTCCGATACCAATTTTCGTCCGCGCCCCGCTCACCACAATCGCAAGGTTCTCGCTTGCGGCAAATTTCACAATTTCGAGAATTTCTTCTGATGAAGTGGGCTGGACAGCGGCGCAAGGCGCAATCCCGTCAATCGCGTAAGCTGAGAGTCTCCCGGGATCGCTGGTAAGAACGCCGGAGCCGACAATTCCTTCAAGTCGCGAAATCGCCCCGGGCGCGGGACTGTTCATGCGACGGAAACCTCGCTCGCCTCGCTTTTCAGGGGCCGCGAGTGAATCTCTCCGCAGCCCTTCTTCGACGGAAAAATTTTCTCCGGATTCAGCAGCCCAGCGGGGTTGAACGCGTTTCGCACGCGCTTCATCAATTCCAATTCCGCATCGCTGAACATCAGCGGCATCAGTCGGTCCTTTTCCATACCGACGCCGTGCTCGCCGGTAATCGTCCCGCCTGCCGCCACGCAATATTCGATAATTTCGTCCGAAGCGGCCACCGCGCGCCGAAACTGCTCTTTGTCTCGCGGATCGAACGGCACAATCGGGTGCAAATTTCCGTCGCCTGCATGAAAAATATTGCCGATTTCAAAGCCGTATTTCTTGCCGATTTCTTCAATGCGTCGCAGCGTGGCCGGCAATTTCGTTCGCGGAATCACGCCGTCCTGCACGTAGTAGCAAGGGCTAAGCCGCCCGACCGCGGCAAACGCGTTTTTGCGGCCCTTCCAGAGCAGATCGCGTTCCTTCGCGTCCTTCGCCGCGCGAACCTCCCGCGCGTTGTGCGCGCGGCAGACTTCGCCGACTTGTTGTGCCTGCGCCGCCGCCGCTTCTCGCAAGCCATCTACGTCAATCAGCAGCACCGCCGCGCTATCGACCGGATATCCCGCGTGAATGTACGCTTCAATCGCGCGCAACGACCAACCATCGAGCATCTCGCAAGCCGCAGGCGTAATTCCACGCGCCGTCAGTTCAGCCACCGTTTCCGTCGCGTCCTCCACTCGATCGAAAATCGCTAGCAGCGTCTTCGTCTCCTCCGGCAGGCGCGTCAGCTTCACCGTAA
>DATNBB010000249.1:0-4543 GCA_035607335.1 Binatia bacterium | reverse complement strand
GCCAAACGCGAGCAGCACGAGCCCCCAGTCCAAATTCACATTAATCCCGAGCGTCTGCGCGTAGATGGCCTTCGTGCCGAACAATCCAAATCCCGTCAGCAGCAGGCCGAGCAACGTAAACATCGCGCCCAGCGGCACTCGAATATCAAGTCCCATCGTGCGTTTCTCCTTCCGCTAAGCCTGCGCCCGCGAAAACTCTATTATTTGAAAATCAAGTTCAAGATGATCAGCAGCGCAATTACGATCACTCCAAGAAACGCCGGCCGCTCGTACCACCGGCCGCTCTCTCGAATTCGCTCCGTCAAAGAATACACAAGCCCTTTCAACTGACTGTCTTCACGCGGCGCGGTGCACATACTCACCAAAATTGTGATCACAAAACAAGCGCTCCACGCAAAAATGGCCGTCCAGAAATTCTGCGCCATGTCGCTGGGATATTGATGCAGCACCGTGATCCATCCGCCCTTGATTCCCGGCGCATCTCCTATCGGCAGCGTCAATCCATGATGAACAGCAGCTGCCGTCGTCCCCAGCAGCAATCCCGTAAACGCGCCGTGCCCCGTCGTCCGCTTCCAAAACATTCCCAGCAAAAACGTAGCAAAAAGCGGTGCATTCACAAAAGCGAATACGAGCTGCAGAAAATCCATGATGTTGTTGAATTGCGCCGCCATATAGGCGGCCGCAATCGAAATCGCAATGCCGAAAACCGTCGCAAATCGCCCCATCCATAATAAGTGCTCGTCACTGGCTCTTCGATTCAGATACGCATGATAAATATCGTAGGTCCACACCGTATTGAACGCCGTCACATTTCCCGCCATGCCGGACATGAAACTCGCCAACAGGGCCGTGAGTCCCAACCCAAGCAGCCCAGCAGGAAAATAGTGCGCGAGCATTTCCGGAATCGCGAGATCGTAATCCAGCACCGGCTTCCCCTGCAGGTCGTAAATCGGCTTGCCGCTGATCTCGTCCACTTTCACCGGGATCAATCCTTGCCCGGCGGGCTGTGCCTGCACGGAGATTCCGCCCGTCTCCATAACCGCCGCCGAACGCTGCGTAGGCAAACCGATCGCAATCAGCCCCGGCAAAATCACGAGAAATGGAAAAATCATCTTCGGAAACGCCGCGATCAGTGGAGTCCTGCGGGCCGCGTTCATCGACTTCGCGGCCATCGCGCGCTGGATCACCAGAAAGTCCGTGCACCAATAGCCGAACGACAGCACGAATCCCAATCCCATCACCAGCCCGAACCACTCCACTCCGAGCGGATTCGCATGTGAATTCGTCATTCCCTGCCAGGAGTGAACGTATGCGGAGGGCAGCTTCGCTTTAAGGCCATCCCATCCCCCCACGTTCTTGAGTCCGAGATAAACGAGCGGAAAAAATCCCGCCACAATCAGGAAAAATTGCAGCACTTCGTTATAGATCGCGCTCGTCAGCCCGCCGAAAAGGATGTAGCCGAGCACGATTAACGCGGAAATCAAAATGCTCGCGTGAAATATCGCCGAGGGCGGAAGGTGCATCGCTTGAAACGGCACATCCAGAAAGTGCAGCGTCTGAATCAGCTTCGCCATCGCGTACATCGAAATACCCGACGAAAAAACCGTCATCACCGCAAAGCTGATCGCATTCAGGCCACGCGTCTTTTCATCGAACCGCATGCGCAAATATTCCGGCACGGACCGCGCACGCGAGCCGTAATAAAACGGCAGCATGAAAATTCCGACGAAGACCATCGCCGGAATCGCGCCGATCCAATAAAAGTGGCTCGTCGCGATTCCATATTTCGCGCCGGAAGCGCCCATCCCGATCACTTCCTGTGCGCCCAGGTTCGCCGAAAGGAAAGCCAGTCCGCAGATCCACGCCGGAATCGACCGCCCCGCGAGGAAATAGTCCGTGCTCGTCTTCATGTACCGCTTGAGAGCCGCTCCGATTCCGAGTACGAACCCGAAATAGAGCAGCATAATGGTCCAATCGACCCAGCTAAGGTGCATTCATCCCCCTCGCATGCCAGACAGTCGTCCCGGGATGCCCGTTTATATCACAAGTCCCGCGCCCGATATCGTTAATGTAAGCGATTACACACACCACCCTTAACCGCGTGCTCTTTTTACTCCAAAAGCTCAATTTCAAAATTGAATCTCCGTGATATGATCCCGCACGCATTCTGCGCTAAATCCGCGTTCGTTGGAAACGCTTCCGCCAAGGAGAGACAATCATGAAACATGCCAAGAGCGTACTGCTGGGCGCTGCGATCTTTTCCGTCTGCTGCGCCGTCATCTTCGCGCAGGGCGCGCCTAATCCATTTCTTGGCCGCTGGGACTTTAACATTCCCACAGCGAATGGCGGCAACAGCGCCGCGTGGCTCGCCGTCTATAACGACCACGGTCCCAATGAAGTCTGGTACCAGCCGACCGGCGGTAACGTCATCCTCGTCCACGATTTCAAGATCGATGGATCGCACATCTCCGTGACAGTTGCGCCCGCCCCAGCAAACGGCAACCGCCCTGCCACATTGTGGGAACTCGACGCCTCAGGCGACAAGCTTACCGGCTCCCAGGTCCGCGGCGACCAAAAGATGCCTCTCACTGGCACGCGCGCGCCCGCAATCAACCGTCCTGCCCCGAAGGCATGGAGCAAACCCGAACCTCTTTTCAATGGCAAGGATCTCACTGGCTGGGAACCGTTCGGCGATGTCGCCCATAACAATTGGGTCGTGAAAAACGGTATTCTCGTAAACACCGCCCACGGCGCAAACATAAAGACCACCCGCACGTTCAACGACTTCAAAGTCCATTTCGAAGTGAACTGTCCAGACGGCGGCAACAGCGGTTTTTACCTTCGCGGTCGCTATGAAATGCAGATCGATTACGAAGCCGATCCTCCCGAACGCAGCATCGGCGCCATCTACGGACGCATCGCTCCGGTGCCCACGCCTGCTCGCACCCCGGGGCAGTGGGAAAGCTTTGACCTCACATTAGTCGGCCGCACCGTGAGCGAGTGGCGCAATGGCGTCCAGGAGATCAATCAACGGGAGATCGAAGGCATCACCGGCGGTGCGATCGACGCCAACGAAGGCGAGCCTGGGCCCTTCTACATCCAGGGCGACCACACCGGCGGTCTTCAGTTCCGCAACATCACCGTTTCGGTCCCTAAGTAGCGGATAGGGGTAATCGAAAACGCCCGAACGATCCATATCGAAGACTGCTTATTTCTTGGTCTCGGGATATTCAGAGTGTCCGAATCTGTATCGAAGCGCCGGATTGCGCCGCTCGCCAAAGTTCAAAAAATTATGCCGCAGCGCGTAGTAGCCGAAAAGCACTCCGGGCAGCAGGCTCACTACAATCAGCGCCACGCTCAACGCCTCAATCTGAGGCGTTTGAAAACGCCGATAAATTTGCGTCGCCAATAGCAGAGCCATTGCCGCCGACGAAACGCCGATCATCCATTTGAAAAATCGCCGGTCGGCGTCCGCCAGCTTCGGCCTCAAGCTCAAAATGCCAAAATCGATGGCCAGGCTCAGCAGTATCGCCACGAAAACAAACGTCGCCTCCGGCGTCCACGGAAAAAAACGCACCAAGCGCGGCGTAATCTGATCGAGTGGCCCAAATCGCGGTCCGAACCGCACACCGATCCGCGTCGGCGGCCTCCTCGCCAAAAACAGCACCATAAACGACAGCGCCGGCGCAACGTATAGCGGCCCCAGCACAAGCACCTTGGCCCAACCCGGCACAGTTGCGGGCGCGGCCATGTCATAAAACTCCAAATGCGCATGCACCATCAGCGCCGGAACGAAAAGCAGCCCCACCACAATCAGCAGCGAATAGAGCAGCCTCGTAGCATCCGGCGCGAACGTGTACTCGATCCGCGCATTCATCTCGAGCAACCCGCCCGCGTAGATCATGAACAGCGCGAGTACGAGAAAGAAAAGCAGCCGCTCAAACGTCCTCGGCCGCCGGTGCCCCAAAATCAGCGCAATCAGAAACAGATACACCACCGTTCCCGTCGTCAGCCCAATCAGCCGTAAATAAAAGATTTCCGTCAACAATCCGCCTCTATGCGCTACTCTTCCTCGGATGTCCTGCGATAAATGAATGAATGGCAGGATTCTATTCCTAAACCAAGCATCCACTCAACCCGTGCGCAATGCCATAACAACCTTCGTATTTACAGCTGTTTACGTGCCAGTCCAAAACCTGAGCATGATATTGTCATATTTTAACAATTTTCGCCTTGACACGCCCTTCAGCTTTGCTATATTGGCACTCGCTGGCGAGGAGTGCTAATCATCGGCCCGGTGGCCCCGCTCCTCCCCTAGCCAACTTCACCGCATCATCGGAGGAAATTGCAAATGGCAGTCAATATCACACCGCTACACGACCGCGTCCTGGTCCGTCGCCTTGAGGAGAAGGAAGTCGTCAAGGGCGGCATCATCATCCCGGACTCGGCCAAAGAGAAACCGCAAGAGGGCGAAGTCGTCGCAGTCGGCAGCGGCCGTCGCGAAAAAGGTGAACTCATCCCCCTCGACGTGAAGCCGGGAGAT
>DATNBB010000245.1:0-7869 GCA_035607335.1 Binatia bacterium | reverse complement strand
TGCTTCACGGGATCGTCGAGCGTCGCCTGCAAAATCTGGGGATCGTGCAAGCGCGCTTCGAGAGTATCGCGCGTGCTTTGGGCCACTTGCCCGTCAAGGAACAGGTCGAGTGCCTTCGAAAGCGCCATCTGCGGGTCTTTCGCTGCGTCGTCGCCAAACATCTCGTGCAGATCGACCGTCGAGCCGGCGAGGCGGTTCGTTGCGAATCCTAGCGCGAAATTGAGGCGATTGAGCAGCGCTCCCGTGTTCACCCACATTTGCGCCTTGTCGGAATAACCCGTCGGTGGCTGGCATTGAAACAAAGGCTCGCCCATGCGACCGACCCAGTTCACAAGCGGCAACGAGACTGTCACGTTCGCGTCGAGCGAGCGCGCCGTGCTCGCAACCAGCTCGAACGGCGTTTTCACTTTTGCGCGATAGGCGTCCTTCGACCAGAATTCCGGCGAGTAAATCATCGTGTGCAGCACGCTGCGAATGTCGCCGCCGGTTTGCGTATAAGTCTGCGCCATACGATCGACGAGCGCGGGCGGCGGATCGTCAGAAACGAAATGGCGCGCGAGTTCTGTGGAGATGAAGTGCGCCGCGTGTGGATCATTCGCGAGCATCTTCAGCGCTTCTTCGCCGTCTTTTTCGCCGCCATAGTTGAATTTGCGTCCCATTACGATTTTGGGCTGCGCGTCGTGCCAGCGATCATTGAAGAAAAATTCCGGGTCCTTCCGCGGCTCTTTAATGGTCCAACCGGTGAGCGTGCCGGCCATTTGGATCACGTCCTGCTGCGTGTATCCGGCATCGACGCCGATTGTGTGAAGCTCCATGACTTCACGGCCGTAATTCTCGTTGAGGCCGCGGTCCTGCTGCTTCGCGCCTTTTTGCTGTTGTCCCGGGGGCGGGGGCAATGGAATGCCCATGCCGGGATATGGCCCGAAAATACCGCCGTATCGCGCTCGGCGTTCGCGCCGCATTGCGTTTTCGCGCTGGGCTTCCTGAAAAGCCGCGGGATCGACGCTCATCCAGTTGTCGAGGAAAAAGAGCATCGCGGGGCTTTTCGCTGTGGCGAGCAGCAGATCAGAAAACTTGCCCATCGTGTGCGGGCGAATCGTGTCGCGCACATAAGAAGTAAGGAGCCAACGATCGTCGCCTTTGCCTGCGTAGACATTGAAATGGTTGAACCAGAAATCTTCCATCACCGCTTCGAGCTGGCGATTGCTGTAGATGGCGCGGTCCATCTTGGCCATCGAAAGCTCGGCGATGATGCGCTGGGGACCCTGAATGCGCGCGAGTTGCATCTCACCATTGCTGACGTTAGGATTGCTCCCATCCATCATCTGCTGCGAACGCGCGTCGGCAACGGCTTGCCGGCGCTTCGCCGACACTTGCTCTTTGTAATCCTGCTTCGTCTCGCCCTGTTTTTTGGCTGCCTGATTCGCCGGTGGATAGGCGGCAAGGAGTTGGCGCGACGACATTTTCAGCGTGGGATATTGCTCCAAGCGCTCGTTGAGCGCCGAATCGTCGAGCGATTCGGGGTGAAGTTGCTCGTCAATCCACTTTTCGAGCCCGATCTGGCGAATGTGTTCTACATCGCCGGGACGCGGACCGTAAGCCAGGCGATTGAGCGCGTGCAAAATTGCCTCATCTTCGGTGAGCTCGGTAATCGGAAGATTTCCTTTGAATTTCTTGTCGAGGACAATCTTTGCGGCATTGTCAGACGCTCGCGCAGGCGCAACGGCGGTCGAATTTTTCGGTGCAGCGGACGCGTGGGTTGCTAGAAGTATGCCAGCTGCCGTGGCGCAGGCCAGAACGAACACAATAAACATCCAGTGCCTTGTTTGCCTGGCGGCTAGTCTGATAGTGCGATGCTGACGCCTACGGCGGCGCGACCGTTGCGAAGCTTCGGCATGCCCGTTCATGATTCATGTTAACCCCGCTGGTAAAGGAAAGTTGCAAAGTGAGGCCAGTCGGATAATACCTACACTGCCTTACAGGTATTTCCAAACTTCATCAGCTATGGAACAGATGGAATGTCATTGGCGTATTGAGCGGAATGCGTCAAGCGTCCAGAGATCCTGCGCCTCGTCGTGGCGAAGAACGTAATAATTGCCATCATCGGCAAGCAAGCACACACGGAAATAGGTAGCGTCGGGCGAATACCACTGATCGTCTACTTCGCGCACTTCAAAAACGTGGTGGCGAATGGTGAAACGCAATGGTCTTTCGTCGGCCCGGTAACCTGAATAGCATTCAACACGAATATCGTTCATGACATTCACTGTCAGGGAGCGTCGGCCGATTTCGTTTCGACCTGGTAGACGCCCTCTGGCTGAGGAATCAAAATCGAGCCTGGACGCAATGCGGTCGCCGCCTGATGCGATTCGCGATATTCGGCATTGTACGCCGCACCAATCAGGACAATTAGCGCCGTGAAAAACATCCAGAGCAGCAGGCCGATTGCTCCGGCAAGCCCGCGGTAAACCGTCGTATACGGCATTACTCGCACATACCAGCCGAAGATAATGTCTACGGCCCACCATAGCACCGACGCAACCGCAGCGCCGGGAAACAAGCTCACATAATTAGGATGATCGGGACGCCCAATGCGATACAGAACCACCAGTACAGCCATGGCCAGCAAAAACGTGAAGCCCGCCTGCAATGCAATTTCCAGCTCTCGGGAAACGTAGGGAGATGCGATGTGCTCACCAATCCAGACACGCATGGACTTCCCGAACACCGTCATCGTGACAACGATCAGCATAGGAATGATCGTGAGGCACAGCAGACCCAGCGCCCTAAGCTGACGGTAGAGATAAGATGGCCTAAAAAGATCTCCCTCAATCACGCGGAAACCCTCGATGTACCCAACCATTACCTGCATACCCGCGATGAGCGTTCCTCCAGTGCCAAGCAGGATCCAACGCCAAGGGTAAAGCGTGGGACGCACAAAGTAGGCATCGACAACGTCAGTGGTACCGGGAGGCAGAATCAGAACAAGGTGTTGCGGAATTTCACGCAGAGCTTCGCGAAAAACAGATGTTTCGCCCAAGAGTCCAATGGCAAGGAGCAGGAGGGGGAAAAAAGCGCAAAACATGTTGAACGCGATCGCTTGAGCGATGATGATGCAGCCTGGAAAGACCCGGCTAAGCGCGCGTTTGAGGTTTCGGAGCATAGCGCCCCCTATGCCAGCCAAAGACCATCAGCCGCGATTATAAAGGAACTGGCCAAAACTTCCCTAGAGTTCGTTTGGCACCTTCCTGCATCTACTGCGCGCGAACGGACAAAAGCTTGCAACTGTTGTAATCTTTTCTCGATGAACAATTCCGGCCAGTGCGGAAGAAATCGGCTTACACGCCTTCTTCTTGTTTGGTGTGCGCTTATCGCGAGCGGTTTTTTTGCGCCGACGCACGCGCGCGCAGACAGCGCAAACGGCTTCCACTGGGAGCCAGTGGATGGCGCGCAAGTGAAGCTGGATGACAAGGTGCCGCTTACGTGGAATGTGCTTCAGGTCGATAAGAAGAAACAATCCAACTTGGTTTTGGTATTGCTCGGGCGGCGCTATCTCCTGCTGGATACGAAAGCAAAGCGCGTCTATCTCGTGTTTCCAACCGATCTACATACAGCAGGAAATGATTTCGATAGCGACGATCTCGCAATGGCATCGCGCATAATTCCGAGTACCGCCTGGAGCGACCGCAACATTGGGCCCGCAGAAGAATACCGCGTAACCCTTGGGGATTACGGGCGCACGCTCTCCGTGCAATTGCCACATCCCTTAGATATCCGGCTCGGAATCTATTAGACGCTGCTTCTACGTTCTTCTCTCCCCCCAATTCCGCAGATTTTCACTGAGTTATACGGTCTTGCCTTGGTTGACCCGTTGTGGTGCTGCACCCTACGCTGAATAAAATTCACGCGCACCGCGCAGCAAAGGCAGGACCGATGTACCGCTCGCAAAGTATTAACATCAAAAAATGGCTTAAAGCTAAATTCCCATCCATTCTTTATTGGTTTTCGACCGCCATCGTATCGCTCTTGTTCGCTACGGCAATTTCCGCGCAATTTGGCAGAGGCTTCGGCGGCTCATCCATCCACGTAAGCATCTACGAGCGTAACGGAGAACTCCTCTCGGTACCGGCACACGTCAGCGTGTCACCTGAAGGCAGCCTTGTGGCCATCCAGCAAACGGTCTGCGACAACGGTATTGTCACTTTTACTGCCCTGCCATCCGGGAATTATGTGGTTACAGTTCAGGCGCCCGGCTTTAAGGAGGCGAGCGCAGAAGCCGCCCTCCTCGAAGCCGGCGAGGCGGACGCTAGCATTACAATCGAACGAACGCCGGATCCTTCTACGGACATAGGAGCCATGGGCGTTGTCCTTGCGCCAAAGGCGAGTAAGGAGTTGAGCGAAGGCATCGATGCAATACGCGATGCAAAGTTCGACAAGGCCCAGCAGCACCTACAAGCAGCGTATCGACTTGCCCCCGGTAATCCGGACGTGAATAGCGCCATGGGCAAGCTTTATCTTGCACAGAGGAATATACCCGAGGCCGAACACTACATTGACCGTGCCACATCGCTCGGCCCGGATAATATCGAAGCCCTTCTCGGCGCGGGCGAACTGCGCATCTTGCAGCAGAATCCCGCGGCAGCCGAAAGCCCACTGGAGCACGCTGTTGATCTTGCACCTCACAACAAATTCGCTCATTGGCTGCTTGGGGTTACGTATTTCGACCTGGGGCTCTATGAAAAGTGCAGGACGGAAGCGCTGGCGGTCATAAAGATCAATAGGAGTACGGCGACTGACGGCGCATTCCTTCTGGGTGAGTCCCTGGCCGCACTGGGACGAACCACCGAGGCCCTCGACACCCTAAAAAATTTCGTTCACCAGGTACCACGCGATCCCTACACTGCGGATGCGAAGAAACTTATCGACAAGCTACAAACTCTGGCGACAGCGGACGGAGCGCATCCTGAAGCCTCGACGGATGCCGTTACCTCAAAATAGCGCAGGCTCGACAGGCCTTTTTATTACGCATGTAGTTGCACATTGAATTAGCTCCAAGAATCGAGCGGTTTGTGCATTTCTAATCGCAACTACCAAGAATTAAAAATGGATGTAACTACATGAAAATAAAGGGGAGCGACGTTCCTGATCGCAGTCAAAACGTGCGTTTTGAAAGGTGCTGTTCGAGCCTTACTTTGCTTCGCTCGTGTCCGCGCTTGAAATCGCGGCAAGCTGGGCGCTTACTGCAGCGGGACCGTCCGGTTCATGGGAAAATTTCAAATACTTGCGGACTCGCGCGGCGGCTTCGTCCGATTTTTTCATCGCCGAATAAATCCGTGCAAGCAGCAGCTCAACCTCAGGCAACTGATGATTGTTGTCAGCGCCAGCGGCATCCAATGCGTTCCTTTCGGCGCCGGGTAAATCTTGCTTGTAAAATGCAGCTTCAGCCTTGTAATACAGGGCGAACGTATTCTTCAGAGGATTGATCCGAAGCGCCTGGTCAGAGAGTTTCTGGGCGCCGTCCCAATCCTGCTGGCGATCCGCAATAGCAGCCAGGCATAGGTAAGAAGCGACATATCCGGGGTCGATCTCCGCGGCCTTTGAACATGCCTCGTGCGCATTTGTCATATCGCTGCTGTTGTAATAAAGCTGGCCTAACAGAACCCACGCGGCCGGATACTTCTTATCGTCATCCAGGGCCTTCTCCGCGTCGCGGCGCGCATCGTCCAGCTTTTTCTTCTTCAGCTCGCTGCAAGCCTTTTGATAGATACCACGAGCTTTCCCCGGCACCTCAAGGCGAACCATACTGACGGTGGCGCTGTGAACACCTATTTGCGTCCAAGTGCCGCAATCCTCCTGATTGATCGAATCCATCGCCGAGACCGTCACTTGAGGCGACGTATCTTCGTACATCATGTGCCGTAGAGTACTGAGGCTATTGTTGCTTGCATCGAAAGGTGAATACGGATCCGTCCGAAAAGATGCCCCCGAATTGTTATTTCCGGGAGCACCGCCACTCGCTGGCGGAACACCGACGGAAGCATCCCCAGGCATTGAAGAGCCCGCATTTGCGACACTCGCTGAACCCACTGATGTATTATTCGGGGAAGAAACTGAAGCTGACTGCGCAGACACACAGACGGCACATGCAAAAATCGCAATGACGCATGGCGTTGACCGGCCCAACCGTCGCATCGCGTACCGCCGAAGGCACCCTTCAGAATCCTGGCGCCATTCACGACATCGTACTCCCTAAGGGCATCCGAATGGAAGCAAGTAGCGAATGGACAACGCTGTAATTTTGCGTGCGAAGTACCGGACCGGCTAGAGCGCCTATTGCCGCGATGGGCACGCCAGACGTATTCGCAAGACTCCTACCCTGTCTCCCGTCGTAACCTATTTCGGGACACCATACTTTGGGGCACATCGATCCGGCAGAGCACCTCCCTCGCATTAGCCCTCCGGTAAACGCGTCACAGTGATCGCCCCGCATGAGCCCAGGAGAACTAGCGATGGATATGCCGACTACCGGCGTGGCGACCGACGCCAAGACGCCCGTTCCTACTGCAAATTTGATCGCGACCATGCTGCGCGCAGCCAAAAACACCAGCGACTTGATCTTTTCACCCGGCCGTGCGCCGCAGGTGGAGGTGAGCGGGCAGCTGATGCAGCTCAAGATCACCGGCGTAGGAATTCTTAATGCTGAAGATACGGCGCGTATTGCGGCCGACCTGATCGGGCGGAACAATCACGCTGTGGAAAAGCTGAAGAATGAAGGGTCGTGCGACCTTTCGTATAGCCTGCCGAAGATTTCTCGATTTCGCGTGAACATCTTCACGCAACGGGGCAGCTGCGCAATCGTGATGCGGGTTATCGCGAGCAACGTACCGGATTTTCAGTCGCTGAAGATTCCTGCGCAACTTGCCGAAGCGGCCGAATTGCGGCCCGGCATTGTGCTCGTCACAGGACCGACAGGCAGCGGGAAGTCATCGACGCTCGCCGCTTTCGTGAACAAGATTAATGAAGAAAAGGCCTGCCACATTATCACGATTGAAGACCCCATCGAATTTCTTCACTCACACAAAAAAGCCACTATACATCAGCGCGAACTGCACACGGATACGCCGAATTTTGCGCTGGCCCTGCGTGCTGCGCTGCGGCAGGCACCGAAGCTGATTCTGGTGGGCGAGATGCGCGACCGCGAGACCATCGAAGTGGCGCTCGAGGCCGCGGAAACCGGGCACCTCGTATATTCCACCCTCCATACGATCGATGCCTCGAAGACTGTCGAGCGCATCATCGGTTCATTCTCCCTCAGCGATCAGGCGGCTGTCCGCATGCGCCTGTCAAAAAGTTTTCGTTTCATCGTGTCGCAACGGCTCTTGCGCAGACGCGATGGTAGTGGGCGCGCGGCCGTTTTCGAAATACTCAAGTCAACGCTGCGGACACGCGAATACGTGCAAAAGGGCGAATCGGAGGGCAAATCCCTGCTCGATGCCATGCGCGACGGTTCGAACGAAGGCATGCAATGTTTCGACGATGAAATCGAGAAACTGATTCGTGCGGGGGTCATCGATATCGATACCGGCCTTTCTTACGCGACGAACGCGGGCAACATGCGGCTCCAACTCGCCGATTTGCTCGAGCAGGATTCGAGCGTACCCTCCGTCGCAAAGGAAGTTGCAGAAACGAAGAAAGCGGAGGATGCTGCTGTCGCAACCGATCCTGAGCTTGAGTTAGAAGCACACAAGTAAAAGAAAAATATGGATTCACAGACGCTGAAGGAGTCTCTCACCGATGCCATCCGCTATTGGGAGCTGCGGCGGCTGGCCTACAATGCGATCCTCGCGTTGATCGTGATCGCATACTTCT
>DATNBB010000224.1:0-16190 GCA_035607335.1 Binatia bacterium | reverse complement strand
CTACTGGCTCTGGCTGAAAAATTCCGCCCGTCGCCGCCGGAGCATCCGGACTATCAGCCGTCCGCCACTGTATTGATTCCTGCGTACAACGAAGAGAGCGTGATCGTTCATACGGTTCGTGCCGCGCTTTCATCTGGGTATCCGCGCCTCGAAGTGCTCGTTGTGGACGATGGTTCCACCGATCGTACAGCGGAACTAGTACGAAAGAATTTCAGCGCCGACCCTCGCGTTCGTCTGCTCACGCAGCAGAACCATGGCAAGCCCGCCGCACTGAACCACGGGTTAGCGGTGGCCGGCGGCGAAATCATCGTTTCAATTGATGCCGATACGATTGTTGATCCCGAAGCGATTCCGCGGCTGGTCCGCCATTTCGCCGACCCGAAAGTTGGGGCGGTGGCAGGCAACGTAAAAGTAATCAATCGCAACAGCTGGATCACGCGCTGGCAGGCGCTCGAATACATCACGAGCCAGAATTTGGAAAAGCGGGCGTTCGATTTGCTGAATTGCATACCGGTCGTGCCGGGAGCGGCGGGAGCGTGGCGTGCAGAGTTGCTCCGCGAAAGCGGTGGGTTCTCGGGCGATACCGTTGCGGAAGATACCGATCTCACGCTCACGATTCGCCGCAATGGATGGAAGATTCTTTACGACGAAGATGCCATCGGGCGCACGGAAGTGCCGGACACAGTCGAAACGCTGATCCGGCAGAGGTTTCGGTGGACGTTTGGCACGCTTCAAGCCGTGTGGAAGCATCGCGACACGACGGCCAAGCCGCGCTATGGCACGCTTGGTTGGGTGGCGATTCCCAATATTTTTCTGTTTCAGATTGTGTTGCCGATGGTTTCGCCGATCATCGATTTTCTTTTCCTGCTATCGCTCGCGCTGTGGGGCCTGGCGCAATTGCGAATCGCAGCCCTGCCGCAGCTTTGGACATCTCAGGACGTTGAGCGCTCGCTTATTTTCTTCGCGCTCTTCATGGTAATTGACCTTTTCACGTGCGTAGTCGCCTTCGCTTTGGAAAAGGGCGAGGATTGGACGTTGCTTGCGCCGCTGATCATCCAGCGCTTTTATTACCGCCAAATGATGTATGTAGTGCTTTTCCGTTCGCTCAAGGAAGCTGTGCGCGGCAGGCCGGTCGGCTGGCGCGGAGTAGTTGAACCGCAAGTGCCTGAAGGAGTAGCGCACGCCTGACGGCGCGGTCACTGCGAAATCTTGAAATTCGGATCGCGAGAAATTGGTCCTGGTCTTGGTCGGTCGCCGGATTCGGCGGTGTCCGCCTCAATGCTCTGTTGTTGTTCCTCGACGTACTCTACGTGGTGATTCGCATCCACAATTTTTTGCAGCCCTATTAAGACAGGCGCTAACTGTGACGCGTGCCGCGCTTCGGTTTCATACTCCTGGTCCGTCATTTCGGAATAGCGGTCGCCGGTGATAGCTTTGTAGATGCCGTAGAGAATCAGCGCAAATATGAAAAGCCCGACGACGTAGGGCATGGCCTTGTCCTTCTGCGGGGGCGCGTAAGCTGCAGTTATTATATTATTTTGCGGTGGTTTCGGCGGTTTTGATAACATAATTCTATCGGGCTGCATCCTGTTGCTTGGGAGCGGCACCGGAGGCCAACATGAGCGTTGCACCCCTTTCGGGCGATGGCAAAGTCACCGTGCCCGAGATTCTCTCTCGAAAATCGTTTTCTGCGGATGGCTCTCTCCGCCCAAATCGCAAGATTACTTGCTTAACCGCTTACGATAGTCCCACTGCGCGCCTCGTGGACGATGCCGGCATTGACGTGGTTCTCGTTGGCGACTCGGTCGGCATGGCTGTCCTGGGATATGACAGCACTCTGCCCGTGACGATCGAAGATATGCTGCACCATGTTCGCGCCGTGCGGCGCGGCGTAAAGCGCGCGCTACTGGTTGCAGACATGCCCTATGGAAGTTTCCACGTTTCGGTCGAAGATTCCGTGCGCAATGCCATCAGGCTCGTAAAAGAGGGCGGTGCGGAAGCTGTGAAACTGGAGGGTGGCGAGCGCCGCATCGAGTTGATCGCACGCCTCGTGGAAGCCGAAATACCGGTGATGGGCCATGTGGGCCTCACGCCTCAATCGATCCACGCCATGGGCGGTTTTCACGTGCAGGGCAAGTCTACCGAAGCGTCGCGGCAAATCGAGCGCGACGCGCGCGCTGCGGAGAGTGCGGGTGCGTTTTCGGTCGTGCTCGAATCGATTCCGCGCGAATTGGCCGCGCAAATCACAGGGAAACTACGCATTCCAACGATCGGCATTGGCGCCGGGCCCGATTGCGATGGGCAGATTCTGGTACTGCACGATCTGCTCGGACTCACGCCAGGCCGCGTGCCGAAGTTCGCGCGCCGGTACGCCGATCTTTCCGGCATAATTTCGCAAGCCGTAACGGCCTATTGCGACGACGTGCGCGGCGGAAGATTCCCAACTGACGCAGAGTCGTATCATGCGGCTGCTGCGTTGCAAGCAGAATCGCCTGTGCGAACACAGCACTGATCCTTCGCTGGAGAGAAAGAGCTATGGATGCTGCCGATTTTCGTATACTTTACGAATACAACGCGTGGGCGAACCGTCGGACGCTGGAAGCTTGCTCCGCGCTCACACCCGAACAATTCGTACAAGATTTGAAATCGAGCTTTGTATCTGTCCGCGACACGCTGGCGCATATTTACGGCGCCGAGTTCATTTGGTTCGAGCGCTGGAACTCGCGCGTGCCTTCCACCCTCCCGGCGCCGGCTGATTTCCCAACATTCGAATCCATTCGCGGCAAGCTAATCGAAATGGATCGCTCATTGATCGATTTCGTCTCGCGCCTGACGCCGGAAACTCTTTCACGCGACCTTCATTACAAAATGACGAACGGGACGCCGCAATCGGGGCCGCTCGGACCGATGCTGCAGCACGTGGCAAACCACGGCACCTACCATCGCGGACAAGTGGCGACGATGCTCCGCCAGCTTGGGCTGAAAGCTCTCTCTACTGACTTGATCTATTATCATCGCGAACTTGCGGCGCAGGCGACCGCCTGACGCAGACACGATGGAAATCGTCCGTACGATTGAATGGATGAAGCAGATTTCCCGCGCTGCCCGTGGTCGCGAGCACGTTGTGGGCTTTGTGCCGACGATGGGCGCCATTCACGAAGGGCATCTTTCGCTCGTGCGCGAAGCGAAAAGCCGGTGCTCTCCCGTGGTTGTATCGATTTTCGTTAATCCCACGCAATTTGGTCCTTCCGAGGATCTTGCAAAATATCCGCGCCCTTTTGAAACCGACTGCGCTGCCCTTGAAAATCTTGGCGTGGACTATATTTTTGCACCATCGGCTGACGAGATGTATCCCAAAGGTTTTTCGACAGCAGTCTCCGTGAACGGGATAGGTGACCGATTGGAGGGGCGTTCGCGGCCTGGGCATTTTCGCGGCGTCGCTACCGTAGTGCTGAAATTATTTGAAATCGTTCAGCCGAGCTTAGCGTTTTTTGGCCGAAAAGACGCGCAGCAGCAAGCATTGATTCGCCGGATGGCTCGCGACCTCGATCTCGACACGCAGATCGTCACATGTCCCATCGTCCGGGAAGCTGACGGTTTAGCGCTTTCCTCGCGAAATGTATATCTCAAAGGTGACGATCGCCGCGCTGCGACAATTCTCTATTGCTCACTCGTAGCTTTGCGTGAGCAGATCGATCGCGGCGAACGCAATATCGGGCAGCTATTAGCGACAATACAGGCGGTACTCGCGAGCGAGTCGGCCGTCGTATTGGACTATGCCGACATCGTCGATGCGGAAAACTTTGACAAAGTAATGAACTTGTGCGGGAGTTGCTTCGCCGTGCTCGCCGCCAAAGTTGGTGCAACACGTCTGATTGACAACGCACTAATTGAGCAGGCAGGCGATTCTTTCACTGCCAGCCTGTAAAATCGCGCGTTCTCAGCCTTGTTCGACCGCGGCAAGAACTTCCGCTGCGTGCCCTTTCGCTGTCACTTTTTCCCAGACGCGACGAATCACTGCATCAGGGCCGATCCAGTAGGTGATTCGTGCGATCCCAAGGAAGCTCTTGCCCAGGAAGCTCTTCATACGGGCGGCGTCATAGGCGTCGATTACTTTGTGTTCGGTGTCGGCCAGTAGAGGAAAGTTCAGATTGTACTTCTTCTTGAATCTTGTCTGCGCCTCGGTGGAATCGCCGCTGCAACCGATGATCGCCGTATTCAGCTTCTCAAATGTCGAAATACGGTCGCGAAATTCCGTCGCTTCGTTTGTGCAACCGGGAGTATTGGCTTTTGGATAGAAATAAAGGATCACGTTTTTCCCGGCATAATCGCCAAGCGACACAGTTCGGCCATCGTCAGCCGTACTGCGGAAATTCGGCGCCGGTTCACCTTGTTTTGGCATCTTTGTCATTCCTCACTACTCTTTACGCGAGCAGCCGCTTCAAAATTTCATTCACAGCCTGCGGATTCGCCTGTCCGCGCGTTTCGCGCATCACTTGCCCGACGAAAAACTTGAATACGCCTTCGTTTCCCGCACGATATTTCGCAACGTTGTCCGGATTCTTCGCGATCACATCGCGCGCAGCCTTCTCGATGGCGCCGCTATCCGTGATTTGAGCCAGACCTTCGGCGGCGATGATCTCCGCCGCACTCTTACCTGTCTCAAACATCTTCGCGAAAACTTTCTTGCCGCTAGCTGCCGTAATATCGCCTTTTTCTACCTTCGCGAGCAATTCAGCCAAAGCGGCGGGATTGACTGGACACGAGGCGATCTCCTGGCCCGCGTCATTCAAACGCCGCAGTAGCTCTACCGAAATCCAGTTGGCTGCCGACTTCGCCGGAGCGCCTGCTTTCACACATGCCTCGAAATAATCTCCGAGTGCGCGCGTTGCCGTGAGAACGCCCGCATCGTACGCACTTACCCCATATTCGCGCAAAAACCGTGCGACCTTCACTGCCGGCAATTCCGGCATCGCTGTGCGTACATCTTCGATTTCGCGATCACTCAGCACGATGGGCAAAAGATCCGGATCGGGGAAATACCGATAATCGTGCGCGAATTCCTTTGAACGCATCGGTTCGGTACGCCCAGCCGCCACGTTCCACAGACGCGTTTCCTGCGCAACCTTACCGCCGGATTCGATCAGCCCTATTTGCCGCTCGATTTCATACTCAAGCGCATGGGTCAAATATCGAAACGAGTTCAAATTCTTCACTTCCGCCTTAGTACCGAACTTGTCCGCGCCCCGCAGCCGGACGCTGACGTTCGCATCGCAACGCAGCGATCCCTCTTCCATGTTGCAGTCGCTTGCCTCCGTGTATTCAAGAATCTGCTTGAGGGTATTAAGATACGCGTAAGCTTCGGCGGGCGTACGCAGGTCAGGTTCAGAAACAATCTCGATCAGCGGCACACCGCAGCGGTTAAAGTCGATGTAGCTCCACGCGTCCGAATCCGGAAATCCCTCGTGCAGGCTTTTGCCCGCATCATCTTCCATGTGAAGGCGAGTGATGCCGATACGTTTCGATGTGCCTTCGACAATAATCTCCAGTTCGCCTGCGGTCGCCAGCGGCAGTTCGTACATGGAAATCTGATACCCCTTGGGCAGGTCGGGATAGAAATAATTCTTCCGCGCGAAGATCGACCGCCGCTGAAGCGTGCATCCCAGTGCCAGGGAAGCGCGGCATGCGAGCGCGAGCGCCTTTTTATTCAATACCGGCAGTGCGCCGGGAAGACCAAGGCACACGGGGCACGTATTTGAATTGGGATCTGCACCGAACTTCGTGGAGCAGCCGCAGAAAGCCTTCGTCAATGTACTGAGTTGCGCGTGTACCTCAAGCCCGATAACTGCCTCGTAGCGGGCTATCACGTCGGGTGCAATGTGCGCCGTCTCTTCGACCGTTCGAGCCATAAGATACGGATTATAACATTCGTGCGAGCGAATCATGTGTTGACCGTCCTGCGGCCATTGGAATAGAGTCTCGGCCACGTTCGGCGAGAATTTGCACGCGCGAATATCGCGCATGGGAGCACGGGCCTCGTGAACACCCGTCGGTCGGAGAGATACAAAAATACGGTTGTCATCATACTCTTTTTCACTTGGGGCACGGTCTTCCTCGACCGCATGTCCCAGCTGTATCTCGCACCCTATTTTGCGCCGGAGCTTCACCTCTCCGAGGCGCAGATCGGTTTTCTTGCCTCGGTTGTCGCCGCATCGTGGGCATTGTCGTCGCTTGTTTTTGGTGCCGTTTCCGACCGGTTTGGACGCCGAACGGTCCTGATTCCCGGCGTCCTGATCTTTTCGCTTCTTTCGTGGCTTTCGGGCGTGGCGCGCAGTTTTGAGGAACTCCTCCTCATTCGCGCGCTCATGGGAGCAGCGGAAGGGCCATGCTGGACGGTAATCAACGCCATTAACGAAGAGACGTCAGACCTGAAGCACCGCGGACGCAACGTGGGCATCGTCGTCAGCGCTGCTGCCCTAATTGGCCTTTTTGTTGCACCGATCCTCACTACGCAAATCGCCGCTCATCTGGGCTGGCGCTGGAGCTTTTTCATCGCAGGCGCACCTGGATTGCTGATGGCATTTTTGTTGTGGAAGTTTGTACGCGAGCCTGAGCACGCGGCCGACGGCGGTGGCGACCACCGCGCGATATCGCCCGCCAGTTACCTGTCCATTTTGAAGTTCCCCAACGTCTGGCTCTGCTGCGTGGGCGCCGCCGGATTCATGGGATGGCTATTCCTGCAGAATGTGTTCGCGCCCCTTTACATCACTCAGGCCGCACATCAACCAGGAACGACGGCCGGCTTTCTCCTGGGCGCTGCTGGTCTGGGCAGCTTTTTTATCGGTTTGCTCTTTCCGGCGCTTTCCGATCGCATGGGCCGCAAGTTGGCGCTATTAATTTCCGCGCTTCTTTCAGCGATCCTCCCAGCAGTTCTTTGCGTGCCCAGGCTCTACTCTCATCTATGGCTCCTCGCAGCAATCCTCTTCCTCACGCAAGGTGGCCAGGCAATGGCCGCGCTCGTTGTGGTGCTGATGCCGGCCGAAAGCGTACCTCCGCAATTCATCGCTACCGCAATAGGTATGACGACGCTCGTCGGCGAAATTCTCGGCGGTGCATTAGCTCCTACTTTGGGAGGTGCGGCTGCCGAAAAATATGGACTGGCCGCACCGCTCTGGATGGCATGTGCCTGCACGTTGCTTGTCGTTTTTTCCGCCCTACTCTTCCGCGAGAAAAGGCAGAGCAGGTTGCTCGACCTCTCAGATCGAAAGATAGACGGAGATTCGCTAACGATTCGATCTGTCGGATAGGTTCAGCCGAAGGCCAGCCATAAAATTTACGTGCAACGCCGGAAAGCCATACGATTCCTCATATTTCTGGTTCGCAAAGTTGTTCACATGGCCGAACAATTCCGCACCGAGCGGCAGTTTGATTGTGAAGCCTGCATTAGTTTCCACGTAACCTGCATTGCGGAACAGGCACGGTAGACTAAGCTGGCAGGCGAATGTTCCGAAATTCGGTTCGAGGTCGAGCGTCGCCCCACGGATTGACGCATTCGTATTAAGCGTGAGACGCCCGTGCGTCCATGTGATGTTGTAGGCTGCGGAACTACGTGGTTGGCGAAGAAAAGGGTCTCCAACCACAAACGGAGGTTGCACTGTGCTAAATCCATCGAGCGCGAGATATGCCGTATTGAGCCACGTGTATTCGGCTGTGACTTGCAGCGAACGAATCGGCTGAAGTCGAAGGCTCGTTTCAACCCCATAGGCCCGCGAGTTCGCAATATTCTCGGAATCAAAGGAGTTCGGACCCGAGAACGCGTTCCCAAGTGTGACGATCTGGTCTTTGAAGCGATTGTAGAAGTAGGTGATGTCAAGCGAGGCGCGGCCGGAGAAGAAATGCTGCTCGACTCCTGCGTCAACGCTGATGCTTTGCTCAGGCTTGAGTTTAGGGTTGTTCGTAAATCCGAGTTCGAAGCCATCGGGCGGACGAATTCCAGTGCCGAAGCTGGAATGAATTCGTGTAGTGCCAATCAAATTGGTATCGCCGGCGTTGTGGGCCAGATATGCCAGCGAAACGCGCGGATTCGCTTTTGTGATCGACGCGGCGGGTATATCGGGACGGCCTGCGTCAATTTCGTCGGCAGGCAATCGGCCGGTTCGGATATTGTCAACGCGCAACCCCATACTTAGAAACCAGCGGCTTGCAAGATCCAGCCGATTCTCAGTAAAAAAAGCGAAGCTGTTGCGCGGCAATGTGAAGGGAACAGCGGACGCATCTGTTACGTACGTGTCCTTGTACGACTCGCGGTTGTATTCAAATCCGGCCACGAGTGTGTCGCTGTCAGTGATCGCGATCTCACTGCGCGTGTTAGCGGTGAGGTTCAGGTTGTTCGTGAAAGAATCGCCAAACGGCGACGGAAAGGAGTATCGATCCGTCGAAATGCTAACGCTGCTGACCTGACGCACCCGATGCGAGATTTGCTCTGTGTAGCCGGCCTGATATCCGAAGAGTTCGCGTTTCTGCTGCGACGTGTCGTTACCGATTCCCGGATAGAGTCCGTCGGGATCGGAACCATAGGGTCCCGGGTTCAAAGCCGCACTGGAATCGCCAAAAAAGTGGAAGACGAATTGCCTGCGATCACTGTGCGAATAGTTCAAGCTGAGGAACGAAGTCTGGTTCCAGAACGTGTCGTCTGCAACCGGCCCTTGCGTGCTGTAGCGTCCGAGATTAAAGGCCCAGCCAAGACCGCCTGTACGGCCGGAACCTCCTGCATTCAACAAGTACGAATCATAACTGCCGCCTTCGCCTTCAAAGCTGAACTGCGGCGAGCCATTGCCGCTGGTCGTCACGACATCGATGACGCCGGAGATAGCATTCGATCCGTAAAGCGCACTTTGCGGCCCGCGCAGTATTTCCACGTGATCGACGCCCTGCGCTGGAAGCGTGGAAAGATCGAAGGCGCCGCCAAAATCATTGAGAGGAATTCCGTCGAGCAAGACCAGGTTGTAATTGGAGCTGCCTCCGCGAACGAAGGCGCTTGTGACTGCACCCATTTCTCCGGTCCGATCGACTTCCATGCCAGGAACATCGCGCATGGCATCGGAAAGTGCCGTCACGCCCTGGTTTTGAATTTCATTCTTGCTGATTACCGTGACGGAAGAGCCCGTTTCAGGCGCAAGTGAACCTCCGAGGGACGCCGAAACGACCACCTGCTGCTGTGCGGCGCTCAGTTTTAGCTGCAGATCGAGTTTAGCGCTCTGATTCTCGGCGAGTGTGATGTCACTCGAAAGATTTGTGAAGCCCGGCGCATTGGCGACCACGCGATACGTTCCATTCGTCAGCCCCGAAAACTTGTAAGTGCCGTGCGCGTCAGAGCGCGTGCTTGTTACGGCGGCCACAGTATTTAAGAGCGTGACCTCCGCGTTTGCCACGGCGGCTCCGCCTGGATCGGTAACCGTTCCGGTGATCGAAGCGCTTGATTGGGCCGAAGCGGTCGTGCCGAGGAATAGAACTGTTGCAAACAGAAATACTGTGGAAAATGCAAGACGGCGTGAAGTTTTCATGTAATTCCTCCCTCCCTCTCGCGCGGGAGTTGAAGGTTGTCCCTATCGAGTTGCGCGACATGCGCAATCGTTAGGGCTGAGACTCCGTCGGTCTCCTGGCTTGGCGAAGCGATGCTGCGGCACGGCCTTCCCAACGGATCGGCGAATCGGGGAGATTCACCGGCACGTCAGTGACACGAGCCGAATATTTTTTCGCCTTACAGTCGCGCGGCGGCGACGGATTTGCACCGTCTTCCCGGGCGCGGAGTCTCGGATGATTGTGGACAGCGCCTTTTCAGCGCCGCTCGCGGCACGGATCTTCCCGTGCCACTTTCTGTGCTTTTACGAAACTCGGCGCGATCAGTAATTCGATCGCAACGACACTCGCGGCCGCCCATTTGGCCTTACTTCAATTTCGAGCGGCACCTCGAAAATCTCTTCCAAAAGTGCCCGGTCATAGACTTCAGCAGGCGTCCCCGTGCGCAGGCACTTGCCTTTGTGTAGCAGCACGATTTGATCGGCAAATTCCGCCGCCAAATCAAGCTCATGTGTTACGACAAGTACGGTGTGACGGTTCTCATCAGCCAGACGCCGCAGCCGTCTGAGCAATTCAATTTTTCCACCGATATCCAAATGTTGCGTCGGTTCATCCAGCAACAACAATGAGGGCTGCTGTGCCATCGCACGCGCTAGGATCACGCGCTGCTTTTGCCCGCCGGACAACTCTTCCATCCAGTAATCCCGAAACGATGCCGCGCCAACCTGCGCCAGTGCATTCGTTGCCATCACGCAATCCTGCTGGGACTCGAAACGCAACCGGCGGCCGTAAGGATAGCGTCCCTGCAACACGAACTCCCAAACGCGCAGTGGGAATAAGAGTTGGCTCTCTTGTTGCACGAGAGCCACTTTCTGTGCGCGGACCTTCGGATCGAGTGATGTGATTTCCGCTCCATCTACTTCAACTCGACCGGCCAATGGTTTCATAATGCCCGCAAGCAATCTCAGCAGCGTTGATTTTCCGCTCGCATTGGGACCAAGAACCGCGACGAGGTCGTGCCGCCCTCCTTCGAAGCTCACCGGGCCAAGCATAAATTCCGGTGCCGAACGATCCGTCACGGAATACGCATAGCTTACCTGTTCTACGCGAAGACGAACGGCGGCCTCAACTTCAGCCGACGTAGAAGCGCCCATGGAAGAAGCGCTCAACGCACCCTCCGCCGCATTAAATAGATAAAAACGGGCGCGCCCGCGAGAGCGGTCATCGCGCCCACGGGGATTTCAGTCGTACCAAGCACGGTGCGTGCGAGCATATCCGCAACGACGATCAAAATTGCGCCGCCGATCGCCGATGTTGGCACAAGGAGACGATAATCCGTCCCGAAGAGCATTCGCATCACGTGCGGCACAAGCAATCCTACGTAACCAATCGAACCGCTCACCGAAACCGCGAGTCCTGTAAGTATCGAAGACGCGACATAAACGACGAGTTTCACGCGGCGAACGTTCACGCCAAGGTGACGCGCCTCCTGTTCGCCAGTCAAAATCAGATTTAAGTCAGACGTTGTCGTATAGATGCATCCCGCTGCGATGATTAGCACGAGAAACAGCCATTTCAGGCCGATCACCGGCGGCGTTTGTAGATCGCCCATCACCCAGAATGCTATTCCCCGCAGGTCGCGCCCGCTGAGCGTCGTCATCAGAAACATGATCACAGCTGAAAGAAACGATGTCATGATGATGCCCGCCAGCAGCAGCGTTGCGGCGTCGAGTTGCCCTCCGCGCCGCCCAAGCAAAAATACGATCGCGATCGTGATCCCCGCGCCCACAAACGAAGCGATCTGAATCGCGCCTGCGACATGCGGCGTGAAAATCAGGCTCATGATCGCGCCTAAAGCTGCTCCGCTCGAAACGCCGAGCACGTAAGGGTCGGCCAGAGGATTCCGCAGCAGTGCTTGAAATCCGGCGCCGGCCGTGGACAGAGCAGCTCCTACGATGATTCCGAGGGCGATGCGCGGGAGCCTCAATCCAAACACGACGAGCAGAAACGCGGAGGGGATCTGATCCGTTCGCCCGGCCACGCGCTTGAAAAGCGTGGTCACGATTTCCGGAACGGTGATTGGATACGCACCCATCCGCAGCGAAATCACCACCACGATGAAAAGCAGAACCAGTAGCGCACCGCAAATCGCGAGCACTCGACGCGGCGTAAGCGGCTTCACTGATTCACCGCCGGCAGAAATGCCTCCGGATGCAATGCGTGCGCAAGCTGTTCGATCGCATCAACCAATCCCGGCGAAGGCCGGTCGAATTTATCGCTCACCGTCACAATTCGCCCGAGCTTCACTGCCATCAGGCCTTTCCACTGTGGACTCGAGCGCAGATCATCCGCCTGGCTCGTATCTCCTGGGTAATCGGCCGTTACCACGATGTAATCGGGCTGAATTCTGAGAATTTCCTCAAAACTTGGTTGCGGCCAATTTTGGTCTGTCACAAGCACTGATTCGGCCCCCGCCCAACGTAACGCATCCGCGATAAACGTATTTGTGCCGATCGATATCGGAGGTGAATCCCCAACAAGAAAAAGGACATGGGCGAGCGGTCGTTCACCAAGCTTTGCTTGCAGCGCATCGAGCCGCGCGCGCAAACTAGTCTTCAGCATCTCGCTTTGCGAAGCACTACCAATCAGGCTACCGATTTCCGTAATCGAATCCAGCATTTGCCGAACTGTATGTGGATACGTCGTGTAGACCGGTAGGCCGAGCTTCAGCAGCGTATCCGCCGTTTGAGGAACGTTGATCGAACCTGTGGCGAGAACAAGATCGGGATGCAGGGCGACGATTGCCTCAAGGCTCGGGTCCTGCGGATTCCCGACGTGTGGTTTCGATTTGGCCTCCGGCGGCGTATCACATAGATTCGTGTCGCCAACGAGTCGATCACCAGCGCCAAGCGCATAGACGATCTCAGTGAGATTCGGCGCAAGCGAGACGATTCTTCGGATAGCGGCCGAGATGATCATGTGCCGCCCGACCTCGTCTGTTACCTGCCGTTCGGCTTGTGTGTTGGGGGGGTGAGGTGTGGGAATCGCGAAAGCCGTCCGCACGCACAGTCCCAGGACCAGCGTCGCCAGCATGATCAGCCGCTTCCGCATCGAAAGTCTCTCCAAAAATACAAAAGCCTCGCGGAATGATGGCGAGGCCTCGGCGCACTCTCTCTCGCGAAGAGTGGGCTTGCTCTGGCTAGGCAGTTATCCTGACTTTCGGCCTCTCCGGCCGCGCAAACTGCCACGCGCCGAAAACATAAGCGCCGCGCCCCCTTATTGGGCCTTCCCAGCCGCATTCGCGCAGCCAGTGGATTCGCGGCGCTGGCCGATCACAGTGGCGGGACCGTGGCCGATTTGCACGGCCTTCCTTGCCTCGGACGCATTCACAGATTCCGAGAGGTCTCTGCCATTAGCCAGCTTAATTGTTCACGCCGAGTGTATGATGCGGGTGCGAATACTGTCAACGCGGAGTCGAACCGATGTGCTATGCGTCGGCGCGTTCCGCGATCAGATCGCGGTTTGCCGACGCCGGCGTCGAGTTGAGCTCCGCATCTCTGGCTGCTAGGAAGCTTTTGAAAAGGTGATACCAGTAGACCACGGGAATCGAACGCGTGAAGAGTTCTATCACCGCCTCTGCCGCATTTTTGCCGTCGAGTTCTTTGGAAAAGAACGGAAGGAAATCGATCGAGTCGAACTTTGCGAGGCTTTCCATGGCCGCGGGAATTTCGGCTTCATGTTCGGCAATGAAAGAATCGATCTTGCCGAGCGACTTCGCATCAAGCGTGCCGAGCACCCCCTTGCCGTCGGCAAGCAGATCGGGATGCTTCTTAAAGAGTTTCACGAGCACCTTCCCGTAGACTTGAGCGCGACCGATAAGGTCAGCGAGTCGGAAATCCAAATGGTCGTGAATGGCTTCAATTCCCGGCGCATAAATCACCTGTAAGCCTTTTCGTATCAGGCGGACGCCGAGCTCGGTGTCTTCGCCCACGCGGAAATTAGCGTCGAAATTCCCGGCAGCGCTGACGAGATCGCGACGCACGGAAATATTACAAGTGATGAAGAATGAATGGTTTGTGTAAACGCCCGCCTTCAGGCCGACCTGCGGAAAAAGGAACGGTTGGCTACTTAAGAACCACGTTAATGCGCGCTTTTTGGCCGCTTCTGGATACTTAAATTGCCCTAAAATCGCGATCTTTTCGCCAGCGTGCGCCCTCTGCATCTCCAGGTGCTGCGCCAGCAGGTCGCGGCTGGCTATTGTGTCGTCATTGATCAGGAGCAAATACTTGCTACGAGCACACTCAACTCCCAGACGGCGGGCGGCCCCGGCCCCCCCATTTTTCTGCTGGAGATAGTGAAATTCGTGACGCGGTTTGTGCCTGGCGCAAAGCTCCCCGGTGCCGTCTACGCTGCCGTCATCGACCACGATCACCTCAAAGCGGTGCGGCGAGAACGACTGGCGATTGAGGGCGCCCAGACAATCGGCAAGAACGTCCACGCGGTTGTAAGTGGGCAGCACGACAGAAAAATCGAGCTTTGTGTTCTTGTGCCCGTTGCGGATTACGGTTGGCCTAGTCGAAAGCTCTGGAACGGCGGCAGGCGCGCTTGCCAACTCCGCCGACCGGGCCGGAGGAATGGCATTCTCGGCAAAAACAGTGGCTGAGAATTGCCTGGCCTCGCGGCGGAACTCTTCCGCACCTTTCTTGTCGCTAAGCGCACGGTAGGTTCGCTCCATTGCTTCCGCAACGCCCGCCATGCTGCCGAAGAAGACGCCGCGCGATACCGTATGCGAAAAATAATTAAACACATGGCGCAACTGCCGCCTGGCTTCAGCGCGATTCCCGCGTGCGAGCAGCTCTTCGGCTGCGCGCGAGTACGCGAGCACGCGAATCGCGTGCCGATCCCGCGCAGGCTGATAATTGGCCACTTCCGAGAACATCTTCTCCACAAGACGCATCGACCACACGTGGGATGGATCGTAAGGTTGCGGCTTCAGCATGCGCGTGCGATCGAGAATCCCTCGCAGAGCCGCATCCATTGCTGCCTTCGAGAAGTGTTTTTCGGCATGTGCCCGGCTGTTCTTCGAAAGCTCTCCCCACAGCTCGCGATCCGAGTAGAGCTTCACGACGGCGGCTGCAAATGCCTGCGGATCGTCGGCGATGAGCGCCGTCTCGCCGGAAACGAAATTCGCGCCGTCGGCTCCTTTCGTGTTCGTCACAATCGGCAATCCATGCGCAATGGCGTGCAGGTTCTTTGTCTTAATTCCCGTACCGAAGCGCACCGGCGACACCAGGATGCGATATTTCGCAAACTCTGCCGCAAGGTCGGACCTGAAACCGACACGAATGACGTTTGGATCCGGCGTGGACCAGTTCTCGGGCAACTGTGCTCCCACTACGTAGAGCTTCAAATCCGGCAATTGTCGGCGAACGAGCGGCGCTACCTCGCGGATGTACCATTCGAGCCCATCGAGAGTGGGCGGATTGTTATAGTGTCCGAGATAGACGATGCCTTCGCGCTGTTCGAAGCCGGATGTGGTGGTGCGAGCCAATTCGTTGTCTGCGACGTGGTGGCGATCGATGGAAGAGAAAGAGGGGTCCTTCGCTTCGCTCAGGACGACGGAATTTATATTTGCAGGCTGAGTTTCGATCATCATTGGCAGCACTTCGATCGGGACTTTTCCGATCTCGCGCGCGATTTTCTTCCTGTCCGAATCGGAAATGGAAATCACGAGATCGGAGCGCCGATAGGCTTCAAGCTCGCGCTCGGTAAAATCAATTGCCCGCTCGCGGTCCGACCAGAGGCCGGATATTTCCGCGCCACCTTGTTCCCGTAGGCCATGGTAATCGTCGCTCAGAATGGCGATTCTGGTGGCCGGCGACATGCGCCGAATCTCGTCCAAATAGTGTTCCGGGAGATTGATGCCCATCCAGAACCACAGGCTGATCATCGCAAGGTCGAATTGACCTTCGCGCAGGACTTCCTGGAGCGTCCATTTGCCTACGATGTCGATTCCTTCAAGGCGCAGGACCTCCGAATCCTCCAGCCGCACTTCAACGCCCGTTTCCGTCAGAGTCGAACTGCGCACGTTATTGCCGGACGTTCGCGGCGCGAGAAACGTAACGGCGTGGCCTTGTTCGCGCAGCGATCGGACGATCTGCAAAAGGCGGTGGTCGGCGCCGCCGCCCTCCGGAAGCGGTAGCGTCTCGAAAATCACGAGTATGCGCATCGGCACATTGCTATTGGCAGTCGCCATACTTGATCGGATGCTCGAAAGATCATACAGCTTCGCCGGAAAGCGGTCGCGCAGAGCGGATTCCTTTCGAGCCGTCATAAAGATCGTATCGCCACGCGCCGCGACGCTGAAGCCGGATGCGGCGAGGCTTGCCATCAGTGCGTCGAGCGATTTCCAAACGATGTCGCGCGTCAGGATTCGAATTTGGCCAAATCCGCCCGCCCGGGCCAACGTTTCGATCTCCGAGGCGGTATATTCACGGTGATGCGCCGCTTCGCCGCCCGGTGAGAAACGGCCATCGACATAAGGAGTGCCGCCGCGCAAAAGCGTGTGCAGGCTGCGCGCGCTGGCGATGTTCGATGCGCTTAGCACCAGC